>NZ_SOHG01000035.1:0-51963 GCF_004403155.1 Cryobacterium sp. Hh7 | reverse complement strand
ACCCTGCATCACCCCAGTCTTAACGACCACGAGCCAACCCCCGGCAGGCGCGCCTTAAAAAGGCGAAACCACACCCAAAGTTGTTCAGCAGACTCCTAGTGGGCGGTGTGGGACTGCTGCACCCTCGCGGCTTCGGATTGCAGGGCTTCTATTACGGTGCGCACGGCCAGGCGCTCGGCCCGGTCGGGGCGCATGAGGGCCACGATTTGGCGCTCGGATTCGATTCCGCGCAGGGGCTTCAGCACGAGGCGGCCGGGCTGGCCGCCGCCGGAGGTGTAACGCGGCACCAGCGCGATGCCGAGCCCGGCGATCACGAACGATTCGATCAGGGCGAGGTCGGCGAACCGCTGCGACATCGACAGCCGCGCGCCCGCCTCCTGCTCGATCGCGTGCAGAATGCGCTCGAACGGATACCCGTCGGTCACGCCGATCCAGGTCTCGCCGATCAGGTCGCTCGGACGCACCCAGGCGCGATCTTCCAGCGGATGCCCCACCGGCAGCCCCACATCCAGCGGCTCGGTCATCAGCGGCACCACTTTCAGGCCGCGGCCGGCCCAGGAAAGCTGCCCACTCATCGAGTGGGCCAGCACGATGTCGTACTCTGCCGTGAACGCGGGAAAGTCGCTCAGTTCGGGGTCTTCATCGGCGCAATTGAGCACGAGGCCGGGCCTCAGGTGCTTGATCACGCCGGGCAGCAGCATCTGGCCGGCGGTGGGAAAGGTGACGAGGCTGACTTCGCCGGTGGCGAGGTTTCGAAATTCGTCCCAGAGGGCGGTCGCCTTCGCGAGTGACACCGCGACATCCGTTGCGCTGCGGGCGAGGGCGCGGCCGGCGTCGGTGAGCACGAGGCCGCGACCCTGACGCTGGGTGAGCGGCAGACCGGCTTCGCGTTCGAGCACCTTGAGCTGTTGGGAGACCGCCGAGGGGGTGCGGTGGGTGGCCAGGGCGACCGCTGTGACGCTGCCGCGGTCGGCGAGTTCGCGGAGTAGTTCGAGTCGTTGCACGTCCATGTAGTTAGCCTAAACAGTTCATGCAACATAAAGCGATTGTGCTGCACGGTTGCTGGTGGTCTACTAAAAGAGTCATACACGAGCAATGTCGCCTCCGTGCCGGGCCACTCCATCTCCTCTGAAAGGCACCTCGTGTTCATCCTCATCGCACTCCTGTCCGTTGCCGTTGTCTCCATCGCCGCCCTCGTCGTTGAGGTTCGCCGCGATGGCTACCGTCAGATCGAGCGTCGCAACTTGGTGCGCGCCTTCTAACTCCCACCGCTTCTCCACTTCACTTCCCGCTCTCGCGTGAGGTTGAGGGGTTGGCGCGAGCATCCGTCCCTCGTAGGGCCGTTTGCGAAACCGAGCCATCTGCGTCCTCACTGGCTGCGCTTGTGCACTCCATCATGGGGATCGGCGGTGGCAGGGTCACCTGCTCCTCGCTCAAAACTCGCAACCCCGCACGAAACCCCGCCCCGCCTTGTCTCTTGGGGGCTGTGAGCCATGCTCTAAACTGGCGAGCGTGACTGATACGCGGCAGAAACTCATCGACTTCATCTCGGCCGAGGCCGTTTTTCACGGCGACTTCGTTCTCACGAGCGGCAAGAAGGCCACGTACTACGTGGACATGCGCCGGGTGAGCCTTGACCATCGGGTCGCTCCGCTCATCGGGCAGGTCATGCTCGACCTGATTCAGGACGTTCCCGACGTCGTCGCCGTCGGCGGCATGACCATGGGCGCCGACCCGATCGCTGCCGCCGTCATGCACCAGGGCGTGGCCCGTGGCGCCAACTACGACGCGTTCGTCGTGCGCAAGGAGCCGAAGGACCACGGACGGGGCCGCCAGGTCGAAGGCCCCGAACTCGCCGGCAAGCGCGTGATCGTGCTCGAAGACACCTCGACGACCGGCGGGTCGCCCCTCGCCGCCATCGAAGCCCTGCTCAAGATCGGCGCCGAGATCGCTGGCGTCGCCGTGGTGGTCGACCGCAACACCGGTGCCCGCGAAGTGATCGAAGCCGCCGGCTACCCCTATTTCGCCGCGATCTCCCTTGAGGACCTGGGGCTGAACTAGTGGCGCCAGACGACGACGAGCTCGGAATCGACTGGCTCGCGTCGCAGCTCGGCAAGCCCGTCGGCGAGTCGGGTGCGGAATCCGGTGCCGATTCGCTGGTGGCGTCCGGTGCTGACGATGCGGATGCCGCCGCTCCCATTGTTCCGGTCACACCCATTTCGGACGAGCTCGGGCGAAGAGGCCACCGCGCCGCTGAGGCACAGGCCGAACCGGTTGCCGCCGTCGAGCCGGCGCCCGTCGCCCCCGAAGTCCCCGCAGCGACCGTCGACCTGCCCAGTTCTGAAACGGATACTGGTCCGCAGGGCCCGGCGGCGAGCATCCGCTCTCAGCCCGGTGAGGACGTCGGCGATCAGCCGACCGAGCTGCTGACTGCGCCGGGAGATGTCGGTCAGCCGACCGAGCTGCTGACCGCACCGGGCACGTTCGGTGCCACCGAGTCTGAGGCCAGCGGTGCTGCGGCCGCCACGACCGTCATCGCCGGCACCGCGACCCCGATCGCGGCGCCGACAGCTACCGAGCCGCCGAGCCGCCACAGCTCCCGGCGGGGTACCGGCGGTGCCCGCCAGGCCGGCCTGGTCTGGACCGCCGTCGGACTGCTCGCGGCCATCGTTCTCGCTGGACTGTTCTATCTGGGCCAACGGCTCGTTGCGAGCCCGGTTCCGGTGGCGGCGCCCACTCAATCCGCTTCGCCCACACCGACACCAACTCCCACGCCGACTCCGACGCCGGAGATTACCGCGGTACAGCCGGCCGGCGTGCACGAGTGGAACACCCTGTTCGGCGGGGAATGCCTCGAACCCTACGTCTCGCCGTGGGAAGAAGACTTCACGGTCGTCGATTGCGCAGCTTCGCATACGGGGCAGCTGGTGTTCCGCGGCGACTTCGGCGGCGACGCGACCACGGCCTTTCCAGGCGAAGCCGCACTGGCCGCGCAGATCAACCTGCTGTGCACGAGCCCCGGAATTTTGGACCTGAACGCCGCCGGCGCCTACCCGAACCTGCAGATGCAGGGCAGCTATCCGATCACCGAAGACCAGTGGACCGACGGTCCACGCAACTTCTACTGCTTCGCCAGCCGGGCCTCGGCTGAGCCGCTCAGCATGAGCATCATGGGAGCCGGCCCCGGCGTCTGAGAGGCTAGAGCTCGTCGCTCTCGATCAGTTCGGTCACGAGCAGCTCGTGCACCCCGGCCACGATCTCGTCTGGCCGAAACGGGTAGCGGTTGATCTCGGCCTCGTCGCTGATGCCGGTCATTACGAGAATCGTGTGCAGCCCGGCCTCGATGCCGGCGACAATGTCGGTGTCCATCCGGTCGCCGATCATACCGGTGTTCTCGGAGTGCGCGCCGATCTTGTTCATCGCGGAACGGAACATCATGGGGTTGGGCTTGCCGACGACATAGGGTTCCATACCGGTGGCCTTGGTGATAAGCGCCGCAATTGCCCCGGTCGCTGGCATCGGGCCGTCTTTGCTCGGTCCGGTGGCATCCGGATTCGTCGCGATGAACCGTGCGCCGCCCAGAATTAGCCGAATCGCCTTGGTGATGGCCTCGAACGAATAGTTGCGCGTCTCACCAACCACGACATAGTCGGGAGCGGTTTCGGTCATTATAAAGCCGGCCTCGTGCAGGGCAGTGGTGATTCCGGCCTCGCCGATCACGAACGCCGTGCCACCAGGCATCTGCGATTTAAGAAAGTCTGCCGTCGCGAGCGCCGAGGTCCAGATGCGGTCCTCCGGCACGTTCAGCCCGCTCGAACGCAGCCGGGCGCTCAGGTCACGCGGCGTGAAAATGGAGTTATTGGTGAGCACCAGAAACGGGGTGCCAGAATCCGTCCACTGCTGCAGCAGCTCGGAGGCCCCGGGGAGGGCCTCATTCTCGTGCACGAGCACACCGTCCATGTCGGTGAGCCAGCATTCGATTTCGTCGCGTCGTGCCATCGGGCGCTCCTTCATGTCGACTCTCAGCCTAGCTGCGCGAGGTTTCGCCTCGGTTACATCTCAGGCAATAAAACGGATGCTGCGGCCCCACCCGAAATCGCCCGTGCCGGCACGACGGCCGAAACTCCCGAAAGCTGGCTAGTGCCTCAGGCGGTGACCCAGATGGACGCGGCAGCAGCTGGCGTGATCAGCCGGCTCTGGCCATCCGCTAGCACGATGGTCAACGGCGCCGCGAGCATGAACGCGGTGCCTGGTCCGATCAGATCCACCGCGAGCTCGCGCAGCACTGCGGAGTCGCGGTCGCTGATGCGCAGCACGACTCCGGCGTGCCCGACCGCGGCCTCGGCCAGCAGCACGGACGGCTCGCGCACGACCGAGCCGTCGGCGGCCGGAATCGCATCGCCGTGCGGATCGTGCGTAGGAAATCCGAGCCGGGCGTTGATCGCTTCGAGCAGCCGATCCGAGATGGAGTGCTCAAGAATCTCAGCCTCGTCGTGCACCTGGTCCCAGTCGTAGCCCATTTCGCCGACCAGCCAGGCCTCGATCAGGCGGTGCCGTCGCACGACCGCGGTCGCGCGCAGCCGGCCGGCATCCGTCAGCGCCAGCGGCCCGTACGGAACGTGGGTGATGAGCCCGCTCGCGGCGAGCTTCTTCACCATTTCGGTCACGGATGACGGCGCCACCCCCAGTCGCACGGCCAGCGCCGACGGGGTGATCAGGTCGCTCTGCCACTCAGTGTGGGCGTAGATGGTCTTGAGGTAGTCCTCGGCGGCGCCGGTCGTGTAGGTCATATCGCTTTAAGGGTAACCGCTCACGCTCTGGTGAACTCAGGCTCCGGTGAAGACGAGTACGAGCAGCAGCACGTTGAGGGCGACCAGCGCCAGCGCGCACACCACACCGGCGGCGGTCGTGAACCAGCGGTTGGTGAACGTGCCGAGCAGGCCGCGCTGCGCGGTCAGCCAGACCAGCGGAATCAGCGCGAACGGAATGCCGAACGAGAGCACCACCTGGCTGAGGACGAGCGCCTGGGTGGGGTCGAATCCGACGCCCAGAATGAGCAGAGCCGGAATCAGCGTGACCAGCCGTCGCAACAAGAGCGGAATGCGCACGTGCAGCAGGCCGTGCATAATCTCGGCCCCGGCATAGGCGCCGACCGAGGTTGAGGCGAGCCCCGACGCGAGCAGTCCCACCGCAAACAGCGTCGCGACGATCGGTCCGAGCGTGTCCTTGAGCGCCGCATAGGCTCCCTCGAGCGTGTCGGTTCCGTCCACACCCTGCAAAGCGGATGCTGCGAGCAGCAGAATCGCCAGATTCACCGTTCCGGCGATGGCCATGGCGATCGTGACGTCCCATTTCGTGGCCCAGAGCAGGCGGCGGGTCGCGACCACGCCCTGCCATTCCGGGAATCGGTCGCGGGTGAGCGAGGAGTGCGCATAGATGGCGTGCGGCATGATCGTCGCGCCGAGAATGGACGCGGCGAGCAGCACCGAGTTGCTGCCCTCGAAGCGCGGAACCAGACCGTCGAGAACGCCGCCGGCATCGGGGGGGGAGACGAAGACGCCGGCCGTGAAACCGATGGTGATAATGAGCATGAGCATGATGATGACGCGTTCGAAAATGCGCGGTCCCCGCCGCGAGTGCACCATGAGCACGATCATCGAGATGGTTCCGGTGATCACGCCGCCCCAGATCAGCGGCAGGTTGAACAGCAGGTTGAGGGCGACGGCGCCGCCGATGATCTCGGCGAGGTCGGTGGCCATGGCGACGAGTTCGGCCTGAATCCAATAGAGCCGCCGCGCGGTGGGCCGTTTCATGCGCACCCCGAGAATCTCGGGGAGGCTCTGCCCGGTGACGATCCCAAGCTTGGCCGAGAGGTACTGAATGAGCCAGGCCATCACGTTGCCGGCCACGACCACCCAGACCAGCAGATAGCCGTAACGGGCTCCGGCGGTCATATTGCTCGCGACATTGCCCGGGTCGAGGTAGGCGACCCCGGCGACGAGGGCCGGTCCGAGCAGCCACAGCAGGCGGCTGGAGGCGACCGTGATGGGAGCCTGGGCGAGCACGCGATCGGGAGCGGGGGCATCCGTTTTAGACATGCCGAAACCCTAGCCGAAATTTAGGCACACCGAAAGCCCGAATCTGGGTTCGGCCGGCGGGTTACGGTTAAGCAGTGATCGAACCAGCCGCCCCCACCTTCGCCGTCGACAGCTCTTCCCCCGAACGCTCCACCTACGGGGTCGGCCCGTGGCCGGGGGAGTGGCCGAGCGAAGACCGGTACGACGCCGAGCTGCTCGAGCACGGCGACACCCGCAACGTGATCGACCGGTATCGCTACTGGAATATGGCCGCGATTGTGGCTGACCTGGATGAGCACCGGCATCCGTTTCACGTGGCGATTGAAAACTGGCAGCACGACATGAACATCGGTTCGATCGTGCGCAGCGCTAACGCGTTCGGCGCCGACACCGTGCACATTATCGGGCGCAAACGCTGGAACAAGCGCGGTGCCATGGTTACCGACCGCTACCAGCACGTGCTGCACCACACGGATGTCGCCGCGTTCGTGCAATGGTGTGCCGCAGAGGCGCTGCCGGTGATCGCGATCGACAACGTGCCAGGAAGCGTCATTATCGAGACCTTCAGCTTCCCAGAGCGCTGCGTGCTTCTGTTCGGCCAGGAGGGCCCCGGACTGTCGGAGCAGGCCATCGCCGCCGCGGAATCCGTCGTCGAAATCAGCCAGTTCGGGTCGACCCGCTCGATCAACGCCTCGGCCGCCGCGGCCGTCACCATGCATTCCTGGGTGGTTCAGCACCGGTTCTGATTTTTCCTTCATTCGGTGACGGTTTGGGGCTAGCGTGACGGTATGACTGCGATCACTGACGATCTACCCGCCCGCCTGCTGCACGAAGAAAACGCCGGATGGGAGGCCATTCTGGGCGGTACGGGCGGCGCCTACTACCAGCGCGAAATGACCGACGACGGGTTGATGATCGTGCCGGGCGCTGTCATCACGCGCGACCAGGTCACCGCCTACTTTGATCAGGCGGCGCCGTGGGAGAGCTACGGTATTCACGAGCCCGCCATCATTCGCCTCGGCGAGCACGCCGGTGTCGTCGTCTACAAAGCAATTGCCCGGCGCGGCGAGGTGGTGGCCGAACTGAACATGTCGACCACCTATCTGTTCGTCAACGGTGGCTGGCGCGTCGCGGCCCGGCAGCAGAGCCCAGCGTAGCCTGGCCCATCCGTTCAGCAGTCTGGCGTGCATGAGCGCGCCCGATGTGGGTGCTCGCTACGGCAACCGTACGTAGCGCCCACCGATATCGGGCGCGGTCACGAGATGTCGGACGCGAGACATGGGGCGCGGTCGCGAGACAGGGGTGGCAGCGCACCGAAAGCGGCGGCCTGCGGTCTTGGTAGGATTCAGTGTGACCGGCGACAATTTGATTTCAGAGCCCGAGACCCTTCTTCCCGCGGAACCGGAGGTGCTCGAGGCCCTTCGCCGAACCGCGTGGAGCGAGATCGCCGCTGTGGTGCAGGTGCACCCGACGTCGCCGCTGGCCTGGGCTGAGCTGGCCGATGCCACCCATTCCGAGGGTCGTGTGCTCGAGTCGTACGCCTATGCTCGGGTCGGTTATCACCGCGGACTCGACGCCCTGCGCAAGGCCGGCTGGCGCGGCCACGGCCCCATTCCGTGGCGCCACGAACCCAACCGCGGGGTGCTTCGCGCCCTGTTCGCGCTGCGCCGCGGTGCCGAAGAGATCGGTGAGGCCGACGAGGTCATCCGTCTCACCGCTTTTTTGACGGATGCCGATGCGAGCGCCATTGACATCATTGGAGCCCGTTACACCGGCAGCCCCGGCTTCGACCCGGCGCCGCCGACCGAAGCCTTTGTTATTCGAGGAGAAGACTAAATGCCCGCGATCGTACTCATCGGAGCCCAGTGGGGCGACGAGGGCAAGGGCAAGGCCACCGACCTGCTCGGTAGCCGGGTCGACTATGTCGTCAAGTTCAACGGCGGCAACAACGCCGGACACACCGTTGTCATCGGCGATGAGAAGTACGCGCTGCACCTGCTGCCGTCGGGCATCCTGAGCCCCGGAGTGACCCCGGTCATCGCGAACGGCGTGGTCGTCGACGTCGAGGTGCTGTTCGAAGAGCTCGACGCGCTGATGGAGCGCGGTGTCGACGTCTCCCGGCTCAAGGTCAGCCTGAACGCGCACGTCATCACGGCGTACCACCGCACCCTCGACAAGGTCACCGAGCGTTTTCTCGGAAAACGCCAGATCGGCACCACCGGGCGCGGCATCGGCCCGGCGTACGCCGACAAGATCAACCGCGTCGGCATCCGCGTGCAGGACCTGTTCGACGAGAACATTTTGCGCCAGAAGGTCGAGGGCGCCCTGGACCAGAAGAACCACATGCTGGTCAAGGTGTACAACCGTCGCGCCATCGAGGCCGAGGAGATCGTCACCGAGCTGCTCGGTTACGCCGAACGACTGCGCCCGATGGTCACCGACACCGCGTTGCTGCTGCACCAGGCGCTGATGGCCGGCAAGACCGTCTTGTTCGAGGGGGGCCAGGCCACCATGCTCGACGTCGACCACGGCACCTACCCCTTCGTCACGTCGTCGAACGCCACCTCGGGCGGCGCGGTGACCGGTTCCGGTATCGCACCCAACCGCATCGACCGCGTCATCGCCGTGGTCAAGGCGTACACGACCCGGGTCGGCAGCGGGCCGTTCCCGACCGAGCTGTTCGACGAGTCCGGCGAGTACCTGCGCGCCAACGGTTTCGAGTTCGGTACCACGACCGGCCGTCCGCGTCGCTGCGGCTGGTACGACGCCCCGATCGCCCGGTACACCGCCCGCATCAACGGTGTCACCGACTTCGTGCTCACCAAGCTCGACGTGCTCACCGGCCTGGCCGAGATTCCGGTCTGCGTGGCCTACTCGGTCGACGGCGTGCGCATCGACGAGGTGCCCGTCTCGCAGAGCGACTTTCACCACGCCGTGCCGATCTACGAGAACTTTCCCGGTTGGACCGAGGACATCACCGGTGTGCGCACGTTCGAGGAGCTGCCGCAGGCCGCGCAGAACTACGTGCTCGCGCTCGAAGCCATGAGCGGATCGCGCATATCGGCGATCGGCGTCGGCCCGGGCCGTGAAGCCATCGTGGTGCGGCACGACCTGATCGACTAAAGCCGCTACCCGTTTCGGGGTTGACCTGCCACACTGGGCGGGTGAGCGCCCTGAGACCCCATTCCCTGACCCTGACCGGTCGTTTTGTGCAGCTGCAACCGCTCGGCAGCGCGGTGCTGCCCGACCTGCACCGCGCCATCGCTCGCCCCGAGGTGTTCGCCGCCGGCTTCGGCGGTGGCCCGGCAGCGTTGCGCCGGGACGTGGACGGGTTTATCCAATGGGCCGACACCTACTTTCAGTGGGAGAGTCTGCCCTACGTAGTGCGCCTGCTCGGCGGCGCGCACGACGGCGACGTCGTCGGCACCACGACCCTCGGCGACATCGATGTCGTCAACGAGTCGATTCACCTCGGCTGGACCGCGTACGACCCCCGCGTCTGGGGCACCGCCGTCAACGCGGAGACCCAGCTGCTCGTGCTCGGCACCGCCTTCGACAATGGTTTCGGCCGGGTCAAAATTCAAGCGGATGCCATCAACGAGCGTTCCCGCGCCGCCATCCTCGGTATCGGAGCCACCTTTGAAGGCATCCTCCGCCGGGATCGCCCCCGCGCCGACGGCACCTGGCGGGACAGCGCGGTCTACTCGATCCTCGCCGATGAGTGGCCGGCCGTTCGCGCCGGACTCGAGGCCCGCCTCTCCGCATTCGAGTCCCGGTTCGTGTCCTATCGGAGCCTGCGCAAGGCCGGGCCGGGCGGCACGATCAGCGGCGGTGGCCCGCAGAGCGGCGTGCGCAGCAGCGTGAACGGCGGGAGCGCGCCGGATCTGCCGGGGGCGGCGCCCGGAGCCGCGCCGGGTTCGACCCGTGCGGCGGCCGGCTTTGACGCGGAACGAAATGCCGGGGCCGATACCTCGCAGTAGTGGCCTGGGGGCGTTCGTGCCCTCCACGAGGTGCTCAGCGCGCTGAAAATCACCGAATTGTGCGACGGTTGATCCCCTATTGGCGGGAATTCCCGCCGGCCGGGTGCGGCATCCGCTGCCATTCTTCGGCGCTTTTCAGACGTTGAGCTCGGCGGGGCGCTGGTGCGCCGACGCCCACTATAGGCTCGGACCGTGCCCCCACAGCCTGCCGCCAGCAAGACCCTCGTCACCCTGCAATTTCTCGGTATGGGGCTGATCTGGGGCTCCAGCTTTCTGTTCATCAAAATCGCGCTCGACGGGGTCAGCTTCGGTCAGGTCGCTTGGTCCAGACTCGTGCTCGGCGGACTCACCCTCGGCCTGATCGTGCTCGTGAACCGGCCGCGGGTGAACAACGGGCCGGTGCTGCCGCGCGAAGGCGTGGTCTGGCTGCACTTTCTGGTCATTGCGATCACCGGATGCGTGATTCCGCACCTGCTCTTCGCCTGGGCCGAACAGTACGTCTCGTCGAGCCTGGCGAGCATCTACAACGCGGTCACTCCGATCATGACGGCGCTCCTGGCGACGCTGGCGTTTCGGGTGGAGAAGCTCGCGCGCGCCCAGGTGGCCGGGGTGATGCTCGGCATTTTCGGCGTCGTCGTGATCATCGGTCCGTGGCAATATTCCTCGCTCACCGGCGATTTCTGGGGTCAGCTCGCCTGCCTCGGCGCGGCCGTCAGCTACGGCTTCACCTATGGCTACACGCGTCGTTTTCTGAGCGGCCGGCCGATCGCCGGCAGCACCTTCGCCTTTCTCAATATCGGCATCGGCGGCGGCATTATGTTGCTGCTGACTCCCGTGCTGGCCTGGAGCCCGGTGCAATTGACGCTGCCGATCGTGCTGTGTCTGCTGGCTTTGGGTGCCCTCGGCACCGGAGTCACCTACATCTGGAACATCAACGTGCTGCGCGCGTGGGGCCCGACCAACGCGTCCACGGTGACCTACGTGACACCCGTCGTCGGCGTTATTCTCGGGGTGCTCGTGCTGACCGAAACGTTCTCCTGGCACGAACCGACCGGGGCGCTGCTGGTGCTCATGGGCATCCTGCTCACGCAGAAACGGTTGCGGCTCGGGTGGTTCGGGGTGCGGGGCCGGGAGGCGGCGGCATCCGTTTGACGCGGGCAGCATGCATTATCGTAAAACCATGGCCGTACACGAGGAACTACCCCCAGAAGCCGACGCGGCTGCGATCGACCAGCTGCACAGCATTCGCGAGAGCATCGATAATATCGACGCCGCGCTCATTCATCTGCTGGCCGAGCGGTTCAAATTCACCCAGCAGGTCGGGCGTCTGAAGGCCACCCACGGGTTGCCGGCCGCCGACCCGGCGCGTGAACTCATGCAGATCGATCGCCTGCGCGGGCTCGCCGAAGAAGCGCACCTCGACCCGGCCTTCGCCGAGAAGTTCCTCAATTTCATCATCGCCGAGGTGATCCACCACCACGTGAAGATCGCCGGCGGCGAGCCGGTCGTGGTGGGACGGGCCGCTGGGGCTGCGGCGGGGCTTCCGGCTGGGTCGGCGACTGTGACTGCTAAGACTGCTGTGCCCGCTGCGACGCACCCGGTGCCGCACCCGCCGACCGCGCATGCACCGATCCGGGCGTCGTGATCGTTCGGCGCCGCGCTGTGGGAACCGTGTGGTCAGCAACGTGAGCTGGGATCCGCGCTCCCTCCCCGACCAGAGCGGCAAGACCTTCGTGGTCACCGGCGCCAACGCGGGCCTGGGTTATTTCACCAGTGAGCAACTCGCTGGGGCTGGCGCGCACGTCATTCTGGCCTGCCGCAACACCCTGAAAGCGGATGTCGCCGCGGCGGCCATCCGCGATCGCGCGCCCGGGGCATCCGTTTCTGTGCTGCAGCTGGATGTATCAGACCTGCAGTCGGTGCGCGAGGTCAGCGAGACCCTGCGTGCTCTGCCGCGTCTCGACGGTCTGATTCTGAACGCCGGAATCGTGCACCCGTCTGCCGACCGGCAGGTGAGCCTCGACGGCAACGAGCTCATCTTCGCGACGAACTTTCTGGGCCACTTCGCGCTCACCGCCGGCACCCTTACGGCCTTGCGCCGCACGCCCGGCAGCCGGGTGGTGTCGCTCGGGTCGCTGATTTCCCGACTGATGGACTCGTCCCTCGATGATTTGCAGCTCGCCGCCACGTACAACGGGTGGAAGGCGTACGCGCAATCCAAGATCGCCATGCAGGTGTTCGGATTCGAACTCGACCGGAGGCTGCGGGCGACCGGCGCCGGCATGGTGCAATCCCTGGTTGCACATCCGGGATATTCCATTTCGGGGCTGACTCCGACCATTCCCGGTGTCAACAGCGTCTCGCGGATCAAACGGGTGATCGACGGTGCGCAAACCGTGGTCGGCGCGCAGGGCAAGCACCACGGCGCCTGGTCGACCGTGCGTGCTGCAATCGACCCGGATGCCCACGGTGGCGACTACTTCGGCCCGCGCCTGCTCACCCGTGGCCGCCCCGTGCGCCAGCCCGCCACCCGCACCTCCCGCGACCGTGCCGTGGCGGCGCGTCTCTGGGAGCGAGCCGAAACCCTCATCGACGAGCCCTTCCTCTAGTCCCTCACGCGAAAGCGCAAAAAGTGCCCGATTGAGAGGTCCAATCGGGCACTTTTTGCGCTCTCGCGTGACGTAATACGCGTGGCATCGTGTCGCCACGCCGCTATCCTGACCAAATGAGTACAACTCCCGCCACCCTGACCGCAGTCACACTGGGCGACGGCCTCACGGTCAGCCTGCAGGGATACGGAGGCATGTCGCTCACTCCGGTCTACGGACCCATCGACCCCGATGACGCCCTGCGCACGGTGACGCATGCTGTTGACTCCGGCCTCACCTTCATCGACACGGCCAACGTCTACGGCAACGGGTTGAGCGAGCAGACCATCGCGCGCTTGATCGCCACCCGGCGCGATGAGGTGCAGCTGGCGAGCAAGTTCGGCATCCTCTCTGGTGGCGGTATTGGAGCGCGCGGCATCCGCGGTGACCGTGCCTACGTGTTCGAGCAGATCGACCTGAGTCTCGCCCGCCTCGGCACCGACCACCTCGACCTCTATTACCAGCACCGGGTCGACCCCGAAGTGCCGATCGAAGAAACCGTCGGTGCACTCGCCGAGCTGGTTCAGGCGGGAAAGATTCGCCACATCGGCTTGTCCGAACCGACCGGTGATGAGCTGCGGCGCGCGGTGGCCGTGCACCCGATCGCTGCGGTGCAGTCTGAGTGGAGCATTATCAGCCGGGACGTCGAGCGGCACGTTATTCCGACGGCGATCGAGCTGGGAGTCGGGTTCGTTCCGTACTCGCCGCTCGGGCGCCAATGGCTCACCGGACTCTTCGACCGTGCCTCGCTCACCGACGGCGACGGTCGCCACAAGTTTCCCCGGTTCGCCCCTGAGGCTCTCGCCGCCAACCAGCCGGTGCTCGACGAGGTGCTGGCGGTGGCTCGTGAGGCCGGGGTCTCACCGGCTCAGGTGG
The DNA here is from genome assembly GCF_004403155.1 of Cryobacterium sp. Hh7. Taxonomy (NCBI): domain Bacteria; kingdom Bacillati; phylum Actinomycetota; class Actinomycetes; order Micrococcales; family Microbacteriaceae; genus Cryobacterium; species Cryobacterium sp. Hh7. The sequence continues at coordinate 38,382 of NZ_SOHG01000035.1, read as the reverse complement.
CGCTCGCGTGGATTTATGACAAGGGTCGCGCTCTCGGGGTCGCCGTGTCGCCCATCCCCGGCTCAAGGTTTATTGAGCGCGTGGACGAGAACCTGGCGGCCGCGGGCATCCGTCTCGATGCTGCGCACGTCGAGCGCCTGGACGCGCTCGCCGACCGCGTCGTCGCCGGCCGGTCATTCAACCCCCAGTGGGTCTCCGCCGGCCGCGAATAGCGACTCGCCTTCCTCGCGAGAGCGCAAAAAGTGCCCGATTGGACCTCTCAATCGGGCACTTTTTGCGCTCTCGGCTTACGGCCGCCAGCCGCCGGCCATGAGCGCCACCGTCACCCTGCGGATCACCTCGGGCGGATTGCGGAGGTGGGATTTGTTGATGCGGATGACCCGCCAGGTCTCCTCCATGAGCGCGTCGAGGCGGTCAACGTCCCAGTGGTACTGGTTCTCGTCGGTGCGATGCTGCCCGCCGTCGTACTCGAGCAGAACACGGTACCGGCGAAAGACCAGGTCCCCGGTGGCAAGTTTCCCGCCGGTGCGGCCCAGAATCAGGCCATTGACCTCGGGCTCGGGCAGGCCGGACCGCACGATCAGCAGCCGCAGGTCGGTCTCGCGGGGTGAGTCGACGCCCGGTCGAATCCAAATCAGCGCCTCGCGCAGGAGCTTCACGCCCCGGTGTCCCGAATAGCGACGAACGGCGGTGAGCAAGTCGCGCGTCGTTGCGAACGGATGCTTGCGGCGCATGAGTGCGTCGCCGATCCGGATCAAGTCGTCGAGTCCAAGCATGGTGGACAGCTGGCACCAGGTGTCGACCGCACTCGTGACGTGCAGGCCCTGAACGTCAACCACGGTAACTGTCTGGGGGGCGACGTGGTGGCCGCGAACCCCGCGTACCCGGTCGCGCAGCGCGGGTGCTTCAGTTGAGACATGAATGGTTTGGGTGCGTTCGACGGCGTACGGCAGTGGGAGCCCGTGCACGCGAGCAGCAGTCACATGGCTGAAAAAGTCTGATTCAGACATGCGGTGGGCGTAGGTGTGGATGAGCAGGTCTACCGAGTTGTTCTTTCCACGCGGGGTGCGCGTTGCCGGATAGGGACGCGCCAAGTCGGACGCCCGCATCCGCTTCTTGGATAGGCCGGCGCCACTGCCCTCGGCCGTGCTGAACGGACGTCCGTCAAAGTCCGGTGGAAGTCTGTGAGACCGATTCATGCCCACAGTGTGACCCAACTTCAACGAGTCCCAAGAGTTATCCACACCCCAAGCCCCTGGCAAGGTTCGCGAGAGCGCAAAAAGTGCCCGATTGAACCTCTCAATCGGGCACTTTTTGCGCTCTCGCGAGCTGGGGAGTTAGGCGAAGGCGGCGGGGAGACGGGATTGGTGACGATTGCGCATCTCGGAGAGAGTCGCGGTGAAGACGTCTTGCACCTCCAGGGCGTGCAGGGTATTGTCCGTCACGCCGATGCGCAGCACCGGAATGTAGCGGCCGGCACACAGGCCGAGGAACTTTACGTCGTCTTCGCGCGGCACGCTGACGATGACTCGCCCGGCTGACTCCGAGAACAGGGCAGTGGATGCGTCCACCCCGTCGCGCCCGCAGATGTCACCCAGCCAGACCCGTGCGCCCACGCCGAAGCGCATGACGGCTTCGGCGAGGGCCTGGGCGAGCCCGCCCTCGCTGAGGTCGTGCGCGCTGTCGATCAGGGCTTCCTTCGACGCGGCGTGCAGCAGGCCGGCGAGGGCCTTCTCCTTGCCGAGGTCGACGACGGGCGGACGGCCGCCGAGGTGGTCGTGCACCACGCCGGCCCAGGCCGAGCCGTCCAGCTCGAGGCGGGTTTCGCCGAGCAGGTAGATGTTGTGGCCGTCGTCCTGCCAGCCGCTGGGGATGCGGCGGGCGACGTCGTCGATCACGCCGAGCACGGCCACGACCGGCGTCGGGTGGATCGGCTGGTCGCCGGTCTGGTTGTAGAACGAGACATTGCCGCCGGTGACAGGAATCTCCAGCTCGAGGCATCCGTCGGCGAGGGCGGTGACGGCCTCACGGAACTGCCACATGACCTCGGGGTTCTCGGGCGAGCCGAAGTTGAGGCAGTCGCTGACCCCGGCCGGAACGGCGCCGGTCGCGGCGACGTTGCGGTACGCCTCGGCGAGGGCGAGCTGCGCGCCGCGGTACGGGTCGAGCTGGCAGTAGCGGCCGTTGGCGTCGGTGGCGATCGCGAAGCCGAGGCCCGACTCTTCGTCGACGCGGATCATGCCGCCATCGTCGGGAAAGGATAGCGCCGTGTTGCCCTGCACGTAGTGGTCGTACTGGTCGGTGATCCAGCTCGGGTCGGCCAGGTTAGGCGAGCCGAGCAGGTCGAGGAACTGCTCGCGCAGGGTCTCGCCGTCGAGTGCACGGGGCAGCACGGAGGCGGTGTCGGCCTGTAGGGCGTCGATCCAGGTGGGGTAGGCGAGCGGGCGCTCGTAGACCGGGCCGTCGACGGCCACGGTGCGCGGCAGCACGTTGACGATTTCTTCGCCGTGCCAGTTGATGATCAGTCGGCCGGTGTCGGTGACCTCGCCGAGCACGCTGGTCTCGACGTCCCACTTCTTCGTGACGGCGAGAAAACCCGCGAGCTTCTCGGGAGTGACGATCGCCATCATGCGTTCCTGACTCTCGCTCATCAGAATCTCTTCGGCGGTGAGCGTCGGGTCGCGCAGCAGAACCTTCTCGAGTTCGATGAACATGCCGCCGTCACCGTTCGAGGCGAGCTCAGAAGTGGCGCAGCTGATGCCGGCCGCGCCGAGGTCCTGAATACCCTCGACGAGCTTGCCCGCAAACAGCTCGAGGCAGCACTCGATGAGTACCTTCTCGGCGAACGGGTCGCCGACCTGCACCGCGGGGCGCTTGGTCGGTCCGCCGGCGCTGAACGTGTCCGAGGCGAGAATGGATGCCCCGCCGATGCCGTCGCCGCCGGTGCGGGCTCCAAACAATACGACCTGATTGCCGACGCCGCGGGCGTTGGCGAGGTGCAGATCTTCGTGGCGCAGCACGCCGACCGAGAGCGCGTTGACCAGCGGGTTGCCCTGGTAGACCCGGTCGAACACGGTTTCGCCGCCGATGTTGGGCAGGCCGAGGCAGTTGCCGTAGAAGCTGATGCCGCTGACGACGCCGTGCACGACACGGGCTGTGTCTGGATCGTTGATATCGCCAAAGCGGAGGGCGTCCATCACGGCGACCGGGCGGGCGCCCATCGAGATAATGTCGCGCACGATGCCGCCGACGCCGGTCGCGGCGCCCTGGAACGGTTCAATGTAGGAGGGGTGGTTGTGCGATTCGATCTTGAAGGTGACCGCCCAGCCTTCGCCGACGTCGAGCACACCGGCGTTTTCGCCCATGCCGACCATGAGGTTCTTCTTCATGGCGGGGGTGACCTTGTCGCCGAACTGGCGCAGGTACATCTTCGAGCTTTTATAGGAGCAGTGCTCGCTCCACATCACCGAGTACATGGCGAGCTCGCCCGACGTGGGGCGGCGGCCCAGAATTTCGCGAATCTTCGCGTACTCATCGGCCTTGAGCCCGAGCGCGCCGTAGGGCTGCTCCTTCTCCGGCGTCGCAATGGCGTTGGAAACGGTGTCGGCGACGCCGCGGGAAGAGGTGTTGGAAACAGCGGTCACGTGTGGAATTCTCCCCGAGATAGCGGATGCTTGACCCGGTCAGTCTACCGGTTGCCCCGAACCCGTCCTCATCTAACGTAGCGACACAGTCGGCACTGATCGCCAACCCATTCGCACGACATTCCCCGAGGTGGAGGAGCGGGTCGCTTACCGTGTACGCACCACGACAACGAATGCGGGCTACGAGCGATCCGTCATCCCGAGGCACACGTCGAGCCCACCTCGCCCGGTCCATCTTGGGCGTGCTTCCGGCATTGACCTAGGGTGGACGCATGGGCGCTGACATCAACTTCTACTTCGACCCGGTTTGCCCCTTCGCCTGGATGACCAGCAAGTGGGTGCGACAGGTGCAGGCGCAGCGCGACTACACCGTGGACTGGCGGTTCATCTCGTTACGCCTGATCAACGCCCACGTCGACTATGACGCGCACTTCCCTCCCGAGTACGAAGCAGGACATACCGCCGGGCTCCGGCTTTTGCGGGTAGCCGCCGCCGCGCGCGCCGAGCACGGCCGCGAGGCGATGGCGCCGCTGTACGCAGCCTTCGGGGCCCACATCTTCGACACCGCCCCCGGTCCAGACGACCATCGGAGCGAGGGCGAGGTGCGTGAGCTCCGCGGGACGCGTGCGTTTGCGGAGCCGATCCTCGCCGAGGCGGGCCTACCGCTCGAGCTGGTGGAAGCTCTCGACGACGAATCATGGGACATCGAGATCCAGCAGGAGACGGACGAGGCACTCTCGCTGACGGGAAAAGACGTGGGCACGCCCATCATCCACTTCGAGCCGCCCGCCGGTGTGGCCTTCTTCGGACCGGTGATCAGCCGGCTTCCCCCCGAGGACTCGGCGGTCGAGTTGTGGGACCACGTGGTGGGGCTGTCCCGCTTCCCGGGTTTTGCCGAGCTCAAGCGCAGCCTGCGCGAGCAGCCACAGCTGGCGGCGTTCGGAGTCGAAGCGGACACGGTCGGAAAGCAAGAAGACTGGCACGGCGGCAGCCGGCGGCAGCAGAAATGACTCCCGCCATTAGGTTAAATGCATGAATGAGACGAGAACCCTCAGCCACCAGGAGTCCATAATCGTCGAGGCGTCGGCCGCGTTTCTCTACGACCTACTCTCTGACATCACCCGCACCGGCGAATGGAGCCCGGTCTGTACGTCCTGCTGGTGGGACGACGAGGCCGAGGCCGGTCGGGTCGGTGCCTGGTTCACCGGGCACAACGAGCTCCCACACCGGACCTGGGAGACCCGGTCTGAGGTGGTGACGGCAGAGCGCGGTCGCGAGTTTGCCTGGGTGGTGGGCGGCAGCTTCGTGCGCTGGGGCTTCAGCTTCGCCGCCGCGGAGACCGGCACGATGCTCACCGAGTCTTGGGAGTTCTTGCCGGACGGGATCGCCATGTTCGAGGAGAAGTTCGGCGCAGAGGCGCATGCTGAGATCACCGACCGCACCCAGCAGGCCCTCGATGGCATCCCGAAAACCCTCGCCGCGATCAAGCGGATCGCCGAAGTCTCCATCGACGCAGGGGAGCCTGCCCAGCCATAACCCGGCCGCTCGGGGAGAGGCTGTCTTTTAAACGGTGTTTCAGCGCCATAGACGTCGATCAGGGAAATTCTGAACCCAGTAATCTATGAATCTGATGAGAAAAAGAATTAGGGATTCGTCCGCGGAGGGCGACCGGACCCCTCGGGAACAAGCCGTTGCCGCATTTACGGCATTAGTTCTTCCCTCCCGAGTGTCGATCCCGAGCCTTGTGTCCCTCGTCGAGCAGTCAAGAAAGACCCACATCTCGATCGCATCCTCGCCGCTACTGAATGGAACCGAGATTTGCGGGCTCTGGCTGTCGCGCGAAACCGACGATCTGATCTTCCACGTCGAAACGGATTCGGAACATCATCGGCAGCAGATTGTTTGTCATGAGTTAGCGCACATGATCTTGCGTCATGACGAGGTGGCCGACCCGACGTTGCACGGCATGCTCGGAGCGGAAGGTCCGGTAATCGCGTTCGGACGTTCCGATTTTCGCGACGAGTTCGAATTCGCTGCAGAGTCGCTGGCCGACCTTCTGACCAGCGCCATCCGCACCAGCACTAAAGAGCCCGAGGGGTTCGAGGGAGTTTTCGGATGATGCAATTGATCGTCGCCGTGGCACTCTGGGGGCTCGTGGGCGCGCTGGCGATCGGCACCCGTCGACGCACTGATCAGAGCATTCTGTATGCCGCCGTCATGATTGCGGTCTCGCTGACCCTGAACATTGACGCGGTGTACTTCGCGGCAGACGGGGTCCTCGGAGGCCGTAACTATGCGGACCTGCCCGCGAACCTTCTCCTTCTCCTAGGCGTTTATTTTCTGTCTCGAGCCATTCTGCGAGCATCATCGCCGAGCCGCGCGCACGCGACGGCCAGGCCGTTTCGGATCGGCGCCATCATCACGGCCAGCCTGATGGTGACGACCTTTGTTTTCATCGACGCGCCCACGACCTCGGGAACGTTCATGAGGGATTTCGGCAATCAACCCGCAGCTGCCGCTTACTCTCTAGTCCAATTCACCTATTTGGGCATCGTCGTGGCCCTGACTGGAACGATCTGCCTGCGCTTTGCGGGGCGCATGAGTACCCCCGCTCGTCGACTCGGATTCCGTGTCGTGGGCACCGGCTGTGGAGCGGCCGTCCTCACCGCGCTCAGCGTCGTGGGCATGGATCTCGCGCACGTCTTCGGAGCGATGCCTCTGCTTGCCCTGTTCGCGGGTGCCTACAACGTGCTGAACCTGGCCGCGATTCTGCTCCTCTGCTTTGGATTATCGCTCCCGCCGATCCTGGGTTGGGTAAGCAATACGATCGACCGGCGGAAACTGCAGGCGGTTCTTCCCGACCTCACTCGCATCTGGATCGAGGTCTCTGCCCAACACGTTGAGTTGCGTGATGAGTCTCACCCCCACGCCCCAGGTTTGGTACCGCGCGACGTCGACAAAGTCGTGCACCGCACGCTGGTCGAGATCCGTGACGCTCTTCTGTTCGACCCGAGTGCTCGCGACCGGCTCACGGACGAGGATCTCGAGTTGCTCACAGCGACCGAGACGCGCATCGGTGCGCAACGGACATCCGAGTGAAACTGGGCTACCTGCTGACCGCAGGGGGTCTCGCCGCCAGCGGTCTCATGATTGCGAGTCTTGCCGTCGTCAGACAGATCGTGAGAACGGATGCGCCCAGGCGCGAACGACTCCGCGTTCTCGCGGTCGATAATGTCTCGTCGTCGACTGCCACCGTGACCCTGTCGTTGAACGAGGCGACACGGGCGCCGGGGCACTACGCGATCTGGTTCGACTCCGGCCGCGGCTACGCACAGCTCGGGGGAGTCCTTGCCGTGGATGAGCGTGCCTCCATCGTCACGCGTGTGGTCGTCAGCTCGCGCGGCAGTCGGCTGCGAGCGGGCCTCTCGGCGAGGTGGAGCGGTGTCGTACCGTCGCAAGCAGTGGATGTCGGGCTGCCGTTCACCGCAGTCATCATCCCGACCGCGCTCGGTCCTGCGCCCGCTTACCGCTTCGATGCCCCCATCGACCGGCCACCCACCTCGACGTGGGCGATCCACATCCACGGGCAGGGCGCGAGCAGGGCGGGCCCGCTGCGCGGCGTTCCGGTCGCCCACCGTGCCGGCCTCACATCGCTCGTGGTCTCATACCGGAACGACCAGGAGGCCCCGAGCTCGCGCGATCGAAAGTCGATGCTGGGCCAGACCGAGTGGCACGATATCGACGCGGCCCTCGAGTACGCCGTGGCCCACGGCGCCGAAAGTATCATTCTCGTTGGCTGGTCAATGGGCGCGATAATCGCTCTGCAGCTCACCCGGTCAGCGCAGCAGCGGAAGCGAATCGCCGGGCTGTGCCTCATCGCCCCGGTCGTGGATTGGCGGTCGACGATTCTCGCCGCCGGCCGTCGAGCGCGCGTGCCGGCACCCGTTACCCGTTTGGCGCTGGGTGCGCTCGGAAGCTCCTTGTGGCGACGGGCAACCGGTCTGCAGGAGTCGATGCGCCTCTCGGATTTGAACTGGATCAACAACGGCCGCGACCTCAACGTCCCAACGCTGGTACTGCACAGTTCCGGCGACCGATCCGTTCCGATCACCCTGTCGCAGGCGTTCGCGGATGCCCACACAGAGCTGGTCGAGCTCGTCACGCTGCCCCCGGCTCCGCACACACTCGAATGGAACAGAAGCCCCCACCTCTGGGAAGACGCGCTATCCGATTGGCTGCATCGCCTACAGCTTTCAAGGGCTCTCTCGCGCAGCTCGGAATAAGCGCAACAAACCAGCAGAACAGGAGGACCACTCCGCGACGAAACTAGCCGGCTCGATGTTCACTGGCCTCATTCGCCTTGACAAAGTCCGCGACCATGATTGGCTCGTACTACGCGATAATCTCCGGCAGATCACCCCGATTGTGAAAGGAGGTGGCTCGTGAGCCACCACGCCGTTGTCAACCCCGCCACAGGCGAGACCATCAAGACTTACCCCCAGATTTCGGATGATGAAGTCGAGCAGGTCATAGCATCGGCGGACGAGGCCCACGTCGGCTGGTCGCGGAAGTCTTCAACCGACGAGCGGGCCGCGCTCCTGCGCAGGGTCGGCGATCTGCATGAGGAGCGCCGCGGCCAGCTGGCCGCCATCATCGTGCGCGAGATGGGAAAGCCCGTCGACGAAGCGCTCGGGGAGATCGACTACGCCGCCGACATCTACCGGTACTACGCCGACAACGCACAGGAATTTCTGAAGGACGAACCAATCACCCTTCTCAGCGGCGAGGGTTCCGCATTCATGCGCTCCAAATCTCTCGGTGTGCTGATTGGGATCATGCCGTGGAATTTTCCGTACTACCAGGTTGCGCGCTTCGCCGCACCGAACCTCATGACCGGCAACACGATCATCCACAAGCATGCGTCGCAGTGCCCGGAGTCGGCCGCGGCGATTGAGCAAATCTTCCACGACGCAGGCTTCCCGGCTGGGGCCTACATCAATGTGTATGCGGACAGCGAGCAGGTCGCCACGATGATCGCCGACCCGCGGGTACAGGGCGTGTCCCTCACCGGTTCGGAGGGTGCCGGCGCGGCCGTTGCCGAGGTGGCCGGTCGCCACCTCAAGAAGGTCGTGCTGGAACTGGGCGGGTCAGACCCGTTCATCCTGCTGAGCACCGACGACATGGCCGCCACAGTGGATGCCGCCGTCGAAGGTCGTCTCCGCAATGGCGGGCAGGCCTGCGACGCAGCTAAGCGATTTATCGTGATCGACGAACTTTATGATGAGTTCACGGAGAAGTTCACGGCCGCCATCCTGGCGATGTCACCCGGCGACCCGACCGTTCACGGTGCAGACTACGGCCCACTCTCTTCGCTCGGCGCGGCTGAGCATCTGGAGGAGCAGGTAGAGCGCGCGGTCGCGCAGGGCGCGACCCTGGCGACCACTGGCAAGCGGTCTGGTGCCTTCTATCCGTCTGCCGTGCTCACCGATGTCACGCGGGACAACGACACTTACCACGAGGAGTTCTTCGGCCCGGTAGCGTTCGTCTACCGGGCAGGCTCAGAGGATGACGCCATCACCCTCGCCAATGACACTCCGTTCGGACTGGGCTCCTACCTGTTCACGACCGATCCCGAGCAGGCACTGCGGGTCGCCGACCGTATCGAGGCCGGCATGGTCTACGTCAATCTCGTCGGCGCAGGCAGCGCAGAGCTGCCGTTCGGTGGGGTGAAAAGAAGCGGCATGGGGCGCGAACTCGGGCGCTACGGTGCCAGCGAATTCGTGAATAAGAAACTCATCCGCATCGGCTGACCCTGGCCGATCGTGGCGGCTAAACCGCCGCGGCATGCTCCTGCGCGCGAAGGTCTTTGCGCAGAATTTTGCCGGAGGCCGACTTCGGAATCGCTTCGATGAACTCGACCGCCCGCACCTTCTTGTGCGGGGCGACCCGCTCGGTGACGTAGGCCATGACCTCTTCGGCTGTCACGGCGGACGATGCCACGACGAAGGCCTTGGGAATTTCCTGGCCGTCGGCATCCGCTACCCCGATCACGGCCGCATCCTTGATGCGCGGATGGGTGAGCAGCAGCGCCTCGAGCTCGGCCGGCGCGATCTGGTAGCCCTTGTACTTGATCAGCTCCTTGCTGCGGTCGACGATGGTCACCTCGCCGAGCGCACTCACCGTGGCGATGTCGCCGGTGTGCAAAAAACCGTCGGCGTCGATGGTCTCGCGGGTGGCCTGCTCGTTGTTCAGGTAGCCGAGCATCACGTTGGGGCCGCGCACGAGCAACTCGCCAGGCTCGCTCACCCCCGCTGAGGGCACCTCGATCTCGTCGCCGGTTTCGGTCGAAATGAGCTTGCAGTCCATGTTCGGCACGGTCACCCCGACCGAGGCGCGCGACAGGTGCGGCGCGTCGATCGGAATCAGGTGGCTCACCGGGCTGACCTCGGTCATGCCGTAGCCCTGCAGAATGCGGCAGTCCAGCCGGGCGGCGACGGCCGCGGCGAGGGTGCCGTCGAGCGGTGCAGCGCCGGAGAGGATCGTGTGCACGCTCGACAGGTCGTAGCTTTCGACGAGCGGATGCTTCGCCACGGCGACCGCAATCGGCGGCGCGATGAACACGTAGCTGCAGCGATGATCCTGAATCATTCGTAGAAATTCGACGAAGTCGAACTTCGCCATCGTGACGAGGGCGGCCCGCTGTTTGAAGGCGAGGTTGAGCAGAACCGTCATTCCGTAGATGTGGTAGAACGGCAGCAGTGCGAGCACCCTGTCTTCGGGCACGACGCCGATCAGGTCCCGCGCTTGCTGCACGTTCGCGACCAGGTTGCGGTGGCTGAGCATGACGCCCTTCGGCGCCGCTGTCGTGCCCGAGGAGTACGGCAAAACGGCCACGTGCGTGGCCGGGACGATGGTCACGACCGGCGCTGCGGCATCCGCTGCCAGCAAATCAGCCAGCGACGGATGCCCCGGCTCGCCGTCGATCACCACGATGTGCTCGTCGGGAATGCCGGCGGCGTGCGCTGCAGCCGTGGCACCGGGCAGCAGTGGCGAGACGGTCACAAGCCAGGTCGCGCCGGAGTCGACCAGCTGACGCTGAATGTCGTCAGGGGTGTAGAGCGAATTGATGGTGGTGACCGTGGCGCCGGCGCGCAGAATACCGTGGAAGACGGCGGTGAACTCCGGTGTGTTGGGGCAGAGCAGGCCGATGACCGTGCTGGGGCCGACGCCTTGGGCGGCAAGAGCGCCAGCCACTCGGGTGATCTGGTCGACGAGGGTGCGATAGCTGAGTGCCGCGCCCGTGGCCCCGTCGATCACCGCGGTGCGCTCGAGCTCGGCCTCGGTCAAATCGCCGAACAGAAAATCGAAAATGCTCAGGTTGGGAATCTCGACCGGAGCGTAGGGGCTCGTGAACACGGGGATCTCCTTTGATCGGGTGCGGCGGTTCACCGTACCGCTCGGGGCTGGCGCGAAACTGTGCATGTCACGAAAGTGTCGATCTCGGCGCCAGATGTAGCTGGCGCGTTCACCGGCAGGTCGCGCGGTGACCGAGTGTCACGGAGCCCAATTGCCATGGCGCGTTCACCTGCCGGCTACCCGGGTCGCCTTGGCTGTTGGCGTGGTCTGCCTAGCGTTGCAGAACGTCCTGGCCGCGCTGGCGTCGGCCACGACCGGAATCGGTGTGACGACCGGTCTCGGCGAGCACGTCATTTCTACTGTCTGCGATCACCTCTCTGAAAGGCATTTCATGAGTACTGCACCGCTCTCTCCCGACCTGGACTCAGACCTCGACCTCGATGATTTCGAACCGGACGACGTCGAGGTTGAACTCGTCGTCTTCGACATGGCCGGCACCACCGTGAGCGACAACGGACTCGTCGAGCGGGCGTTTGTGCTGGCAGCGCAACGCAGCGGCATCGCCGACACCGCCGACGCGTTGGAAGAGGCCGTCGCCTTCGTGCGTGAAACCATGGGCCAGTCCAAGCTGGATGTCTTTCGCGAACTGACCGACTCCGAAGAGGATGCCCTGGCGGCCACGGAAGCCTTTGAAACCGCCTACGGTGAACTCGTCGAGCGGGTCGGGGTGAGCGCGATCGATGGTACGTCCGACCTGTTTCAGGAGCTGCGCGACAACGGCCTGAAAATTGCCCTGGTCACCGGTTTCTCCCGCGCGACCCAGGACACGCTGATTGACGCCCTGGGCTGGAGCGATCTGATCGATGTGAGCCTGTGCCCGGCCGAAGCCGGTCGCGGCCGCCCCTATCCTGACCTGCCGCTCACCGCCTTATTACGCACCGGTACGTCCAGCGTTGCGGCGATGGTCGTCGTGGGAGGCACCGCCAGCGACATGCTCTCCGGGCTGAGTGCGGGCGCTGGACTCGTGGTCGGCGTGCGCACCGGTACCCATGACACCGAGACCCTGGAGGATGCCGGGGCTGACGTGGTCATTGACAGCGTGGCCGACCTCGCCGAGCTGCTCGGCCTGCGTGAGGAAACGATCGAGTAGTCATGTCGAAATCGGACCCGCACTCGAGGCCACCGTCGACGGACGGGATGCTGGCGACCGCTGCCGGGGATGTACTGCCGGTGAGCGGCTACCGGCTCGGCCGCGAGATCGTGCTGCCGCGCACCGCCGAGGCGATGGTCTGGTTGGGAGCAGGCCTGCCGCTGGAGTGCGTGGCGGTGCCGGGAGTGCTGCTGCGTCCCGGCGACGTGCTGGTCGAGGTGGAGTTGGCGACCGTCTGCGGATCCGACGTGCATACGGCGCTGGGGCACCGCCCGGCCGCGAAGCCGCTCGTGCTCGGCCACGAGCAGGTCGGTCGCATCGTCGCGACCGGCGACCCGGCATATGCCGCAAATGGAATGCCTCTGCGGGTGGGGCAGCGCGTGGTGTGGTCGGTCACCGTGAGCTGTGGAACGTGCCCCCGTTGCCGCCGCGGAGTCCCGCAGAAATGCCTCGACCTGGCCAAATACGGCCACGAACGGATGCAGCGGGGCTGGGAACTCAGCGGCGGCTTCGCCACCCACGTGCAGGTGTGTGCCGGCACGGCGATCGTGGTGGTGGACGAGCAGGTTCCGGCGTCGGTGCTCGCGCCGGCCTCCTGCGCGACCGCGACGGTCGTCGCCGCGCTGGCTGCGGCATCCGCTTTGGTGCCGCTGGCCGGAGCCACGGTGCTGGTAACCGGTGCGGGGATGCTCGGGTTGACGGCCTGCGCCATGGCGACGGATGCCGGTGCCAGCGTGGTCGTGAGCGACCCGGATGCTGCGCGGCGCCAGCTCGCGCTGGCCTTCGGAGCGGCCGCCGTTGCAGACCCGGGTGCGCCCGGCGAGTCGCCGACCGGGGTGGCGAGCGTTCTCGCCGCGCTGCAGGATACCGGTGCGGCCGAGCCGACGATCGCGCTGGAACTGAGCGGTGCCCAAACGGCCGTGCAGACCGTCATCGACCTGATCGGCATCGGCGGAGTCGTCGTGCTGGTCGGGAGCGTTTCTCCGGGGGAGCCGGTGCTGCTCGACCCGGAGTCGATGGTGCGCCGCCTGATTACGCTGCGCGGTGTGCACAACTACACGCCGGCCGATCTGCAGCAGGCGGTGACCTATCTGAGCGGCGGCTGGCATCGGCATCCGTTTTCGGCGCTGGTGGGGACGACGTTTCCCCTCGAGAAAGCGGATTCTGCCCTCTTGAAGGCCGCCACCGCCCGCTACCCCCGCGTCGGAATCACCCCGCAGCAGCCCGCTACTCTCGGCTGACCTGCCCCGCCGTTTCGCTCCATCGCTGTGAACAGGCCCCGTCCCCATTGAATCCGTATTGAGGGGAGGCTAGCTGGCGCCGCCGGGCGGGCCAAGTGTGAGCAGCGTGGCCATGATCGACACCAGGGCGACCGCCATGGCTGTCACGAGCAGCACCGGGCGGGCCAGCACCCAGCGGAGCAGGGCGCTCACCCGGGTCTGATCGCGGGTATCATCGGTGCGAGTACGGCGCCAATCGCCGTCGAGCCGGCCCTTCTTCTCCAGCCCGCGGTCGAGGGAGATCGTGACGAACGGAATGATCGCGGTGACCATGGCGATCGCGGTGAGCTTCGGGCCCCAGTGCTGGTTGACGCCGACGAACCCGGCCGTCAGGCCGAAGGCGATGAAGACGAGGCCGTGCAGGAACCCGCCGATCTGCACCCCGAGCTCCCCGACCTGAAGGACATATTTCAGGAACATCCCGGTGAGCAGCAGCGCCCAGGTAATGGCTTCGGCAATGGCGACGGAACGAAACAGCAGGCGCGGGGTCATGGTGACTTTCAACTCAGGGCAGGGCAGGGGCATTCCCATCGTCGCAGCCGCAGCTGAACAACCCCCGGCGGGCACGCCTGAGCGTTCGCCAAGAAACATGCATCACTAGAAACTTGCAGTTGCGCAACCGCGGCCGGGTTCCTGATGATCCCGATGATGGCCGCGCTGCTGATCAGCTCGATCGGTTCCGGCTGGTCAGCAAGTTCGGGCGCTACAAGTGGATGCGCATCGCCGTACCCGGCCGCTGCTACCGTGAACCCATGCGCACGCTTTCGCCCCGCCCTAACCGCCCGGCTGCGGCATGATCGGGGTCGTGCTCGCCCTCGTTTCGGCCGCGGCCTATGGTATGAGCGACTTTCTCGGCGGCATCGCGTCCCGCCGGGTGGCCGCACTCCGGGTCGTCCTCCTGTCGTATCCGATCTCGGCCCTGATTATCGCCGTCGCTGCCGCGTTCGTCGGCGGCGAGTTCTCCTGGCGGTCGATGCTGTTCGGCGCGGCGTCCGGCGTGGTGATGGCCCTGGCCATGTGGTGGTTCTACATCGCCCTCGCCGAGGGGCCGATGAGCGTGGTGTCGCCGCTGACCGCCGTGATCGTCGCCGGAATTCCGGTCATTGTCGGAGTGCTGATCGGGGAGCGGCCCTCGGGCATCTCCTACGCCGGAATTGCGCTGGCGATCGTCGCGGTGATCATGGTGAGCCGCGAGCCGAAGGGGGTCGAAGACCACACCGTTTCCGGGGCCAATGCTCCGCGGTTCACCCGCCGGGTGGCCTGGTTCACGGTGGGATCCGGCGTCTGCTTCGCCCTGAGTTTTATCTTCACCAACGAGATTGAGGTCGGCACCGGGCTGTGGCCGCTGGTGGTGGCGCGCACCGTGGCATCCGTGATCGTCATCGCGGTGGCGATTGGAACCCGGCAGTTGGGCAGGCCGCCGCTGACGATTCTCGGCCTCGCCGTACTCGTGGCGACGCTCGACGTCATTGCCACGATCACGCTGCTCTACGCGCTGCAGGGTGGCCTGCTGTCGCTGGTGTCGGTACTCGTGGCGCTCTACCCGGCCGTGACCGTGCTGCTCGCGGTGCTCGTACTCAAGGAACGGGTCGGCGGCTGGCAGGTCGCCGGCATGGGCCTCGCCCTGGCCGCGGTCGCCGCCATCGCCGCCAACGGCTAGCTGCCCGGCTCGCCAAGCGGATGCCTCGCCAAGCGGATGCCGCGCCCGAACGTGATGAGGCGAGCGCGGGCGCGGCTATCTGGCCGAACCGACGCAGCGCGGCTACGCGCCGACGAGCGTCCGCGCGATGACCGAGGTGAAGAACGTGAGGCCGTCAATACCGCTGGCCATCGCCGCGTCGGTGTCGGGCCCGAAGCCGGCCTCGACGGCGTGCTCGGGGTGTGGCATGAGGCCGACGACGTTGCCGCGGGCGTTGGTCACGCCGGCAATGTCGTTCAGTGACCCGTTCGGGTTTCCGAGGTAGCGAGCTACGATGCGGCCTTCACCCTCGAGTATTTTGAGGGTCTCGGCCGAGGCCATGAACGAGCCCTCGCCGTTCTTGAGCGGAATGACGATTTCGGCGTTGGCTTCGAAACCGTTGGTCCAGTCGCTCGCGTTGTTCTCGATGCGCAAGCCCTGGTCCCGGCAGATGAAGCGGCCCTTGTCGTTGCGAATAAGTCCGCCGTCGAGCAGGTGGGCCTCGGTGAGCATCTGGAATCCGTTGCAGATTCCCAGCACCGGCATGCCCTTGTTGGCCGCGTCGATGACCTCGGTCATGATTGGCGAAAGGCTTGCGATGGCGCCGGCCCGCAGGTAATCGCCGTAGCTGAATCCGCCGGGCAGCACGATGGCGTCGACGCCGTGCAGGTCGTGGTCGCCGTGCCAGAGGGCTACGGCGTCGGCGCCGGCGAGACGAATCGCGCGCGCAGCGTCACGATCATCGAGCGAGCCGGGAAAGGTGACGACGCCGATCCGCATCAGGCGACCGCTGACGAGGGGGCGTCCTGCACGTGGATGCCGACGACATCCTCGATTACGGAGTTGGACAGCACGGTGTCGGCGAGCTCGCGCACGGCGGCGAGGGTCGTAGCATCCGCTTCACCGTCGAGGGAAATCTCGAAGCGCTTGCCGACGCGCACGCCGGTGACGTTGGCCAGCGCTGATTGGGTCTGACCGAGGCGACCGAGGGCGCCGGCGACGGCCTTGCCCTGGGGGTCAAGCAACTCAGCCTTGGGCATTACTTCGACGACGATCGTTGGCACAGGGCACTCCGCATACAGTCTGGGGCTATTAGTCGTGGCAAATCACTACAATTCTACAGGTCGAGCCCGACCTGGCCCGCCGGTCTACTGGCTCAGCCCGCTTTGGCCGAGCAGAATGCCGCGCAGCACGTCGCGTACGGCGGCCACGCCGTCGTAGGTCTCGACGAAGCTCGTGCTGAGCGGAGCCAACCCGAGCCGCAGCCCGTTTGGGGCGCGAAAGTCGGGAATCACATCGTTATCCCACAGAATCTTGGTCACCTCACGCATGAGCGGATGGTTGATCGTCACGTGCCCGCCGCGATGCGTCTGTTCCCGCGGCGATGCCACGGTGACGCCCATCGGCGCGAGCCACTCGTCGACGAGGGTGATCGCGAACTCGGTCAGCGCCACCGACTTCGCGCGCACCGACTCGATCGTCGCCTCGTCGAGCATGGCAATCGTGTCCTGCATCGCGAGCATGCCCAGCACGGCGGGCGTTCCGCTCATGAATCGACGGATGCCGGTGGCCGGCCGATACCCCGGCCCCATTTCAAAGATGTCCTGCGTTCCCATCCAGCCCTGAATTGGCTGGGTCAGCACATCCTGCAGGTCACTCTTGACGTACCCGAAGGCCGGCGCGCCGGGCCCGCCACTCAGATACTTGTAGGAGCAGCCGACCGCGAGGTCGACGTCGCAGAGGTCGAGCTGCACCGGAACCGAACCGACCGAATGGCTCAGGTCCCAGAGCACGAGGGCGTCGTGTTCGTGGGCGATGGCGGTGATCGCCCTCATGTCGGCGAGGTAACCGGAACGGTAGGCGACGTGGCTGAGCAGCACCAGCGAGGTCTGTGACCCTACGACCTGGCGCACCTGTTCGGCCGTGACGCCACCCTCCGGATCGGAGTCGATCCAGCGCAGCGTGAGGCCACGCTCCCGCGCGATGCCCTCGAGAATGTAGCGGTCGGTGGGAAAGTTGTCGCTGTCAAGCACGATTTCGGTGCGGTTGGGACGTGAATCCACCGCGGCGCGGGCAAGTTTGTAGAGCAGTACGGTCGTTGAGTCGCCGACGAACACCTGCCCGGCGGCCGCGCCGAGGCAGGCCCGGCCGAGGTCGTCGCCGATCTGCAGGGGCAACTCCATCCACTGCTCGTCCCAGCCGCGAATGAGTCGCGTACCCCAGTCCTGCTGCAGAAAGTCGGCGATGCGTTCGGCGCTCGCCCGCAGTGGGCGGCCGAGCGAGTTGCCGTCGAGATAAGAACGGGGGTTGGCGGTCTCGGGATCGGCGTCGGTGCCGAGAAAACGGCCGCGGTAGTGCGCCAGGCCGTCGATGCGGTCCATTCGGCGCGCAAAGGTGAGCTGGGCGTCCAGGCCGGTTGCTCCGGCAAGGGTGGGCGTCATTCGAGTACCTCGAGTTCTGAGTGGGTGAGGGCGCGGGCGCTGCCGAGCCACTCGGTAAATTCGTCTGGATCGCGTGGTCGCTCGCCGGGAATGAAGGTCACCCGCGTATCGGCGAGGGCCAGACCGAGCGGTGCGCGCGGGCACAGGGCGTCCAACACGTCGTCGGGGGTCAGCCCGGCGCCGAGCAGAGCGCTGATCTCGCGACGGTTGATGCCGAGCGGGAGCGGCCCGTTGCCGAGGTCGGTGCCGTACAGCACTCGCCCGCCGGCGGCGTGAAACCGGTGCAGGTTGTCACTGGCGATATCGAAGGCTTCGGTCGGCGTGCCCCAGCCGTGAATGTCCAGGGTGCTGATCCAGGTGATGCTGGCCGCCATTGCCGTCACCAGATCGTCGGCGAGGCGCTCCGAAAACGGCGTGTGCGCGAACGCATCGACTCCCGCGGCGAAGGCCCGATCGGCCTGCCCGGCGCCCTCGGCGTGCGCCACGACCGGCAGCCCGCATTCGTGGGCCCGACCGACCGCCGCGGTCAGTGCCTCGGCATTCAACACCGGACCGGCCACGGCATTCAGCGTGACCTTCAAAACGGATGCCCCCGCCGCGGCCTGTAAATCGACTGCCGCCGCAGCATCCGCGGCTGTTGCAATCTCCCGGCACCAACCGGGTTCGGCCCAACCGGACTGGCTCGGGTAGCCGCCCGGCGCCGTGAGGAATTGGTAGGCATATGCCACATCAGGCATGTCTTCGCGTTTGCCGTCCGGCAGCCAGCCGCCGAGGTCGATCACTCGGGCGATGCCGCCATCGACCAGCTGGCCCGGATCAATCAGGGCCAGGTGCACGTGGGCGTCGAGAAAGCCCCGATAGACCGCGCCCCGCCCGTGCAGAAAGTGCCCATGAACGGACTGGCCGGTCACGCTCCGATCTCCGTGCGCACCGCGAACAGCTCCGGAAAGAACGTGAGCTCGAGGGCCTTTTGCAGAAAGGCTGCGCCGCTCGAACCGCCGGTGCCGTGCTTCATACCGATAATGCGCTGCACTGTCTTCAAGTGGCGAAAGCGCCACAGTTGAAAGTTGTCTTCAAGGTCGACGAGTTCTTCGCAGGCCTCGTAGGCGGCCCAATTCTCGGACGCGTTCTCGTAAATTCCGCGAAAAGTATGTACGAGTTCGGGGTGAAACGTCCAGGCCTCGGTGACGTCGCGGCCCCGGATGGCGGCCGGAATGTCGAAGCCCGCGCGGTGCAGGTAACGGAGAAATTCGTCGTACAGGCTCGGCGCCTCGAGCATGTCGGTCAGCAGGGCGTGAGCCGGGGCATCCGCTTCAAAGACCGTCAGCATGCGGCGGTTCTTGTTGCCCAGGGCGAATTCGACCGCACGGTACTGGTACGACTGAAACCCGCTCGAATTACCGAGAAAGTGCCGAAACTGCGCGTATTCAGTCGGGGTGAGGGTGGCGAGCACCGACCACTGCTCGGTCAGTGTGCGCTGGATGTGTTTGACCCGGGCAATGCCTTTGAGGGCCGGCGCGAGTTGATCCTGGCGCAGCGCTTCGGTGGCTGCGCGAAGCTCATGCAGCATGAGCTTGAGCCACAGTTCGGTGGTCTGGTGCTGAATAATGAATAACAGCTCATCGTGGTGTTCCGGAACGCTGACCGGATTCTGCGCAGCGAGCAGCACGGGAAGGTCAAGGTAGGTCCCATAGCTCATCTTCTCTCGAAAATCGGTGACGATCTCGGGGTCGAACTCGCGGGTGTTGTTTTTGAGGGTCATGGGTTCCGTTCGGCTTGTTCAAATTGTGCGCACGTTGCGGCGGCGGGCGCAACACCGGGGGCGAAGCGCACAGGGCGAAGTTCTAGACTGGACCGCATGACCTCGCCGACCCGAAAGCCCCAGGATGGCGTACCGGCTGCCTCGGCTGCTGAGCGAAGCACGCCGCCGCGTCGCCGCGACGCCCGGCTGAACCGCGACCGTCTCATCATCAGCGCGCGCGCTCTGATCGCGCAGCACGGCGTCGACGCATCGCTCGAAGAGATCGCCCGCCAGGCCGAGGTCGGCGTGGCTACCCTGTACCGCAACTTTGCGACCAGAGACGATCTGGTGCGCACCCTCTACGACCTGGCCCTGGCGGAGTTACACGCGGTGCGCGGCGAAATCGAGGCCGCGCCCACACCGTGGGACGCGCTCGTCGTCTACACCGAACGGGTCGCCGAATGGCTGGTCGCTGACCCGTCGCTGCCGCCGATACTGCGGCGCATGGCCCAGCTCGACCCGTCGGCACGGCCGGCCGCCGAGTTCGACGGCTTCATCGCAAGCCTGGTCGCTCGTGCGAAGAAGGACGGCACCCTGCGCCGCGACGTCGACGCGGTCGATCTCGCCGTGCTCGTCACGATGGTCGGATCGCTCGGCAGTCTCGGCGACGGCTACGCCGGTCAGTGGCGGCGTCAGCTGTCGATCGTGCTCGACGGCCTGCGTGCGGCGGATGTGCCCCGGCCGAAGCTGCCCGGTCGCCCGCTCAACGTGAAGGACTACCAGGCGACCGTGCACGGCCTCACCCGGCGGGCGGCCCGCGCCGCCCGCTGAACGTCACCGGAAGCGTCGCTCGTTGCTCTCCGGGAAGTTAAGGCATGGCGACGGGGTCCGTGGCGGATGCGGGGGCGCCTGGAGTTTCAGCGACATCCGCCGCGCGCACGTGGATGAGGTTGGCCCAGGGGTCGTCGAAGCGGAGGGTCTGCCCATCGTGACGGGTGTCGACGTTGTAGTGGTCCAGGCGCTCGTTGAGGGCACCCACGTCGTCAGTGCTGGGCACGATAATGCTGACCTCGCCCAGACCGAGGGCCAGGCGGCGCTTGCCGCTGCCCGAGCTCTCCCAGGTGTTCATGGCCATGTGGTGGTGGTAGCCGCCGGCCGAGACGAACAGGGCGGAGGGGCCGAAGTTCGCGGTCGCCTCGAAGCCGAGTCGGTTCACGTAGAACTCGCGGGCACTGGCGACATCGCCAACCGAGAGGTGCACGTGGCCGACGATCGCGTGTCCCGTGCTCGGCCGCTCCGACATATGCTCCGAAATGAATGCGTTCGGATCGAGGTAGAGCGAGGCCATTTCGACCTGGCCGTGGGTCCAGCTCCACAGTGTGCGATCGCGGTCCCAGTACAACTCGATGCCGTTGCCCTCCGGGTCGGTGAAGTAGAAGGCCTGGCTGACCAGGTGATCCGCGCTGCCGGTGAACGTTTCGGGGGATTTCGTGCCGATCGAGTACACCGCAGCGGCGAGGTCGGCCTGCGTGTCGAACAGAATGGCCGTGTGGTACAGC
This sequence comes from Cryobacterium sp. Hh7, assembly GCF_004403155.1. Classification (NCBI taxonomy): domain Bacteria; kingdom Bacillati; phylum Actinomycetota; class Actinomycetes; order Micrococcales; family Microbacteriaceae; genus Cryobacterium; species Cryobacterium sp. Hh7. The sequence goes on along the minus strand of NZ_SOHG01000035.1, from coordinate 17,533 downwards.
CCGGCCGAGCGTGGTTCGGCGGCCCTGAGCTCGGGGGCGTGCTGCAAAATGACGAGCGGAACAGGACCGCGGCCGAGCACGGCGACGGGGCCGTCCTGGCTGATGAGGTCGAGGGTCACGATGTCGCGGTAGTACGCGATCATGGCGTCGAGGCTGCCCACGCGCAGGGTCACGGCGCCCATTCCGGTGTCGGCGGCCAGCAGATCTTTCGCAGTTAGGGTCACAGCAGGCACAACTTAGGCGTCGCCCGGGCTATTCCGCGATCCGCGCAGTTATGCTCCCCCCGACTGCGGGCCGGCTCGACTGCGGGCCGGCTCGACTGCGGGCCGGCTCGACTGCTGCTGCGCCGACTGCTGCTGCGCCGACTGCGGGCCGCGCCGGTTGCGGCGCGCAGGGCGTCGTGCGCCGACAGACGCCTCAGCGCCGCGACGGGTCAGGCCCGTGACAGGCGCTCAAGCAACTCGCGGTAGCGGGCCGCGGTCTGCTCGACGATCTCGTTCGGCAGTACCGGCGGGGTGCCGGCGCCGTCCCAGTGCGCGGCGAGCCAGTTGCGCACGATCTGCTTGTCGAAGCTCGCCATCCGGGTCTCCGGCGTGGTGCCCGTCTTCCAGGCTTCGGCATCCCAGTACCGACTGGAGTCGCTCGTGAACACCTCGTCGGCGAGCACGGTCACCCCGGTCTGCCGGTCGGCGCCGAACTCGAACTTGGTGTCGGCGAGAATGACGCCGGCCTGTTCCGCGATCGCGCTGGCGGTAGCGAACAGGGCGAGCGACAGGTCACGCAGCTCGGCGGCGACCTGCGCGCCGACGAGCTCGACCGTGCGCTCGAAGGAGATGTTCTCGTCGTGCTGACCCATCGGGGCCTTCCACGCCGGAGTGTAGATGGGTTCGGGCAGTCGGTCGCCGTTCTGCAGGCCGGCCGGCAGCGCAATGCCACACACCGACTGAGACTGGAGGTATTCCTTCCAGCCGCTGCCGGTGAGGTAGCCGCGCACGACGCACTCGATCGGGTACATGTCGAGGGTGCGGCAGAGCATTGCTCGGCCGGCCACGGCGGCGGGAATCAGCTCGCGCACCGAGTTGCCGACCAATTCATGGTCGGCGACGAGGTGGTTGGGAACGTCGCGCAACCGGTCGAACCACCACAGGCTCAGGGTGGTCAGCAGTGCGCCCTTGCCCGGGATGCCGGGCTCGAGCACGTGGTCGAAGGCGCTCACCCGGTCGCTGGCGACCACGAGCACACGTGAGGCTGTCTCGAGGGAGGGGGCGGCATCCGCTGTCTCGATACCGCTTGATTCAACGTAGAGGTCGCGCACCTTGCCCGAGTAGACGAGCGTCCACCCGTCAAGGACGGCGGCAGCGGATGCGGGGGACTCGTGCTCAGATTGGCTCACCCGTTCATTCTCCCGCATCTCCAGTGCACACAACTCCTGCTGAAAATCTGCTCGGCGGGCGGCGCCCCCGCAAGGACGGGGGAGTTCTGGCGCCCGTCAGCAAATTGCAGCAGTTATGCACGGCACGAGTGGGGACGGCACCGGCGCGGGGACTCAGGCGACCCGGGCGGCGATATCCGTGCGAAAGTGCGCGCCGGCCAGGGACACGTGCCCGAGAGCCTCGTAGGCGCGGGCGCGAGCCTCGGCGAAGGAGGCCCCGACAGCGACAACGCTGAGCACCCGGCCGCCGGTCGACACGAGCGCGCCGTCAACGAGCCGGGTCGCGGCGTGCGCGATCGTGACGCCGTCCACGGCCAGGGCGGCGTCGAGCCCGGTGATTTCGCGCTCGACGAGCGGCTCTTGGGGGTAATTTTCGCTCGCGAGAACGACGGTGACGGCCACGTCGGCCGAAAAAACCGGCCGGGGCAGCCCGCCGAGCAGGCCGGTCGCCGCGGCGAACAGCAGCCCGGAGAGCGGCGTGACCAGGCGCGGTAGCACGACCTGAGTCTCTGGATCCCCGAAACGCGCGTTGAATTCGATGACGCGAATGCCGGCATCCGTCAAAATAAGGCCGCAGTAGAGCAGGCCGACGAACGGGGTGCCCTCGGCCGAGAGCTGGCGCACGGTCGGCAGCGCGACGGTTTCGATGATCTCGTCGACGAACGCGTTCTCGCTGCCGAACTGGGCGTCGAGCCAGGGCAGCGGGGAGTACGCGCCCATGCCTCCGGTGTTGGGGCCGGCGTCGTTGTCCAGGGCGCGCTTGTAGTCCTGAGCGGGGGAGAGCGGCAGCACGTTCTCGCCGTCGCTGAGCAGAAAGAGCGAAATCTCCTGGCCATCGAGAAATTCTTCGATCAAAACGCTGCCGTGTTCGAGCCAGAAGGTCGCGTGACTGATCGCGGCGTCGCGGTCAGTGGTGACCAGCACGCCCTTGCCCGCGGCGAGGCCATCAGCCTTGACCACGAAGGGCGCGCCGAACTCGTCGAGGGCGGTTTCGGCCTCGGCCAGGGTGCCGGCACGCACGGCACGGCCGGTGGGAACGCCGGCCGCATCCATGATGCGTTTGGCGAAGGTTTTGCTGCCTTCGAGGGCTGCGGCGGCTTTGTCCGGTCCAAACACGGCGATGCCGCGGGCGCGCAGGGCGTCGGCGACACCGGCCACGAGCGGAGCCTCCGGGCCGATCACGACGAGCTCGATGCTGTGCAGCACCGCATAGTCGGTCACGGTGACCGGGTCGTTCGGATCGAGAGCGACAACCGGCACCTGGGCCGCGATTCCGGCGTTGCCGGGGGCGCACTCGACGCTGGGCCGCGGCTCCTCACGGAGCAGCGCGGTGATGATGGCGTGCTCGCGGGCACCGGAACCAAGGACCAGAATTTTCACGGTCTCAGGCTACCCGATGCCTCGGGCCCGCCACGGCACTGGGATATGGGCATGCCCCTGATCCCGGACTCTCGTCCCCGTCAGCGTCCCCGGTTACCGGTTGGAAGCCGCCGTCGAGGCGTTGCACCGCGCGCTGATTCCAGACGCGGACGCGCGCATCATCGCGCTCACCCAGAGCACCAATTGGATCTCCGCCAGGTTCGCCCGAACATCGTTCTCGCCGTCGTGGAGTACACGCCCGCCGCCTGATCCGGCAGACTGGAGCCATGGCACGAGCGCGCATCGACGACGGAGCCGGCCGGGCGGCCGTGCGGGCAGCGCTCGAGGGCGGCCGCGCCGCGAGCCGGGATATCCGCGCCCAAGCGGTGCGCTACACCCTGCAACTGCTGGCCGAACAGGCCGAAGGAAACACCCTCGAGGTGCGCGTGCCGCCATTTGGCGCCACGCAGTGCATCGAGGGTCCCCGGCACACCCGTGGCACGCCGCCCAATGTGGTCGAAATGGATGTCGCCACCTGGCTTGGCCTCGCCACCGGCACCCTCGCCTTCGCCGATGGTGTCGCGTCGGGGGCCATCCACGCCTCCGGGGCCCGCGCCGACCTGACCGGCCACGTGCCCGTGCTGCCCCTGCACTAGCGGCGTGCCTTGATGGCGCGAGATGCCATCTTCGGCCCTGGGCGAGGTTCAGGTCTCGTTGCCAAACGGGCGTTTGTGCGCTTTTGCGAACGTGCTAGACGAGGATTGCCTCTACTTCGTCGCGGGTAGGCATCGACGAGGTCGCCCCCGCCCTGGTCACCGCGATCGACGACGCGACGGTCGCGAAACGCACGGCCTCGACCATCTCGTCCGGCGTCACAGCCGTGCCACGGACGTATCCCGCCGCTAGGCGCGCCACGAGCGCCCCGACGAAGGTGTCGCCGGCCGCGGTCGTATCGACGGCCGTCACCGGCCGGGCCGGTGCGAGTCCGAGGACCTCGCCGTCATAGGCGACGACCGAACCTTCCGAACCCAGCGTCACGATCGCCCAGGTCTGGTCAGCGCTGAGTACCTCGGCGGCTCGCACCGGGTCGCTTTCCCCGGTGAGTTCGGCGGCCTCGATCTGGTTCGGAACCACGAGGTCGACCGAGGCGAGAAACCCCTCGGGCAGCGGCATGACCGGCGCCGGGGTCAGCACGGTGAACACTCCGACGGCGTGGGCCGCGGCGATCCCCTCGACCAGTACCGAGATCGGCAGCTCGCACTGCATCACCAGAAACGCCGACTCCGCGATCGCCGCCCGCTGCACCTCGCTCAGCGTCGTGACCGCGGCGTTCGCGCCCGACACCACCACGATCGAGTTCTCGCCACTGTCCACGACGGAGATGTGGGCGGTGCCGGTGGGGGCATCCGCTGTCGCGAGGCCATCAGAACGGATGCCCTCGGCCAGCATCAGCGCGCGCAGCTCGCTCCCGTAGGTATCCGCTCCCACAGCTCCCAGAAAGTTCACGGCCCCGCCCAACCGGGCCGCGGCGACCGCCTGGTTGAGTCCTTTTCCACCGGGAACCGTGCTGAAGCCAGCCCCGAAAATCGTCTCGCCTGGTCGGGGCAGGCGCGACTGCCGCACGACGAGGTCCATGTTGGCGCTTCCGAGTACCGCAATCGAGTTCATAGAGTCAGTCTCGCATCCGCTCATGGGACAATAGAGGCGTGAGTTCTTCTGAGCAGCCCCAGAACCCGTCGGCCGAGAACGAGATCGTGCGCGCCGAGGCGACCGTGACCCTGCACCGGGCCCCGCGGTACCGCAATTTCATGTTGCTCGGCGCCATCGTAGGGGTGCTGGTCGCGCTCATTCTCACCGTCTCCTTCCCGGAGACCGAGGAGTATGAACGGATGCAAATCTTCGGCTTTCTGCTGCTCGGCGGGGTCGCCATCGGCACTGCGCTCGGCGCGGTGGTGGCCCTCGTGATCGACCGAATCATTGGCCGCTCCAAGATGTCGGTCGTCGCGGATAGACTGGGCACGAACGGTGTCAGTACCACAAGCGAATTGCGTGCCGCTGAGCCTGGCTCCGGCACCCCCGATGACGAATTCCCCACGTTCAACGAGAAGTAAAGAGGCTGCGGCTTGCCCGGTGGCGACGGACTGTTAAATCACGATCTTCTTCCCAACGAGAAGGGCCCACAAGACGCTTGTGGGGTCTTCGGAGTCTGGGCTCCCGGCGAAGAGGTGGCCAAACTCAGCTACTTCGGCCTCTACGCCCTGCAGCACCGCGGCCAGGAATCGGCCGGAATCGCCACGAGTGACGGCAGTAAGATCCTCATCTACAAAGACATGGGATTGGTCTCGCAGGTCTTCAATGAAGCCTCGCTGAGCACCCTGCTCGGGCACATCGCCGTCGGGCACACCCGCTATTCCACGACCGGGTCCTCGAGCTGGCAGAACGCCCAGCCAACCCTCGGCCGCACCTCGAGCGGAACGGTGGCCCTCGGCCACAACGGCAACCTCACCAACACGGCTGAGCTGCTCGAACTCGTGCGTGAACGCTACCCCAAGGTCGACGGTGAGCTGGCCAGGGGCAACACCACCGACACCGCAGTGATCACCGCCCTGCTCACCGGCGACCTCGACCACACCCTCGAGGCCACGGCGCTCGAGGTGCTGCCGCGGCTGCGTGGGGCCTACTGCCTCGTGTTCATGGACGAAACCACCCTCTACGCCGCTCGCGATCCCCAGGGCGTTCGCCCGCTCGTGCTCGGCCGCCTCGAACGCGGCTGGGTCGTCGCCTCCGAAACCGCAGCCCTCGACATTGTCGGCGCGAGCTTCGTGCGCGAGGTCGAGCCCGGCGAGCTCATCACGATCGACGAGAACGGGCTGCGCACCCAGCGGTTCGCCAAGGCCGACCCCAAGGGCTGCGTCTTCGAGTACGTCTACCTCGCCCGCCCCGACACCACGATCGCTGGTCGTGGCGTGCACGAGGCACGGGTCGAAATGGGTCGCAAGCTCGCGGCGGAGTACCCGGTCGAAGCCGATCTCGTGATCCCCACGCCGGAATCCGGCACTCCGGCAGCCATCGGCTACGCGCAGGCGTCCGGCATTCCGTTCGGTCAGGGTCTCGTGAAGAATTCCTACGTCGGGCGCACCTTCATCGCGCCGTCGCAAACCATCCGGCAGCGCGGCATCCGTTTGAAATTGAACCCGCTCAAGAACGTGATCAAGGGCAAGCGCCTCATCGTGGTCGACGACTCAATCGTGCGCGGCAACACCCAGCGCGCGCTCGTGAGCATGCTGCGGGAGGCCGGCGCCGCCGAGGTGCACGTGCGCATCTCAAGCCCGCCGATCACCTGGCCGTGCTTCTACGGCATCGACTTTGCCAGTCGTGCCGAGCTCATCGCGACCGGCCTCGAGGTCGACGAGGTGCGCCAGTCGATCGGCGCCGACTCGCTCGGCTACCTCTCCGAAGACGGCATGATCGAAGCCACCGAGCAGCCGCGGGAGCGTCTCTGCACCGCCTGCTTCACCGGCGTATACCCGATCGCGCTGCCCGAATCGCAACACCTCGGCAAGAACCTGCTCGAGCGGCCGGCCGCATCAAACGGATGCGACCCGGGTCCCGATTCCGATCTGGAAGCCGTGCTGGCACCCGCCGCACGGCAAGAAGAAGCCCTCGCCCGCCTGGGCCAGGTACCGTTCGGTGATCCGGGAAGACCAGAATGAGCAACAACTCGTCCAGTATCTCCAACGCGTCTTATGCAGCGGCCGGAGTCGATACCCGAGCCGGTGACCTTGCGGTCGAGCTCATGAAGTCCGCCGTCTCGAAGACCCACGGCCCCGAGGTCTGGGGCGGGGTCGGCGGCTTCGCCGGACTTTTCGACGTGTCTTTCCTCACCAAGTTTCGGCAGCCGCTGCTGGCCACCTCAACGGATGGCGTCGGCACCAAGGTCGCCATCGCGCAGGCCATCGACAAGCACGACACCATCGGCCAGGACCTCGTCGGCATGGTCGTTGATGACATCATCGTGGTCGGTGCCCGCCCGCTGTTCATGACCGACTACATTGCCTGCGGCAAGGTCGTGCCCGAGCGCATCGCCTCGATCGTCGCCGGAATCGCCCGCGCCTGCTCCGAGACCGGGACGGCCCTCGTCGGCGGCGAAACCGCCGAACACCCGGGCCTGCTCGGCCCGGACGACTATGACGTGGCCGGCGCGGCCACCGGCGTGGTCGAAGCCGACCAGGTTCTCGGTGCCGAGAAGGTTCTCTCCGGTGATGTCGTCATCGCTATGGCCTCCAGCGGCCTGCACTCCAACGGCTACTCGCTCGTGCGCCATATTCTGGCCCAGCGCGGCATCGGCTACACCGATACCTCCGCCGAACTCGGCGGCGTGGTCGGCGAAGTTCTGCTCGAACCGACCCGACTGTACACCGGCCCGCTGCTCGATGTGCTCGGCGACCCAGAGCTGGCCGGCGCCATCCACTCACTCAGCCACGTCACCGGCGGTGGCATCGCCGCCAACCTCGCTCGCGTGCTGCCCGTTGGCTCCTGGGTCGAGGTTGACCGGTCCACCTGGTCGCCCGCCCCCGTGTTCCGGGTGCTCGGCGACATGGCCGGGTCAACGCTCGAAAGCGCTGAAGGAACCTGGAACCTCGGAGTCGGCATGTTCGCGGTCGTGGATGCGGCATCCGCTTCATCGGTCATCGCACGGCTGGCTCTGAGCGGAATTCCCGCCTGGGTCACCGGCCGCGTCTCGCGCGCCGAGCACGACCTGACCGGGTTCGAGCAGGGCGCCAAGGGCGTCAACGGCGGCGCCGTGCGTCTCGTCGGCGCCTACGCGAACTAGGGTTCCCGCCTCCGGGGCCCTCACCCGGTCGCTTGTTGCCCGGGGCCCCCGGTTGGCTCCCGGGGTGGCAGCAGCGCGGCCGGTTGCTGCACGGGCGTCCGTGAGCGCCAAGAGCGGCGCGGCCGGTTGCTGCACGGGGTGCCTCGTGGTGATCGCGCGCGTGGCGTGCCGAGCGCGCGGGCCACAAATGGCAGCACGACCCGCGTGCACCCCAAGCAGCGCGCGATACACCAGGCATCGCGACCGAGGTCGCTGGCGGCGTTAGGCGCGCTTCTTCTCGTCTTCGGTGGCGTAGTGGTCGACGTAACGGTCGTCGTCATCCGGATCGTCGTCGTCATCGTCAGCGGAATCAACGGTGCCACCACCGGTGGCCTTCTTGGCCTTGTCCGCTTCATACTCCGGCCACTTGGCGAGGTCTTCGTCGAGCCGAGGATCGGACGGATGCCCGGTCAACTCGCGTTCGAGCGCGTTGTAGTTGGTATCCGGGCTGAAGTACTTCAGTTCCCGAGCTACCTTGGTGTGCTTTGCTTTTTGACGGCCGCGCCCCATGCGTGACCCCCTTACGATGCCAGGCCGAGCGAGTCGCGAGACACTCGGGATTTGCCGAACGGAATGTGTAAAAACTAGAGCTTAGTTTAGCATGACGGGCCTTGCCGCCCACTGACGCTGCTCAAAGATCAAACGGGCCGGTCAGACCGTAAGAATGGATAGTGGATCGGTTCTCCGGCCCGGCCTGGTCGCGCAAATCATGGTGAGCGGATACCGCTGGCTGGCTGGTCCCGGGCGCCGGCCCGACGCTACTTGCGCTTCCGGCGACGCGATGCCGTCGGCCGAGACTGCGACGGCACAACGACCGGGCTCGACTTCGTCGCCGCGTCGGGGGCTCCGGTGGGCGGTGCGAGCGGACGGCGCGACACCGGGCGGGATCGCACCGGCTCACCGCGTCGATCCTGGCCGGGGATCGGCCGCGAGCGGCGACCATAGATGAGCTCAGACGAGTCGAGCAGCCAGGGCACGAGGGCGATCGTGACGCCGTGCACCATCATCAGCTTCTGACGCAGCCGGCGGGCCTTGTGGTTGTGCAGCAGGTTCTCCCACCAGTGGCCGACGATGTAGATGGGCGTGTACACGGTGATGACCTCGGAGCCGTGATCGTCGCGGCGACCCCGAATGTAGCTGATCAGCGGCCAGCTGATGTCGCGATACGGTGAGGCGACGATGCGCAGCGGCACCTGAATGTTCTGCTTCACCCAGGCGCGTTTCAGTTCCTTGGTCTCGGCTGTGTCGATCGAGACGTGCACGGCTTCGAGGCTCACGTGGCGGGCGGCGATCGCGTAGTCGAGTGCCTTGAGCACCGGTTTCTGCATCTTGCCGACCAGCACGATGGCATGATCGCCCTGCGAACCGAACGTCGTGACGGGGTCGACCTCGATCTCCTTGGCCACGTCTCGGTAATACCGGTTGACGCCCATCATGAGGAAGAACAGCACCGGCATCATCACGAACACGAGCCAGGCGCCGTGGGTGAACTTGGTGATGGTGACAACGATGAGCACGACACCGGTCAGCGCCGCGCCGAAACCGTTGATCGACAGGCTCAGAATGATCGACCCGCGGTTCGGCGGATTCTTCTTGAGCAGTTTCAGCCAGTGCCGCACCATGCCGGTTTGGCCGAGCGTAAATGACACGAAGACGCCGATGATGTAGAGCTGAATCAGCACGGTCAGGTTGGCCCGGTAAACCACCATGATCACGCAGGCGGCCAGGGCCAGGAGCACGACACCGTTGGAGTAGATCAGGCGGTCGCCGCGGGTGCTGAGCGACTTCGGTGCGTACTTGTCGCGCGCGAGCACGGAGCCGAGCAGTGGAAAGCCATTAAACGCGGTGTTGGCGGCCAGCAACAGCACCGCTGCTGTCGCTGCCTGCAGCACGAAGAACATGATCGAGAAGTTGCCGAACGTGGCAGCGGCGACCTGCGCGATGAGGCTGCGCTGGGGCGCAGTGGCGCACTCGGCCCAGCCGATCAGGTCGCAGGGAGCCTCGGCGTAGTGCACCTTGGAGATCAGCGCGAGGGCGGTCAATCCGACGAACAACACGATGGCAATGCCACCCATGAGCGTCAGGGTGCGCTGGGCGTTCTTGACCTTGGGGTGTTTGAACGCCGGTACCCCGTTGGCGATCGCTTCGACGCCGGTGAGGGCGGAGCATCCGCTCGCAAAGGAGCGCAGCAGCAGCAGAATGAACGCGGCCTGCGCGAGGTTCTCGCCCTGCACGTCGTACCCGGCCGACTCGGCGACGGGGGCGTCGCCCATCAGCGCCCGAACGAGGCCGACGACGATCATGAGCAGCACGCTGCCGATGAAGAGGTAGGTCGGAATAGCGAAGGCATTGCTCGACTCGCGCACGCCGCGGAGGTTCACCGCCGCGAGCAGAATGATGAAGATCACCGCGAGCTCCACGCGGAGCGGGGCGAGAGCTGGAATGGCGGAGATGATGTTGTCCACGCCGCTGGCCACCGAGACGACCACGGTCATCACATAGTCCACGAGCAAAGCGGATGCGACGACCAGGCCAGCCTTTTCGCCCAGATTCTTGTGGGCGACCTCGTAGTCGCCGCCGCCAGATGGGTAGGCCTTGATCAGCTGGCGATACGACGCCACGACAACGATGAGAAGCATGACGACGACGGCAGCGACCCACGGCGCGAAGCTCAAAAAGGCGAGCCCGCCGAGGGTCAAAATCATCAGAAGTTCTTGCGGCGCGTAGGCCACGCTCGACAGTGGGTCGCTGGCAAAAATGGGAAGAGCGAGGTGCTTGGGTAGCAGCTGGCCGTCCAACTGCTCGGTGGGGAGCGGATCGCCGATGATCCACCGCTTGGGTGATCGGCTTTCCGGTACTGGGGCGTTCGCCTCGGGTGTCACGAGGGACGACATTACACCTAAGCTGGCCCCTGTCAAATCGGGTGGCTTTTTTAAGCGGATGCGGCTGGGCGGCCTGGGCGGCACAATCATCCGCTGGTCGAGCTTTTCGAGACCACCACCGACTCGCGCTGGCGGTCTCGAAAAGCCTACGGGTGCAGCGTGGCGAGGATGTTCGCGCGCACGTCGGCGAGCTGGCGTCGCAGCGTGGGCACCGTGTCGGGCGGAACAACCGAGCGGGCCGCTTGCGTGCGCAGGTCTGTGCGCAGCTGCTGCCGGAACTCGTTGAGCACCATGTCGGCTTCGTGCAGGGCGAGACGTGAATCCAGGCGAGCGGATGTCTCGTCGCTGGTCGACGATGGCGCCTCGGCCTCCGTTGGTGTATCCGGGGCATCCCAGGACTCGGGCGTGCCGTCGTAGCCGCGCGAAACCGGCGACCCTGCGTCGCGTGCCTGCCGGGCCGCGGAGGCCAGGTCGGCGCGCAGGGACTTCATGGCGGAGTTGACGCCGCTGCGCACCTGGTCGGCGAGGCGCCGCACCGAGTCGGTCACCTCGTCTTCGATCGCGCCGAGTTCTCCGTCGCGGGCGAGCAGCTCGGCGCGACCGGCATCGGTGATCTCGTAGACGGTCTTGCGGCCGTCGGCCTGCTTGGTGACCAGGCCCTCTTCCTCGAGTTTGGCCAAGCGCGGGTAGATCGTTCCGGCGCTGGGGCTGTAGGTTCCGCCGAATCGGTCACTGAGCGCCTGAATCAGCTCGTAGCCGTGCCGGGGCCGCTCCGCGAGCAGGCTCAGCAGGTAGAGGCGCAGGCTCCCGTGGGCGAACATGGCGCTCATGCCGGGTCTGCCTGGGTAATGTCGGCCGCGGCGGGCGCTGCGGCATCCGCTTGACTGGATGCTGCCGGAGCTGACGCTGCACTCATCGACGCTGCACTCATCGACGCTGCACCGCCCGGCGCGCTGCCGCCGCTCTCCCGCCGCACGACCGAGATATCGCCGGACACCGAATTACCACGCAGGTCGAGCCAGCTGCCGTCGAGGGTGCCGGTGGAGCCTTCGTAGCCCTTGCCGAACGCGGTGCGCACGGTCTGGTCGTCGAGCTGCAGCGTTCCGGAGAGGGTGTTGAGGTGGTACCGCGCGGCGACGCCCGGCTCGAGCCGCACCGTGAGGTTGCCGCTGACCGAGTTCGTCACGATCTGGTCTGGTGTGCCCGCGAGGTCGAGAAACACGTTGCTCGCGACCCCGTCGAGCGTGAAACGACGGATGTTGCCGCTCGCCGTGATATCGCCCGATACGGTGTGCACGGCCAGTGCTCCGACGTGGTTGCGCACCGAGATCTCGCCGTTGACCGCATTGAGTTCGAGGTCACCCTCGACGTCGTCGATTACGACATCGCCGGAGACGGTGCTGAGTTTGGCGTCATTGCGCAGTCCGGACACGAGGGCATCCGCCGAGACAACACCGAAGCGCAGGGCGACGTCGCGCGGGACCAGTACGCTCACCTCGGCGCGGGCGGTGCCGCGGAACGAGGTGAACACCTCGAGAAAGTTATCCCAGCGCAACTGGGGGTGGTCGATTTCGAGGCGGTCGCCGTCCATCGAGATCTTCAGGTCTTTGCCGGTGACGCCGTGCACTTCAATGCGGGCGCCGGGTTCGTCGTGGCCGATGATGTCGACCGTGCCGCCGATCAAACTGACCTTGAGCTTCCGCACCAATTCGACATCGATGATTTTGGTCTGCCCGGGGGTGACCAGCCATTTTTCCAATGACACTGGGTTGTCCTTTCAGGAGAGTGAACTCGCGTTATATCGCGTGTATTGAAAGACACGATATATCGCGTTCCTGAAAGTTGCAATCAGTACAGAAAAATATCCAGCCACTGGCGATTGTGGGCGTGTACCAGCACGGCGAACACCACGACGTCGAACAAAAGGTGCACGCAGACCACGTAGGTGAGCGAGCGAGTGCGGGCAAAGGTGTAGCCCTGCAGCAGCGCGAACGGCACGGTCAGCAGCGGCCCCCAGGCCTGGTAGCCGAGCTCCCAGAGGAACGACGAGAAGATCACGGCCTGCAAAATATTGGCCTGCCAATCGGCAAAGTGCCTCCGCAACAGGGTGAAGGCGACGCAGATGAAGAACAGTTCGTCCCAGATCCCCACGAAGCCCACGCCCACGAACAGTCGGGCAATCTCATCGGGAGCGGTCACCGCTGGCCAATTCTGGTACGCGCCGCTTCCGATGAAGTAGCTCGGCAGAATCAGGTACCCGAGCAGCACTACGAGTGGCAGGTAGGCGCGTTCGAGCCGGGTCCAGCGTTGCCCGGTGCGAATCGGAAACCGGATCGCGTGGTCCTTGAAGTAGTACCGCGAGAGCAGATACGGCACGAGCACCGACAGGCTGAGCACCGTGCCCATCAGGGCGATATTCGGGTAGCTGATGTTCGCCTCAACCGAGATGGTGCTGATGATCCCCAGCCCAACGGCAATCAGCAGCAGATCGCGAAACAGCGCCCGATGGATCAGGAACGCGAGCGCCAGGGCCGCCGCCAGCACGCCATAGCCGGCCACCGGCATCCGCAGCGCAAACAGCAGCACAGCGGATGCGCTCACCAGCGCCGCCGGAATCAGCCCCCACCGCGATCTAATACCCATGCTGCACCCTACCCAGAGCACCTCCCAATTTAACGAGAGCGGAAAAAGTGCTGCTTCGGCACCCCGGAGGCAGCGATTTTCCCGCTCCCGCGGGGAGGGCCTAGATTCGAGGGATGAAGCGTTTTCCCAGCGACCCGGTCGCGATCTTGCAGCACCTCGTGCGCATCGATTCGGTCAATCCTGACCTGGTTCCCGGGGCGGCGGGTGAAGCCCAGATCGCAATCTGGTGCAGTGAATGGCTGCTCGAGCAGGATTTTCAGGTCACCCTGCTCGAGCAGGTTCCCGGGCGGCCCTCGGTCGTCGGCATCAAACGCGGCACCGGCGGCGGACGCTCGCTCATGCTCAACGCCCACCTCGACACGGTCGGCGTCGCCACCTACGCGGGCGATCCGTTCAGCGGAGACCTTCGCGCCGGCCGGGTGTACGGGCGTGGGGCCGTCGACACCAAGAGCGGGCTCGCGGCCATCCTCGTGGCGGCAGCGCGGGCATCCGCTGTCGGGCTGGCCGGGGATGTGATCGTGACGCTGGTCGCCGACGAAGAATTCGGCAGCATCGGAACGGAAGAGGTGCTGCGCACATTGAGCGCCGATGCCGCCCTCGTGATCGAGCCGAGCAGCCTGGAACTGACCACAGCGCACCGCGGATTCGCCTGGTTCGAGCTCTGCCTGACCGGCCTGGCCGCGCACGGATCGCAGCCGGAGCTCGGCGTGGATGCCATCTGGCATGCCGGGCTCGCGCTGCGTGCCCTCGACGAGCTGCGGCAGCAGCTGAACTCGGCCCCGGCGCATGCCACACTCGGCCACGGTGCCGTGCGGGTGTCGAAGATTGTCGGTGGTGACGATGCCGCCACGGTCGCGGCCCGCTGCGTGCTCACCCTGGAACGACGGATGCTGCCCGGCGAGTCCCCGGAGCGCGTCGAGTCCGAGCTGCGGGCACTGTTCACCGAGCTGGCGCGCACGGAGCCGCAGTTTCGGTTTGAGCTGACCCGGCTGGTGGCGCGGGCTGCCTTTGAGGCCGAGCCGCACTGGCCGATCCTGCGCGCGCTCAGTGGCAATGCCGAGCGGGTGCTCGGCGCCCCGGCGAAAACGCGCGGCGAACCGTTCTGGACCGACGCCGGACTTATTCTCGAAGCCGGTATTCCCTGTGTGGTGTTCGGTGCCGACGGTGAAGGCCTGCACGCCGACACGGAATGGGTCGACGCGCAGTCGGTGCGCGCGCTCGCCGAGATTCTTGAGGGCACGATCACCCAGTTTTGCGGGCCTACAGTCGGCTGATTCGCTCCCACCCCCGGCCCTCGTGCCACGATTCAATGACCAGATGCGTGTTGTCGGAGTCGATGTAGGTGAGCACGACCTCGTGTACGTGCAGCTCGAAACTGAATGTATCCGGCGGATCGGTCGGTTCCGGCTCGGTCACCACCAGCACCCCGGCCAGTTTCGCGTCGCCGGCCCACTCCGACGGCTGCCCGACTGGCGGCTCGAGGGTGGGCGAGTGGATGGCCACCCGCGGGTCCCTCAGCACATCGTGCAGCTTGAGCGAATGGGGCATCATGCCCAGGGTGATGCGCCCGTTGTTGATCACGAGCTCGGTGCCGCTGATCCGCGGGGCACCATCCCGGCGCAGGGAGGCCATTGTTTTGTTGGTGCCCGCGTCGAATCGTGAGCGTACCCGCGCTGCGAACTGCGGAGCATCCGCTTCAATTTCTCGCCAAGTTGCCATGCGTTGAACGCTACCTCGGCACCGACACGAGGGCTTAACGCACCGCGCAGTAGCTACCCGGCAACGCGCTCGGCATCAGGATCGGGCACCGGCGAAACGGCCGCGGGGCGGCGGACTGCGAAGAAGGGGATCGTGCGCTGGCAGAGGGGGCCGATCAAGACGGCGAACAGCACGGTGCCGATTCCCACGTTGCCGCCGAGCACCCAGCCGATGCCGAGCACCATCACCTCGATGCCGGTGCGCACGATCCAGATCTTCCAGCCGGTGCGCTGGTGCAGCCCGGTCATCAGGCCGTCGCGCGGGCCGGGGCCGAAGTGTGCCCCGATATAGAGGCCGGTGGCGACGGCGATCAGCAGGAGTCCCGCGGCGAACAGGAGGATGCGGGCCCAGAGGTCGAGGTCGGCCGGAATGAGCCACAGTCCAACATCGGCTGACGGGCCAACGAGCAGCGCGTTGAGCAGAGTGCCGGCACCGGGCTTCTGGCGGATGGGGATCCAGAGCAGGAGTACGACACCGCTCAGCAGAATCGTGATCAGCCCGAAGCCGAGGTGCGTGTGGTTGTCGATGCCCTGGGCGAGAACATCCCACGGGGCGACGCCGATGGCGGCGCGCACGATCAACGCGATGCCGATTCCGTAGAGGAACAGGCCAATCAGCAGTTGAATCACACGACGAGTCACGAGAATTCAGTCTAAATGCCGCTCGGCGCCCACGTCGGCCACCGGTCCCTGCGGGGCTCAACCGCCGAGGATGATTCCGCGGTTGAGGAAGAACGGCTGGGGGTCGATCCTGACGCCGTCAACCCGAACCTCGACGTGGGTGTGACAGCCGGTGGACAGGCCGGTGCTGCCGACCCGTCCGATCTGTTGGCCGGCGCCGACCCGATCGCCGACATTGACCAGGGTCTCATCGTCGGCCAAATGGGCGTAACCGGTCTGCACTCCTTCGCCGTGGTCGATCAGTATCCAGTTGCCGTAGCTGCCGGCCGCTCCGGCGGCGCGCACAGTGCCGGTGGTGGCTGCGAAGACCGGTGCCAGGCAACCCGCCCCAATGTCGGTGCCGTAGTGGAACGCGCCCACCCCCGGGAGGGGGCGGACCGGCCTGGGCCCGTAGACATCCGTTGTGGGGCCGCTAGCTGGATTTGCCCAGCCCTGATCGTTCAGCTGGCCGTAGTCGGTTGGAGTGATCGGACGCAGGTCCAGTCCGGACAGGCCGGCAGCGGCACTCGCGGCCTGAGCTGCGGCGTTTACCAGAGCCAGGCCGGCAGCTTCGACGTCGTTTTGGGCAGCGTCGAGCGCGGCCCGGCTCGCGTCGACCGACGGGCCGCTCGCGGCGGCACGGGTCTCGGTATCTTGCTCGTTCAGCCGCTGCGCTCGGGCTTCGTCGGCCTCGGCGCGGGCCTGAATCGTCTCGATATTGTCGGTGACATGATCCAGCTGGTCGAGTGTGCTGAGCTGGTCGAGCACGTTGCCGAGGGAATTACCGCCGAGGAAGACCTCGGTCACGACAGCGCCGGATTGCTGCTGCGCTAGTTTGCGCGCGAGCACGGCAAAGCTTCGTTTGGAGTCGGCGGCTTGCTGCGTGGCCTCCACGGCGAGCCGGTGCACCAGTGCGGAGCGACCGCGCGCGAGCGTCTGACTCGCCTGCGTCGACTCGAGCGTACGCTGGGCGGTGGCCCGCACCGCCTCCGTTGACTGTGACCGGGTGAGCGCCAGGGCCAACGCTGCGGCTCTTTGTGTCGAGTCTTGTTGAGCGGATGCGCGCTGCGCGGCCGCCAGCGCGGCGGCCGCCTGACTGTCGGCGAGGGCGGTTGCGGCTGTCGCGCGAACGACTGCGGCCGCTGCCTGGGCTGCCGCCTGCGCCTCGATGCCAGTGTCACTGGGAGTCGGCGCTACCTTGGGTGGATCGGGGAGATCGACAACGGGCGGGATCGGTCCGTCTGTCGGCTCGGGAACTGGTTCGTTGTCCGGTTCTGGGGTCAGTTCGACCGTGGGTTCCGGGGTCGGCTCGACGTTCGGTTCTGGGGTCAGTTCGGCGGTGGGCTCCGGGGTTGGCTCAGTCGTGGGTTCCGGCGTCGGCGTCGGTTCGGGGGTCGCTTCGGTCGTGGGCTCGGGAGTGGGCTCCGCGGTCGGTTCTGCCGTCGGCGTGGGCGTCGGGCTGCTGGTTGGTTCGGCGGTCGGTTCAGCGGTCGGTTCCGGGTTCGCGCTCACGGCCGGCGTGGACGTGCCGGTCGAACCGGCTGGAAGTTCACCGGCGCTCGCCGCGACCGGGGCACCGAAGAGGAGCAGCGCGGTCACGACCATGATCGCCAGCGGGCCGCCTGGCCCCCGATGTGTCGCGGCCCGCTGCCGTGCTCGCAGGAGAAGCGCAGCGGGACCGTGACTTGGGGCTAAAAACATCGGCAAACCTGATCCATTCGGGTATGGACTAACGCGGGCGGGCTGGCGTGGCGACAGTATGGCACGCCAGCCCCACGCTCACAACGGGTCAAACGAGCAGTCCAAGGTGCTTATAAGGTGCGGTTCGCGCTAGCGGGAGTTTCCTAGCTATTTCCGGAACGCCAGATTGCGCTGAAGTCAATTCCAGTGCTGGTCTGGCGTTCTTCGGCGTGGTGGCGTGACTTTT
>NZ_SOHG01000012.1:0-366574 GCF_004403155.1 Cryobacterium sp. Hh7 | reverse complement strand
CGACGGCCTAACGAAGTGCACTACGGTTATGAAAAGCCAGCCCTGGCAGCGTAGAAGAAACCACTAATTCCGCTGTCCGAAATCCCCGCGGCAGCTCAGCGGCGACAAGTCTTGGGTCGTGGGAGTGGGCGAGGTCGGCGAGACGGGTTTGACGCAGGACGGCTGGCGTGACGCCGGCCGGATCGAGAATATGAGTCATGAACTACGGCGACGCTGCCGTTTCGTGAGCGCGTGAGTCTTTTGTGAGGACGAGGTGCGGGTTGTTCGTTCGCAGCGCCAGCCGCGGCGTCAGCACCGCATCGATAGCAGCGAGCGTGATGGGGTCCAGCGGCACGTGATACGGCCGTCCCGCGATGACCATCGTCCCTGCCTGTGTGTTGATGTCCGAGACGAGAACAGCACGGATCTGACTGCTGCTCATACCGTGGAGAAGGGCGAACAGTCCGACCACGCGCTCTCTCGGGTCGATGGTGGTGAGTCTCCACCGGTGGATGAGTCGGCGTTGTTCGTTGCTGTTGAGCGTTCGTCCGGCGAAGCCTGTTGGTCGTGGTCGAGTCAGACCGAGGGCCGGGTTGATCAGGATGAGCTTTCGCTTGCGAGCGAAGGTGAAGAACATCCGGAAGCTGGCTAGCCGATGCCGGGAGCGGCTGCCGAGGAACTCCTCGATATCGCCGGCGGCAACGGCCGCCCAATCGTTGATGCCGCGTCTCTCGAGGAAGTTGGCCAGGGCCGCGACATCAGCTAGGCGGGCTTCGATCGTGGCGTCTTTGAGTCCGCGGCCGCCGACCAAGTTTGCTCGAGCGCGCGAACGCAGGAGATAGTCGGAGAAGGCCGCCACGGCCGGGCGGAAGGGGATGGGGGCCCGGGCCACGCGGCGTTCTCGGCGCCCGGCGCTTCGCCGATCTTCCTCGTCTTGGAGGAAGGATCCGAGCCCATTCGTGTCGAAATACTCATTGACGATTCGGGTGGTGTCGCCCGGTGATCGTCCGGGTGAACGCAGCGCGCGGACTAAAGCTTCGGGAGTGCAGGCGCCTTGAATTAGGTGGTGTTCGATCTGCCGCAGATGTCGCACCGCTACGGCGCTGACGAATCGGTCGCCGATGTCTTCGACCAGGGGTTCGAACCAGTCGGGAATGCTCGCGCCGAGCCGGACAAGGGCGGCGGCTGTTCGATCGATCAGGGAGTTGTGGGTCCTTTGATAGCAGGCCGTGCATAGTCCGTGAGCTGCGTGTTTGGCCAGACGGCCACACTGGTCGCAGTTTCGCGGTGTCGGTTCTTTCCGGGGACGAGCTCGGCGCACGCACATCCCGCAGAGGTTCTGTTCCGCACGGAGCACACGCCGTTGGCCACACCGTGGGCACGGATCCATCGTGGCCTCGCGTTTGGCTTTCCAGTAGCACGGGGTGCAGCGACCCCGAGCATGGAGATTGGGGCTCCCACAGTCGATGCAGTTGCCGACGAGCGTCATCAGAATGGTGGCGGGGTATTGCGCGCGGCCCGAGATCGTTCCTGACCGGCCGCCGCTCGGAGGGGCTCCTGCGTGACCGGAGTTGAGGGAGTCCCGTTGCCGATGTCGGTGGTCGTATCAAGTTCGAGGAGGTCGTTCGCGGTGCAGTCCAGCGCTTGGCACAATGCGGCCAGAGTCGCGAGCTTAATTTGCGAAGGCTGTTGGGTCATCAAGGCGGAGATCGACGCGGATGAGAGTTCCAGACCGGCCTTGTCGGCCAGCAGGCGCCGCAGCTGAGCGCCGGTCCATACTTCTCGTTGAGCGGCGGCCATCCGGAGCCGCCAACGAAACTCTGCCATGTCCTATTCCTCCTTGGTCGCTTCAGCGAGAGTGGTGGTTATGGCACGACGATAGGCGTCCTCGACGAACGTGGATGAGGGCGTCACATATCGCATCGTCGTGCCGACGTTCCAGTGGCCCAGCATCTGCTGAATGGCGACGAGATCAACACCGCGCTCGTAATTCCGGGTCGCGCAGGCGTGCCGCAGACTATGAGGGCTGAACTGCTCGTGGACCGGCCGGCCCTCCGCCCTGCACAATGTCGCCAGCCGGTTACGGATCGATCCGGAATTCATGAATCGGCCGCCCTCGTCGCAGAACAAGGCCGGGCTGCTTCCTCGAAATTTGGGGCGGACCTCGTCAAGATACCAATGCAGGATCAGGCCCAAATCGTCGAGCATAGGCACCCAGCGTGGCCTGGGACCGGAGCCCTTCGCCGCCTTACCCAATCGCACGTGAATCTTTCCGAACGGACCGCGGTCAAAATGAAGATCTCGGATTTCCAACGTCGAGGACTCTGCGGAGCGAAGACCTGCGTGATAAAGCGTTCGGAAAAGCGCGTAGTCCCGAGCGATCGGAGCCCATTTTCGTGACTGATCCATTCGAGTTTTCAAGAACGCGAAGAAGTCATCCATGCGTTCTGGCGTTGGGGGTGGGCGGGTCGCGGGCGACTCGCTGGTCACGTGATGCCCGGCATGGAACACGTCGATCGGGTCGACCAGACGGATACCGAAGCGAGCCTCAACGTCGACGAAGTGCCGGGCTTGCAGAAATTGAAAGTAGTGTCTGAACGTGCTGACGTAGTCCCTGCGCGTGACGGGGCCCACGCCGCGTTCGATAAGCGCGGCGACGACTGCGTCGACGTCGAAGGCGGTCAGCTCCCATGCTGGCTTCTCCGCCAAAGCGAGGAAACGCTCAAGCACGCCCGTGCCGTTATCGATGGTGAGGGCACTGAATCCGCGGGCCACTTGGCTCGCGACGAATCCGTCGACGCATTGCCGCTGGAATTCCATCGGCTCCATGGCATCGGCCAGTTGCGCGCCTGGGGAATTGTCGCTCACCACGCGCAGCCGGGGTCGCGGCGTCACTGCATACCTCCCGTCCGCCTCGATTCGTGAGGCGTTGCCTCATATTTCACTCCTCGATCGAGCAAATCGCACCTAGCCACGCCGACCATGCTCGATCTACTCCCCACAGGGAATGCGGCACTCAGAGTCGGAACGAACGTATGGGAACCTCAGTTCGGTGGGGTGACGTCTTCGGAGACCTCACCATCGCCTCCGCCATGATCGACCGCATCGTTCACCACGCCGACGTCATCAGCCTCAAAGGCAACAGCTACCGGCTCAAGAAACACGAGCCCGCCGCAACTACGGCACACTAGAACCACACGAAAGTGGCCCTGTTTTCAGTTGGCAGAAATGGCCCCATTTTCAGTTGGCGTTAACAGATACCCTCGTCGTCGCCAAACTCGACAGACTCGCACGCTCACTTAGGGATGCGAAAGACATCATTGACGAGCTGACGGCCAAAGATGTGAAGCTGAGTATCGGTGGATCGGTGCATGACCCGAACGACCCGGTCGGGCGCCTCCTCTTCAACGTCCTGGCGATGGTCGCCGAATTCGAGTCGGACCTGATCCGCGCCAGAACGCGCGAAGGAATGCAGGTAGCCAAAGCGAAAGG
Organism: Cryobacterium sp. Hh7; assembly: GCF_004403155.1. NCBI lineage: Bacteria > Bacillati > Actinomycetota > Actinomycetes > Micrococcales > Microbacteriaceae > Cryobacterium > Cryobacterium sp. Hh7. The sequence continues at coordinate 363,103 of NZ_SOHG01000012.1, read as the reverse complement.
GCATCTTCGCGGTAAACAGCCCAAACTGTCGGTACCACAGCAGAAACACTTGATCGAAGTCCACAACGCTGGCCTTCACTCCAGCGCGGAACTTGCGGAACTCTTCAACGTCGCGCGATCGACCGTTTACCGCACTATCCAACGTCAGTTCGAATCTAGCCTTTGAGAAGGGCACCGATTGAATTCCCGTTGCCGGACTATCTAATCCGGCAACGGGAACCCTCTGCGCTACGTCCGCCCGTGGTGCGCGTCCGGGGCTGGTGCTAATGAACGTCAGGAAGCATCATTGACGAATGGCAGACGATGATGACATTGAGCTGGCGCTGATTGAGGCGCAAGATGCTGAGTACCGCAGGACGTTCGTGCCTCCGGTTCCGCTTCCTGATGACGTGCTTCGCGCGGCCGCGGGGTCCGACGACGTCTTTGTGAGGTGGCAGCTTGGCGCCTACCCATTTGTGTTGCCGGCTGACGTATTCCTGGCCTTGATCGATGACCCCGAAGAGGCAGTACGGGAGTCCACAGTCAGGCATTGGGCGGCGACAACGAGTCAGCTTGAGCTCGCGCTGGCGCTGCGGCCGGAGCTCGAAGAACAGTTGATCCTCCACGATCACGCACCGCGCAGATTGATGGACCGTCGTCCCGTCGGCGTCGCTGATGGCCCGCTACGGCAGCGCTACCTCGATCAGCACGGCGCGAGTGAAGCTGAGCGCAGCAAGTTTCAATCGTTGTGCGACGACTGCCCGAGTGAAGAGCAGCTCAACGTGACTCTCGGAGATTTGTGGGAAATCGTCCACACGGGGTGATCAGCCGAGACAACCGTCAAAGTAGGATCCTCCCTCGTCATCATTGCCGTTAGCGCGCTTACCAGAGGCGGAACGCCTAGCGGTCCGGAAAGACTGACAGTGCCTTGTCCCATTCGTCGGCCGCCGAGTCAAGGTCGACGGCCGTCACTGCGACCACGACCCAGAATTGGGCCCGGTCGTCACTGCTCTGGCCAACAGGCCTGGTTTCAAGTGCAAAGTGCACCCTAACCGACGTCGACTCGTACTTATAACTTTCAACGCTGAACGCAAGATTCGGTTCCGTGAATTCGAGCGACGGCACAACTCCCGCGTCTCCAATGATGCTGACGGGGATGCTTCCATCGGCCACGCTCCGCAGCCAGGCCGAAATCTGTTTCGCTTCGAAGGTCGTCAAACACGGAACAGAAAATTGCCACTCCGTGTCCGGTGCCGATACGTCCCCGCTGATGACCAGCCAGTTGTCATCCCACTCATCGCCGGCAGAGTTCGCGAACTCATATCGAACAGGCTCCAACGTCACGGAGGCTCTCGTGCCCACACCCAGTTGCATGGGTAAATCCTACTGACCGCAGGCTTCGCTGAAGACATCGCTCACCCTTCGCAAACGTCCAGCTCCTCGGTCCCATTAGCCGGACGGTGACCGGGACACCTTAGAATGGTCGTCGTCTACTCGGTTACTGGCGGTGCCGGGACGGAACTTGTCAAGGTCGATGAGGCCAGTGGGAGTTTAGGCGGGTCGTAGAAGTGTTGGAAACACCGTTGCAGAGACAGCCCTCCCCGGGCGGTCCGGTCATGACTGGGTCTGTGCCCCCGCGTCGCTGGAGACCTCGGCGATCCGTTTGATCGCGGCGAGGGTTTTCGGGATGCCATCGAGGGCTTGCTGGGTGCGGTCGAGGATTTGAGCGTGGGCGTCTTCGCCGAACTTGTCCTCGAACATGGCGATCCCGTCCGGCAAGAACTCCCACGACTCGGTGAGCATCGTGCCGGTCTCCGCGGCGGCGAAGCTGAAGCCCCAGCGCACGAAGCTGCCGCCCACCACCCAGGCAAACTCGCGACCGCGCTCTGCCGTCACCACCTCAGACCGGGTCTCCCAGGTCCGATGCGGGAGCTCGTTGTGCCCGGTGAACCAGGCACCGACCCGACCAGCCTCGGCCTCGTCGTCCCACCAGCACGACGTACAGACCGGGCTCCACTCGCCGGTGCGGGTGATGTCAGAGAGCAGGTCGTAGAGAAACGCGGCCGACGCCTCGACGATTATGGACTCCTGGTGGCTGCGGATGCTTGTCTCACTCATGCATATACCCTAACGGAGCGGTCATTTCTTCTGCCGCCGGCTGCCGCCGTGCCAGTCTTCTTGCTGTCCGACCGTGCTCGCGTCGACTCCGAACGCGGCCAGCTGTGGCTGCTCGCGCAGGCTGCGTTTGAGTTCGGCAAATCCTGGGAAGCGTGCCAGAGCGACGACGTTGTCCCACAACTCGACTGCTGAGTCCTCGTGCGGCAGGCGGCTGATCACCGGTCCGAAGAAGGCCGCACCGGTGGGTGGCTCGAAGTGGATGATGGGCGTGCCCACGTCTTTTCCCGTCAGCGAGAGTGCCTCGTCCGTCTCCTGCTGGATCTCGATGTCCCATGATTCGTCGTCGAGAGCTTCCACCAGCTCGAGCGGTAGGCCCGCCTCGGCGAGGATCGGCTCCGCAAACGCACGCGTCCCGCGGAGCTCACGCACCTCGCCCTCGCTCCGATGATCGTCTGGACCGGGGGCGGTGTCGAAGATGTGGGCCCCGAAGGCTGCGTACAGCGGCGCCATCGCCTCGCGGCCGTGCTCGGCGCGCGCGCGGGCGGCTACCCGCAAAAGCCGGAGCCCGGCGGTATGTCCTGCTTCGTACTCGGGAGGGAAGTGCGCGTCATAGTCGACGTGGGCGTTGATCAGGCGTAACGAGATGAACCGCCAGTCCACGGTGTAGTCGCGCTGCGCCTGCACCTGTCGCACCCACTTGCTGGTCATCCAGGCGAAAGGGCAGACGGGGTCGAAGTAGAAGTTGATGTCGGCATCCATACGTCCACCCTAGGTCAGTGCTGAAAACACGACCGAGATCGAAGTTTGGTCATCGCCGTGCCGGTAATACGGGCTCTGAGAGTCGTCACACGCTTCCTGACACCGTAGCCCTGATTCGAGCCTGCTTGGCGCGGATTGCTGGCGCGGACCTTGGATCGCCGTGCCCGCAAGGGGGACGACCTCCAGGCATCCCCCCGGGAAGCTGGCGGTTCCGACCGGGCGGAATTGCAACGGTGCCCGTTTGACTGTCCCGACATTAAGCGCGATGACCGGGCGTCATACGCACGAGGTCGAGGACGGCGTATCTCCACCGACGCAGGCGGGAGCCCTACGCGTGCACTGGCCGCCATGGAGGCCTCGGCGAACTCACGTATTCGGGTGCCGTACTTGAGCAAACGCCGGTCGTAGCAGGGGCGCGAGACCGAGCCCGAAGAGTCATCCAAAGTCCATGATTCTCAGATGTTCGAGGTCAGCCCAAGTGAATCGAAATGGATCGAGCACCACAGTAACGGCCGACGGGAGCAATCAACCGCCGCGGAATAAACGTTGGATAAATGTTGGATAAATGTTGAGTGCATCAAGTCCTGGCTTTTCCGCGTGAATTAAAGTCTTGATCAAAACAATTTAAGAGCGCGGAAATGGGAATTGAACCCGAAACCTACCGCCTGCAATCGCTCCCCCGCGGACCTAAGTACCGCAGAATTCCGGACGTCGAAGGTCGCGTTTCCAGGAGAATTGCTCATTAAACGGTGAATAAACGGATAGTGCGTCAAGTCTTGCCCTTTCGGTAAAGACAAGAAACCCTGATCAGGTCTAAATTACAGTAGGGCGGCCGGGACTTGAACCCGGGACCGACGGATTATGAGTCCGCTGCTCTAACCAGCTGAGCTACCGCCCCAAAAAGCGCGACCAAAACGTCCCGCCAGAACTACGTGACTACTCCGGCAGATGCGCCGAGGCCCCGTTGGTGACCAAATCGCCCACCGGCTCCCCACGATACAGGCATTCGAATGTGCTCAACGTGCGCTTGATGTCGTGCGCGGCAATGAGCTTGAGCGACTCGCGCTTGAGCGCCTCCAGGAGCTCCGGCGTCGCCGTGAGCACGAGAGTGAGTTTGTCGGCGAGATCTCGCGCATCGCTCGGCTTGAACAGGTACCCGTTCGCATGGTCATGCACGAGGTGCGGGAGCGCCATGGCGTCAGCGGCGACGATCGGCAATCCGGAGGCCATGGCCTCCATGGTGGCGATGCTCTGCAGCTCGGCGATCGACGGCATCGCGAAAACCGTCGCCCGCGAGTACGCCGCGCGCAACTCCGCATCCGTCACGTACCCGGTAAACGTGACCCGTGAGCGGATGCCGAGGGTGTCAGCCAGGTGCTCCAGGTTGCGTCTCTGGTCTCCCCCGCCCACGATTTCGACCTGCACATCGAGGTCGGGATTCAGCTTCGCCACCGCTTCGAGTAGCACGTCGATCTGCTTCTCGCCGGTGACCCGCCCCACAAACAGAATGCGGTTCTCCGTGCGTGGTTCAAAATTCGGCGAGTAGTTATCAGCGTCAATGCCGCAGGAAATGGCGTGGATACCGGTCAGCCCGGTGTATTTTTCCAGGAACTGGGCGGCCCGCCGGGTGGGCGTAGTCACCGCTGCGGCACGTCCGAACGTGCGCCGGGCCGCTCGCCAGGCTGCCTTGATCACGCGATCCTGAAAACCCAACGGAACCAGGGAAAATTTCACCATGTTCTCGGGCATGAAATGGTTCGTACCAACCAAACGGATGTCCCGCTTCGCCGCCTCGATCGACACGCCACGCCCGACGTTGATGTGCGACTGAAAATGCACGACGTCTGGGCGGTAGGAATCGAGAATGCGACGGCTCTGGCCGCGAACCAGCCACGGCAGCGCAAACCGCAGCCAGTCGTGCGGATACCAGCGCCAGCTGTGCAGGCGGTGCACCACCATGGGCTGGCCCTCGTGCATCTCGGTCCGGCTGCCGTGCTTGCGTGATGCAGCGGGCGCCATGATCTGCACCTCGTGGCCCCGTTCCACCAGGCCGGCGGCGAGCCGCTCGGCGAAACGCGCAGCCCCGTTCACGTCGGGAGCAAACGTGTCCGCAGCGATGAGCACCCGAATCGGCGGTTTTTTCGCCGAGGCATTCGGGCCACGCTGTGGCGTAACGCCCGGAGTCGGGCTGCTCTGCAAGTCGGTCACATCTGACAAGTGGAGTGGTCCCTACGTTGGTGGGCCGGGAACATCGTCCGGCAGAAAGTCTCGGGCGCGCTCGGTCGTTGACGCGGCGTACACGACCCTATTCTAAACCGAGCATCGCGAGACGCGCCCGCACCGTGGAACACCAAAATTCTTCACGTTTCAGCGATCCAACTGGGGATGATACCGTGCGAGCAAGAAGACACCCCAAATGGCGATGGCGCCCGCCACAACGAAGGCGACGGCCGCTGCCGGCGGTGCCTGGCTGGCCTCGCCGAGCACAATAATGCCGATTCCCACCGCAACCAGAGGATCGACGACGGTCAGCCCCGCAATGACGAGATCCGGTGGCCCGGAGGCATACGCGTTCTGCACGAAATAGGCTCCGAGCGCAGCGGCGAGCAGCAACCCAAGCACGCAGGTCAGGGTCAGCCACTCGAAATTTCCGTTCTGGGTGCGGTTGATGACGACTTTGGCGAGAGTCGCGACAAATCCGTACAGCACCCCGGCGCCGAGAATATAGAAGACTGCCTGCGAACGGTGACGGAGAAAGCCGAACGCCAGCGCGAAGAGCAAGAGGACGACCGTGAGCACGATAAGAATCGTGGTCAAATTGCGGTCGGTGACCGGTTTGTCGATGGCGGTGAACGCAGCTACGGTCACAAACAGCCCGACACCCCCCACGCACATCGATATCGCGATGATACTTGCTCGGTTGAGGCTGACCCGGCTGACCCGGGCATTCAGAATTGCCGTGATCACAAGGGCAACCGCGCCGAGCGGCTGCACGACAATAATGGGCGCAAAGGCCAGACTCGTGAGCTGAAACACGATCGCCAGGCCGAGCATGAGCGATCCGAACACCCAGGAAGGTCGCGCGAGCAGTAAGGTCAGCTGCCGAACGTTGAGTCCACCGGTGACCGCTTCAGTGCGCGCTTCGACCTTGGTAACGCCGCGATGCTGAAACTGAGCACCCAGCGATAGGAAGACCGCGCCGACCAGGGCCAGCGGAATTCCGATGGCCTGCCTGGGATCAATGGCGATTTCACTCGCCAGATCGGTTAGGTCAGAGGTCACTTCATGACCCTACCCACAAGCTTGCCGATATTCTGGAGAAATGCCCGTACGCGCGATAGTAATTTCAGGTGACCCCGTTCTCCACTCCCCCGCAGCTCCCGTCGTCGATTTCGACGATAATCTGCGCGACCTGGTGCGAGACATGTTCGAGACGATGGATGCTGCGCCGGGGGTGGGATTGGCCGCCACGCAGGTGGGTGTCGGGCTGCGAATCTTCACCTACAGCTATCAGGACGACGACGAAGTGACCTGGCGAGGCGTCGCGATCAACCCGGAGCTCTGGATCACCCCGGTCTCCGCCGAACCGGTCGACGATGAGGATGCCGACGAGGACGAGGGCTGCCTGTCCTTTCCCGGTGAACGTTTTCCGCTCAAACGAGCCGAATCGGCCATTCTGCGAGCTGTCGACGCTGAGCAACAGCCCTTTGAAATTCGAGCGGATGGCTGGCTCGCCCGCATCTTCCAGCACGAGTTCGATCACCTCGACGGCACGCTCTACGTTGACCGTCTAGAGCACGTCTACGCCAAGATGGCCGCCAAGGTCGTACGCAAGAAGAGCTGGGGCGTTCCGGGCCTGACCTGGATCCCCGGCGTCGACAACCTCGAAGGCTAGGTCAACGCGCGCAGCCCGGCCGCGACCAAGGCTGCCACGAGCACCACCACGATGAACGGCGTCTTGATCGCAAACAGGCCAGCCGCCACGATGACCGCTGGAATGCGAGCATCCAGCACCAGCGCCTGACCGTTGCCGAGCGTCTGCACCGCGATCAACGCGGCCAGCAAGGCCACGGTCAGCAGATCGGCGATGCGGGCCGGCGTTGGCTTGTGCAACAAAGCCGGAGGCACCAGGTATCCGGCGAGTTTGAGCGCCAGCACGGCGATCGAGGCGGCAATGATGATCTGCCAGAGTGTCATGAGTCCAGCCCCGATCCATCGCTCGGTCGGCGAGTGAATGCCCCGCCCGGCACGCCGGGTGTGCCCAGCCAGTTGAACAGGCCGACCACGACCGCGACGAGCGCTGCGACCAGCACGGGCAGGCCCGGCATGAGCACGGGGGTGAGCGTCGCGGCGACGACCGCAGCGGCGACGGCCACCGCGACCGCCTGCATCCGCTTCAATCGTGGCCAGAGCAGGCCGACGAAGGCCGCTGCGGCAGCCGCATCGAGGCCGTAAGCCCGAGTGTCTCCGAGGGCGTCACCGAGCAGGGCGCCGAGCAGGGTCATGATGTTCCAGCCGATGAAGACGGCGAGACCGGTGACCCAGAAGCCGACCCGCCGACTACGCGGGGTGGGCTGCGCCAGGGCGACCGCCGTCGATTCGTCGATGGTGATCCAGGCGGCGGCGAACCGTTTCCAGAGCCCGGTGCCGACAATGGGTGCGGTCCGCATGCCGTAGATGCCGTTTCGCACGCCGAGGAGGGCCGCGCTCGCGATCGCCGCCGGGCCGGCCGCGACACCGCCGGCGGCCAGCACACCGACCAGGGCGAACTGCGAACCGCCGGAGAACATCACGATACTGATGAAGCAGGTCTGCCAGATGTCGAGTCCGGCGGCGACCGACAGCGCGCCGAAGGACACTCCGTAGGCGGCGGTCGCGAGCCCCACGGCGATGCCTTCGCGGGTCGCCAGTCGTTGCTGCCGCTGTTCGTCCACCTTTTCGGCGAGAATTTCGCTCATGCCGCTGGTCTACCGGGACAGGTCGACGCCATGCACGCCGTTGTGAAAGCGCAGCGATGGGAACACGGCCGAGACGGAGAACCCCAGGCCGGGCACGGTTCCGGCATTGAACACGCCGCCGAACAGCTGGGCACGCTCGCGCATCTGCGTGATGCCGGGGCCGGCAATGCTCTCGCTGAGAGCTTTGAGGTCGTCTTCGATCGAATACGGGGTGCGCGCCGCCTGTTCACCGGCCTCCTTGCCGTCACGACGGGCGGCGGCCCGAATGCCGTCATCATCGACGAGCAGCTGCAGGCCGTCCTGCGTCCAGGTGAACGACACACGGGCCTCGGTGCCGAGGCCACCATGCTTGAGCGCGTTCGACAGGGCGCTCTGCAGAATGCGGAAAATGGCCAATTCGGCGCCCGCCTTGAGGGCGAAGCGCTCGCCGGATTCGCTGAAACTGACTACCAGTCCGGCGTCGCGCATGACCCGAAACAGGTCGCGGGTGGACTGCGGGCCGGGCTGCAGGGCGCCGACGGTTTCGCCTTCGCGCACGATCGTCAGCACCCGACGCATGTCCGCGAGGGCCACTCGGCCGTCGTCGACGAGCGCGGTGGCGGCACGTACGGCCGTGGAGGGATCTCTTTCGGCGGTGTACCGTGCGCCTTCAGCCCGGGTGATCAGGCGGGCAATGGTGAGCACGGCGCCGTCCTGCAGCTCACGGATGATAGCCAGGCGCCCCTGTTGCTCGGCGAGAGACAGTTCCAGCTCGATGCGCACGCGCTCGGCGGCGTTGCGGTCAAAGATGATCCGGCGAGAGCGCAGCAGGCCGATCACCCAGAGCACCAACAACGCACCACACAGTACTCCGAGCGCCGGTACCAGAAGTTGCGCGAACTCCACTGCTGACCGCCGTCTCTTGTGCCGAAGCCCTGGCGCACGTTGAAAATTGAGGAAGACCTTTTTTGTCGGCCGGAATAGACCGACAAAAAAGGCCACCCGGGGTGGAGCCCTGAGTGGCCTTTCGCTCCCCGACTTGGACTCGAACCAAGAACCTGCGCATTAACAGTGCGCTGCTCTGCCAATTGAGCTATCGAGGAATGCTTGAGCAGCGCTGCTACTTTACCAAGTTTTCTTGCGGGGCCCAAACCACAACGGGTTCTGTTCGCCTCCGCTGGCGCCATTCGAAGGGTTCAGAACCCGTTCAGCCCCGGAAAGTCGGGCCGACGCAACAGTTGCGCAGTCTCACGCACCAAAGTACGGTCGGGCGTGTCGGCGCGGGTCACGACTGCTCCGACCCGAAATCGGGAGGGACGGGCCGGGATTGGTCTCAAAAGCCGACTGCGGTATCCGTTTCATCGCCGCTATCGGCGGCATCGGGCGCGCTGGCCCCGTAGACGTCGGTGTGAACGTTCGGTTCGACTTCGGCTGGCTGCAGGGCGGCGGCAAGTCCCTTGACATACGGGTGCCACGGGTCCCGAAAAACTTCCTCGATGGTGCCGAGGCCGACCAACACACCCTGATGCATGACACCGATACGGTTGGCGACCTGCCGCAGCACGGCCAGGTCGTGGCTGATCAAGAGCGCCGAGAAAGATCGCTCCAGCTGCAACTCGCTGATCAGGTCGATAATGGCGCCCCGCACCGTAACGTCAACGCCCGCTGTAGGCTCGTCAGCGATCAAGAGCGACGGTCCGAATACAAGGGCGCGAGCCAGCGCCACGCGCTGACGCTGGCCGCTGGAGAGCTCATAGGGGTACTGGCCGAGAACGACCAGTGGCAACCGCACCGCATCGATCATGGTGGCGACCCGCACCCCGAGGGCACGACGATTGTAGCGTCGATCGCGTTCGAGCACCGGTTCGGCGACAATCTCGGCGACCGTCATGGTCGACGGCAGGGTATCGGCCGCGTCCTGGGCGAGCAGGCCGACGCCGAAGGTGAGCCGCGCCAGCTTGCGTTTGCTGATACGGCGGAGGCCGAAGCCGAGCACGGTCGCCTCGCCCCCGGTGATCTGGGGACGGATGCCGGTGCTCTCGCTGACAAACGCGTCACCGGACAGCACCCGGGCCAGAGTGCTCTTGCCGGAACCACTCTCGCCGAGCAGCCCGACGACTTCGCCGGGCGCGATGCGCAGGGTGAAGCCGTGCACCGCGACAAACGCCGGGCTCGCCCCGTGCGGCGGGTATTCGATGGTCAGATCACTGGAATTGATCGGGGGAACGGATGCCGCGCCTTGCTTCATACGGTCTATCTTGCCGCACGCAGAAGGCGAAGCTCGTCCCGGCGCAAGGCCTGCGTAGCAGGGTCGGGCACCGGAAGCGAGGCGAGCAGCCGCTGCGTGTACGGATCTTTCGGAGCTCCGAGCACCTCGGCGCCGGTGCCTTCCTCGACCAATTTTCCCTTGTACAGCACGGCAATGCGGTCAGCGAGAATGTCGACGACGGCAAGGTCGTGACTGATGAACAAGGCCGCGAACCCGAATTCCGCCTGGATCTCGGCGAAGAGTTCGAGCACCTTCGCCTGCACGGACACGTCGAGCGCGCTGGTCGGTTCATCGGCGATAAGCAGGCTCGGCTCGAGTGCGAGCCCACGAGCCAGGCTGGCCCGTTGCCGCTGGCCACCGCTGAGCTCGTGCGGGTACCGGTCACCGAAAGCTTTGGGCAGCTGCACGGCTTCGAGCAGTTCGTCTACCCGCTTGCGGGCGGCCCGGGTGTTCGCTGCCCGCCCGTGCACGACGAGCGGCTCGGCGACGCATTCGGCAATGGTGAGTAACGGGTTGAAGCTCGAAGCCGGGTCCTGAAAGACAAATCCGATGTCGCTGCGCACCTTCTTGAAGGCGCGTTCCCTGAAACCATTCATCTCATGGCCGAGTACCGTCAGCGAGCCGCCGGTCACCTTGGTGAGACCGCCCATGGCCCGGCCGATGGTGGTCTTGCCGGATCCGCTCTCGCCGACCAGGCCGAGCACCTCGCCTGGGCGGATGCTGAAGCTCACCCCGTCGACGGCGGTGAAACCGGGTTTGCCGAGCCGGCGCGGGTACTGGATCTTCAGATTGTTCGCCACGACGACCGGGGTCTGATTCACCCAATCGGACTCCCGAGCCTGCAACCGTGCGGTTGCCCGTACCGTGCCGTGGCCAACGCGGGGCACAGAGCCGAGCAGTCGCTTGGTGTACTCGTGTTTGGGGTTGGAGAACAGCTCCTGGGCTGGAGCTTCTTCGACGACTTTGCCCTCGTACATGACGACGACGCGGTCGGCGAGATCGGCGACGACACCCATATTGTGGGTGATCAACACGATGGCGGTGCCGAATTCGTCGCGGCAGCGGCGAAGAAGGTCGAGGATTTCGGCCTGCACGGTCACATCCAACGCCGTGGTCGGCTCGTCGGCGACGATGAGCCCGGGGTCGAGCACGAGGGCCATGGCGATGACGACCCGCTGCTTCTGGCCGCCGGAGAACTGGTGCGGGTAGTAGTCGACGCGGCTCTCCGGGTCGGGGATGCCGACCCGGCCGAGAATCTCAATCGCCTTGGCGCGGGCTTCCTTGCGGCTGAATTCACCGTGGGCGCGGATGCCCTCGGCAATCTGCCAACCGACGGTGAACACGGGGTTCAGGGCCGTTGACGGCTCCTGGAAGACCATGGAAACATCCGTTCCCCGCAGTTGACGCAGTTTCTGCTTGCTGACGGAGAGCACGTCGTTGGAGTTGGAACCGTCCTTGCTGCTCAGGATGACGGCACCGTGGGCGGTAGCCGTCTCGGGCAGCAGGCCGAGGATGGTCTTCGCGGTGACGGTCTTGCCGCTGCCGCTCTCCCCCACGATGGCGAGCACTTCTCCGGGAGCGACGCGCAGGCTCACGCCGTCGACGGCCTTGACCGCGCCACCGTCGGTGGCGAAGGTCACATTGAGGTTGTCGATGCGTACGACGTCGGGAAGGGACTGCGCGCTCATTATTTGGCCTCGAATGGGTCGTCGTTCACGTGTTGGTCGTGCGCCGGCAGGCCGGCTTCGAGCCCGTCGATACCGCCAGGACCAGCAGCCAGGGCTCCACCGGGAATGACGCTGGTCGCTGCGACGATGCCGGCCGTCTTTCCGGGGGCACGGCGACTGCGCAGGCGCGGGTCGGCGAGGTCGTTGAGGCTCTCGCCAACCAGGGTGATGCCGAGCACGACGAGAACGATGGCCAGTCCGGGGAACAGGCTGGTCCACCAGATGCCACTGGTGACGTCGGAGAGTGACTTGTTCAGGTCGTAGCCCCACTCGGCGGCGGAGGAGGGTTCGATGCCGAAGCCGATGAACCCGAGGCCGGCCAGGGTCAGCAGGGCTTCCGAAGCGTTGAGCGTGAAGATCAGCGGCAGGGTGCGGGTGGCGTTGCGCAGAACGTGACGGAACATGATGCGGCTGTTGCTCGCGCCGAGCACTCGCGCCGATTCCACGTAGGCCTCGGCCTTGATGCGCACAGTCTCCGCACGAATCACCCGGAAGTACTGCGGGATGAAGACCACGGTGATGGAGATCGCGGCAGCGAAGATTCCACCCCACAGGCCGGAGCGACCGCCGGAGATGACGATCCCCATGACAATGGCGAGCAGCAGCGCCGGGAAGGCGTAGACGGCGTCGCAGACGACGACGAGTACGCGGTCGAGCCAGCCGCCGAAGTAACCGGAGACGAGGCCCAGGGCCACACCGGCGAAGATCGACAGCACGACGGCAATGACCATGACGGTGATCGCGGTCTGCGAGCCCCAAATGACCCGCGACAGCACGTCGTAGCCGCCGACGGTGGTGCCAAGCAGGTGGTCGCCGCCGGGCTCCTGCTGGGCGCCGAAGGGGCCACTGTCATCGCGCAGCTGGCTGTAGCCATACGGCGCGAGCAGCGGTGCGAAGATCGCGGTGAGAATGAAGATGCCGGTGAGGACGAGGCCGACCACGAGCATTCCCCGCTGCAGGCCGACGCTCTGGCGGAGTTGATGCACGACGGGCAGCCGAGTCCACAGCGGAGCCTTGGGGGCGTGAGTGGTGTCAATAGTCATGGCTAGTACCGCACTCTCGGGTCAATGAGCGCGGCAATGATGTCCACGATGAAGTTGGACAGGGCCACGATCACTGCGAGGAGCGCCACAATGCCCTGCACGGCCACGAAGTCACGTGCCTTGATGAATTCAATGAGCATGAAGCCCAGCCCCTTCCACTCAAAGGTGGTCTCGGTCAGTACAGCGCCGCCGAGCAGCAGGGCCACCTGCAAGCCGATGACGGTGATGATCGGGATGAGCGCGGGGCGGTAAGCGTGCTTGCTGACCAGCCGAAACTCATTGACACCACGCGAGCGGGCAGCATCCACATAGTCGGTGCCCAGGGTACCGATGACGTTGGTGCGCACCAGGCGGAGAAAGACGCCCGCGGTGAGCAGCCCGAGTGCCACCGCGGGAAGCACAGCGTGCAGCAACACATCGCCGAAGACGGCGGGATTGCCCGTTTTCAACGCGTCGATGAAGTAGATCCCGGTCTTGTCGGGCAGGAACCCCATCTCCAGTTCCGAGCTGACGGTGGCACGACCGGCGACCGGCAGGACCTTGAGCCAGACAGCGAAGACAAGTTTCAACAGGAGTCCGGCGAAAAACACCGGGGTGGCATAGAAGAGAATGGCGGCCACGCGCAGGAAGGCATCGGGCGCCTTGTCCCGCCAGTACGCTGCAACCATGCCGAGGGGAATACCGACGATGAACGCCACGATGAGCGCGTAGAACACGAGCTCGGCCGTAGCGGATCCGTAGGTGAGCAGTACCTCGGACACCGGACGGTTGGTGCTGATCGTCGTGCCGAAGTTGCCGGTGAAGACCTGACCGAGGTACTCGAAATATTGGATGAAGATGGGTCGGTCATAGCCGGCCTCTTTAATGAGGACGGCGAGCTGGTCGGGACCGAGCTTTCCGCCGAGCGCGGCGGTGATCGGGTCTCCCGTCGTGCGCATCAGCCAGAACACCATCGACACCAGAATAAAAATGGTGGGGAAGATGAGGAGGAATCGTACGAGGAGGTAACGGCCTATGCCACCGCCCGGGCTGGTGTTCTTCTTGGAACGCCCGGCCGCCGGCATGGGCGGCTTCATCGCCACAGTGGTCATTACTACCTCACAATTGCACAAGAATCGGGGGTATCCAGCGCTATCAGCACTGGATACCCCCGGTGATCAAACTAGAGAAAACTCTAGCCTTACTACGTTCTAACCTTTGGCAAGCGCGCCATAACGGAACTTGAACGACGCGTCGAGCGTGTCTTCGGTCCCTGTGATGCTCGGCCCAGTGATAGCGACCTGTGCTCCCTGGAGCAGCGGAACGGTGGAGAGTGCAGCCGCGACCTTGTCCTGGATTTCCTCGATGAGCGCGGTGCGCGCCTCGGGGTCATTCGTGACGGCCTGTTCCTTGATCATGGCATCGACCTCGGCGTCGTCGTAGTGGTTCTGGAGAAAGTTGTTCTGGGCGAAGAACGGCGTCAGGTAATTGTCAGCGTCGGAGTAGTCCGGGAACCAGCCAAGCTGGTAAGCGGGGTAGACGTCAGCGACTCGGTCTTTGGAGTACTGAACCCACTCGGTGGACTGCAGGCTGACCGTGAACAGGCCGGAAGCATCCAGCTGGTCCTTGATCAGCGCATACTCGTCGCTCGAGCCGGGGCCGTAGTGGTCCGCGTTGTACTGCAGGTTGAGTGCGACCGGGGTGGTCACGCCGGCTGCGGCGAGGTCTGCCGCGGCCTTCTCAATGTCCGGTCCGCCCTCACCGTCGCCGTAGAGACCCTTGAGCGACTCGGTGGCACCGGTCATGCCAGCGGGAACGTAGGAATACAGCGGGGTGTAGGAGCCCTTGTAGACCTGGTCGGCGAGTTCTTCGCGGTCAACGATATCGGCAACGGCCGCGCGCACTGCGAGTGCCTTGGCCGGGTCGGCGTCAGCGGTCGTCGTGCCGAAGGGCTGCGTGTTGAAGTTGAAGGTGATGTAGCGGATCTCGCCGCCGGGGCCGTCAACGACGCTGACAGCGTCGTTGCCGCGGAGGTCGTCAATGTCGGTCGCCGACAGGCTGCGCCATGCGACGTCAATGTTGCCTTCCTGAATGTCGAGCTTGAGGTTGGACGCGTCGGTGTAGTACTTGACGTTGATGACGTCGGTCTTGGCGGCGCCGAGCAGGCCCTGGTAGCCCTCGTAGGCCGTATACGAGAGCAGGTTGTTGAAGTCATAGCTCGTCAGCACATACTGGCCAGCAAAGGCCTCGGCTGCGACAATGTCGTCGTCGGAAGTCACCTCCGTCGCGGAGAAGGAGTCCTCATCCACGATGACGCCGGCGGGGCTGGACAGGATCTGCGGGAAGATTTGGTCGTTTCCGGCCTTCAGGGTGAAGACGACCGTGGTGTCGTCGACGGCCTCAGTGCTCTCAAGGTTGCCCAGGAGGGTGGACGGGCCCTTTTCGTCGGCGATGGCCAGCTGACGATCGAAGCTGAACTTGACGTCGGACGCGGTGAGCGCGTTGCCGTTGGCCCATTCGAGGTCGGGCTTGAGGATGACGGTGTATTCCGTCGGTGAGGTGAACTCGGCGCTGACGGCGATGTCGGGCTCGACATCCGCTGTGCCGTAGGCACTGTTCATCAGGAACGGGAAGACCTGGGTCTGCACCGAGAAGGAACCGGAGTCATACGAGCCGGCCGGGTCGAGCGTGGTGACCTTGTCTGTGGTGCCGATTGTGATCGGACCGCCCGCGTTGTCGGTAGTCGTGCTGCCGCCCGCTGAGCAGCCGGCCAGTACCAGCGCCGCGACCGCGAAGCCTGCTGTGGCAGCGAGAGCGCGCTTGCCGTTAGTGAATGCGGATGTCATATCCGTCGTCCTCTTCCTGTAGAAGTCTCATGACCAGGAGAACCCGAGAATGGGCGCAGCTGTTCATTGCTGTTAGCCAAGAATTAGCACAGAATGCGCGAATAGCCACGATCAGCCGCAGCTTCTTTACGTATCTGCAACAAAGTCGTTGCACATGCGCTGACTCAGAAGTTGCGCGTGGGTCACTCGTCGCGGAGGGCGCGTCGCTCGGCCTCGACGCGCACGAGTTCGCGCTGGAGCGTGCGGTACATCTCGGTCTCGCTGGCATCCGCTCGTTGCAGTCGGCCGAGCAATTCGGCCTTGAGGCGCAGCAGGTCCTTGTCAATGAGCACGATGGTGATCTCGCGCACGTAGCGGGTGACGTCTTTCTCGGTGCGCTCGGGCAGATTGGCCATGGCGAGCTCCTGAACAAGGTTCTTCAGGGTGTCCGGAACCTCCGCGACGACGCGATCGAGCCAGTCGGGCGCCTCGAAGTGCGGCAAGCTCGAGGCGATCGCGTCGCGCACCACCGCGAGAGAGCTATTTGCAAAGGATGTCTGCACCGCGCTGTCGAGGATGTCCCGGCCGATCAGCGTTGGGCGCTGCAGCATGGCCATGAGGCCGTCGCGCTCGAGTCGGGTGACCGGGTCGCCGGGCAATTCGACCAGCGAGAATGGGCGCTCTGGCAGCACTTCGACCGCGCCGGCATGTCGGGGAGCGTTCGGCCCGCCGCTCGCCGAAGAGCGCGCTCCGGACTGGGCGTTGGTGACGGCCCTGGCCACCTCGCCCATATCGACGCCGAGCATGCGCGAGAGTTCCCGGGTGTAGCCGGGGCGCAGCACCGGGTCGCGAATATCGCCGACGACGGGGGCTGCGGCGCGCAGGGCGGCCGTGCGACCCTCGACCGTGTCGAGGTTGTACTGGGAGAGGATCTGCCGAATCATGAACTCGAACATCGGCTTCTTCGCGTCGACCATTCTCCTGACGGCATCATCGCCGCGCTGCAGGCGCAGGTCGCAGGGGTCGAGTCCTTCCGGGCCGACCGCAACATAGGTTTGGGCGGAGAAGCGCTGCTCCTCGCTGAAGGCGCGCATGGCAGCCTTCTGGCCGGCAGCGTCGGGGTCGAAGGTGAACACGACCTCGCCGACTCCGGAGTCGTCGCCGAGCACGCGGCGTAACACCTTAATGTGGTCGACGCCGAACGAGGTGCCGCAGGTAGCGACGGCAGTGGTGATGCCGGCCAGATGGCAGGCCATCACGTCGGTGTAGCCTTCGACCACGACGACCTGGTGACTGCGCGAGATGTCGCGCTTGGCGAGGTCGAGGCCGTAGAGTACCTGAGCCTTGTGGTAGACCGGGGACTCGGGGGTGTTGAGGTATTTCGGGCCCTTGTCGTCGTCGAGCAGCTTGCGCGCTCCGAAGCCAATGGTCTGCCCGGTGATGTCGCGAATCGGCCAGACCAGGCGCCCACGAAAACGGTCGTAGATGCCACGATCGCCGCTCGAGACCAGACCGGACAAGGTGAGTTCCTCGGTGGTGAAGCCTTTGGCGCGGAGGTGGTTGGTCAGTTCGTCCCAGCTCTTGGGCGCAAACCCGACGCCGAACCGGGTCGCCGCGGCAGCGTCAAAACCGCGCTGCCCCAGAAACGCCCGGCCGACCTCAGCGCCCGCGCTGCCGAGCTGGTCGATGAAGAAATCGGATGCCGCCTGGTTGGCCGCGAGCAGGCGGGCGCGATTGCCGTGGTCCGGGGCCGCTCCGGAACCGTCTTCGTAGTGCAGGTCGAGGCCGACCCGACCGGCAAGCCGCTCAACGGCCTCACTGAAGCTGACGTGGTCCATCTTCTGCAGAAAGGAATAGACATCGCCGCTCTCGCCGCAGCCGAAGCAGTGGTAGAAGCCAACCTGCGGACGCACGTGAAAGCTGGGGCTGCGTTCGTCATGGAAGGGGCAGAGGCCCTTCATCGAGCCGACACCGGCGGACTTCAGGGTGACATAGTCACCGATGATGTCCGCGATATTGGTACGGGCCTTGACCTCTTCGATGTCGCTTTGTCGAATCAGTCCAGCCATAAGTAAATTGTATCGGTGCGCACCGACAGCACCGACAGCACCGACGCGAGGCTAGAGGGCGCGCTGCAGCAGCGTGATGAACATGGCGTCGGTGCCGTGGCGGTGCGGCCACAGCTGAACGCTGCCGGTATCGGCGGGCAGATCGAGGTTGGCGGCGCTAAACGACTGCACGACGGCAGCCGTGTCGAGCGCCGTCACGGTTCCGCCGGCCTTGCGCACCGCCAGGGCGACGATCGCGCGGGTCTCGGCGGTGTGCGGCGAGCACGTCACATAGGCCAGGATGCCGCCGGGCTTGAGCGCGAGCAGGGCCGCGTCGATGAGTCCGGACTGCAAACCGGCGAGGTCGGCAACGTCCTTGGGCTGCTTGCGCCAGCGCGCCTCTGGCCGGCGGCGCAGAGCGCCGAGGCCCGTGCACGGCGCGTCGAGCAGAATGCGGTCGAAGGTGTCCGGGTGCGTCCGGCCGATGGTGGTGCCATCCACTTCCCACACCGGAACCGTTTCGGGCAGAGCCGTCAGGGCGGTGCGCACGAGGGTTGCCCGGGCCGGTACGAGCTCGTTCGCTACGAGCACAGCTCCCCCGGCGCGTGCTTCGGAGGCGAGCAGGGCGGCCTTGCCGCCGGGGCCGGCGCAGAGGTCGAGCCAGCGCTCCCCCGGAATGATGGGCCGCGCCCGGCTGAGCGCCAGGGCGGCGATCTGCGAGCCCTCGTCCTGCACCCGAACGCGGCCTTCCGTCGCGGTCACCAGATGGTACGGGTCGCCGGAATCCAGCACGAAACCGACCGGCGAGAACTCGTCGGCGAGGCCGAGGCGTTCGCGATCTGCGTCGGTCGCGAGACCGGGCAGCGCCACCATATTGACCTTGGCCGCCATATTGTCGGCGGCAAGCAGGTCCGAGAGCTCGCTTTCATGGCCCTCAGCCTGCAGAGCCTTGCGAAAAGCGCGCACAATCCAGGCCGGGTGGGAGAATTCGGCGGCGAGCCGGTCATCGGCGTTGACCGAGCCCTCCAGCACCAGATCGCGCCATTCCTCAGCGCTAGAGCGGGAGATGGTGCGCAGCACCCCATTGGTGAATCCCGTCGCGGAGCGTGAGCCGACCTGCTTGGCGAGCGAGACCGACTCGTTGACCGCGGCATGGGTGGCGACCCGCGTGGCGAGAAGCTGGTGGGCGCCGAGGCGCAGCACGTCGAGAATTGCGGGATCGATCGCGCTGACGGGACGGTTCGCGGCGAGGGCGATCACGCGGTCGTAGAAGCCCTGCATGCGCAGGGTGCCGTAGGTGAGCTCGGTCGCGAGGGCGGCATCCGCTGTATTGAGAGCGGCACGCTGAATACGGGTCGGCAGCAACAGGTTCGCGTAGGCGTCGGACTCGCGGACGGCGGCGATCACCTCGTAGGCGATGCGGCGGGCCGGCTGCACGAAATCGGCCGGGGCCTGGCGCGCGCGCGGCACACCGCCAGAGTACGCAGAGTCGGCGGCGCTGTCGCCAGCCGACCCCCCAGAACGGGCCGTGCCAGAACGCGCCGCGCCGGCATTGCCTCTTCCCCCCGTGCGATCGTCGCTCATAATGCGATCACCGATTCTGCTGCCACTCCGCGCCACCAGTCGTTCGCTGTCATTGCTGTCTTTCCGGCCGGTTGCACGCGCAGCAGAACCAGCGGTTCGGTCTGCGTGCCCACGAGCACTGTTTTTTCACGCTGCAGAATAGTTCCGGCAGGCAGGTTCGGCTCGTCGACGCTCGGAGCTACCTCGAGAAGTTTGAGAACGGCACCGTTCACCGTGGTGAACGCGCCGGGTTCGGGGGTCACGCCGCGAATACGGCTATAAACGGATGCTGCCGGCTGGTCGAAATCGATGCGTGCGTCGTCCCTGGTCAGTTTCGGGGCGAGGGTGACTTCGCCGGTCTGCGGCACGGCCACGGCAGTACCGGCCGCGAGCTCGCCCACGACCCGCAGCAGCAGTTCGGCGCCACTGTGGCTGAGCTCGTCGAGAAGTATTCCCGATGTGGAATGTACGCCGAGGGGCCGGGAAAAGCTTCCGAACACATCGCCGGCATCGAGCTCGGGCACCAGCTGGAACACGGCAGCACCGGTCAGCTCATCACCGGCGATCACGGCGCGCTGAACCGGAGAAGCCCCCCGCCACCGCGGCAGGAGGGAGAAGTGCAGGTTGATCCAGCCGAGGCGCGGCACCGAGAGCAGTGGTTCGCGCACGATTCCGCCGTAGGCGACGATGACGCCGAGGTCGGGCTGCAGGGCACGGATAGTCTCGGTCGCCTCGGCGTCGAGCCGGTTGGTCTTGAGCACCGGGTACCCCCGCTCCGCGGCAGCCAGCGCGACCGGCGACGTGGTGAGGGTGCGCTTGCGGCCGAGCGGGGCATCCGCTCGGGTGATGACGGTCACAATCTCGTGATCGGTACCGGCCAGGGCAGTGAGGCTGGGTACGGCGACCTCCGGCGTGCCGGCAAAGACGATTTTCATTTAGAGCAGCTCCGGGTCATCGAATCGAACTTTAAGTGTAGGTGCCGGTTGGAACGAACCGGACTTCGGCTTGCGGCGCTTGGCGGCGTTCCGCACGACCGCGGCCTTGAGCGCATGGGCCACCTCATCGCCGCGGGCATAGCCGAATCGAACTACCGCACGAACCAGTGGCGCCTCGGTGTCGACTGGGCCGAGCACATCGAGGCCGGCAACCGCACCGAGATCGGCGAGGGCGGCGTCGACATCGGCGGCGGTTCCGGTGACGGAGGCGACGCGCACTGCCGGCGGAAACCGCAGCTGGCGGCGGTCGGCGAGCTCACTCGCAGCGAAGATATCCGGGTGCCAGGCGTTGAGCGCGCGGGCGAGCGCCCCGCCGACTCCGGCGAGGATTACGGGAGCGCCAGGGGCGGCGAGGGCGGCGGCGTTGGCCCACCAGCGCAGGCAGTCCTCGCCGACGCGCAGGGATTCCCGGGCGAGCATGCGTTCGCCATCGAGAATGAGAATGGCGCGATAGCCTCCGGTCGGAACCGGTTCGGCGCCGCGAGTCGCGATGACCAGGGCCGGCTCGGCCCCGAGTGTCTGAATGGTGTGGTCGCCGTCGGCGACGATCACCCGGGCCCCCGGGAAAGCTCGGCCGAGCTCTTCGGCGGTGCGTCCGGTGCCGAGCGTCACCACACGCAGTTTGGTGCCCTCGCAGTGCGCGCAGGTCCAACCGGCCGCGAGTGCGCCGCACCAGCGGCAGGACGGCACGGCCGAGGCGGATTTAAGCCCGAGCGGGCCCTGGCAATGCGTGCAGCGGGAGGCCTTCTTGCAGCTTTGGCAGGCGAGCATGGGCGCATAGCCGGGGCTCGCGACCTGCACGAGCACGGGGCCGTGGCCCAGCGCCTCGCGGGCGGCTTGCCACGCCGCCGAGGGGATGCGGGCTGCGCGGGCCTGCTGGTCGGGCTCGGATTGAAAGTCGGTGGGGATAATGCGCGGGTGCCGGCCGGCGGCCGGATTCACGTCGGCGAGGTAGCCCAGCTCGACCAGCCGCTGGGTTTCGACGCTGCGCGAATGGCCGAGAAAGACCAGAGCGCACTCGGTGTTCTGCTGACGCACCAAGGCCGCGTCGCGGGTGTTCACGTAGGGGCTGAGCGGCTCGGTGTAGAGCGGGTCGCCGTCGTCCCAGACGGCAATGAGGCCCAGGTCCTGCGCCGGGGCGTAGACGGCCGAGCGGTTGCCGAGGATGATGCGCGGTTCCGGTTGCAGGCAGGCGAGGAAGGCGCGGTAGCGGTCGGGGTTCGGCTGGCGGGCGTCGACCCGGCTCAGCGGCAGGGTCGGGGCGAGCTGGGCCACGGCGGCCTGCACCTGGTCCTGGTCGCGAAAGTCGGGAACGCAGAGGATGGCGCTCTGCCCGGCACCGAGGGTGGCGACGGCGAGTTCGGCGAGGGTCTGCGCCCAGCGGCCGATGGTCGTGCCGTCGTCGAGCTGCGTGAGTTCGGGGATCGCGGCGACGGCAACCCGGTGGTGCTCCATAATGACGCTGTCGAGGCGGCCGGTCGGGTAGCCGACGAACGCGGGAGTCGCCAGGGCAATCGAGACGGGCGACGGTGTCGGAATGGCGGTCTCGACAGGCTCGACCAGCGGATGGTTCGGTGCCGAAGCGGGTGGCGGTATCGGGACGGCGGTCTCGGAAGGCGCGGCTGGCATAACCGGTGCGTCCGGGACGGCAGGCTCCGGAGCGGCCGAGAAACCAGGCTCCCGTGCAACGGGTACAACAACAGCAGCAGCAGCCCGCGCCGCCAGCCAGGCCTTTTCAACGCGCACCTGGCGCGGCGGCACGGCGAGACGGATGATGTCACTCGCGTTCCCCGCCGCCCGATCCGCTAGTCGGCGCGCCAGCTTCCAGACGGCCGGCGTGAGTACGACCGCCGTGGAAACGACCGAGTCAAGCGGGCTGAGCGCGCCGCGGTAGGCGGCATCCGTTGTCGAAGCGGACTCAGCGCGGGGATCAAACAGCTCGATCACATAGGCGTCGATGACCCGCCCACCGGAGCGAAAAGGCACCTTGACCCGCACCCCGACAGCCACCTGCCCGACCAGTTCGGCGGGTACGCCGTAGTCGAACAGGTGGTCAAGCTGCGGCAGCGGGGAATCGATCAGCACCCGTGCGACCAGGCCGGTGTGCGTCATGATGAGGCCAGAGTTCAGAGGCCGGCGGCGCTGCGCAGGTCGTCGACCTTATCGAGGCGCTCCCAGGTGAAGTCGGGAAGCTCCCTGCCGAAGTGGCCGTAGGTGGCCGTCTGCGCGTAAATGGGACGCAGCAGGTCAAGGGAGTGGATGATGGCGGCCGGGCGCAGGTCGAACACCGCACGAATCGCCGCGGTGATCTCCTTGTCGGGCAGCACGCCGGTGCCGAAGGTTTCGACGTAGAGTCCGACCGGGGAGGCCTTGCCGATCGCGTACGCGACCTGCACCTCGAGGCGCTCGGCCAGGCCGGCCGCAACGGCGTTCTTGGCGACCCAGCGCATGGCATAGGCGGCCGAGCGGTCGACCTTGGACGGGTCCTTGCCGCTGAACGCTCCGCCACCGTGTCGGCTCGATCCGCCGTAGGTGTCGATAATGATCTTGCGACCGGTGAGGCCGGCGTCGCCCTGCGGGCCGCCGATTTCGAAGCGGCCGGTGGGGTTGATCAGGGTCGACAGCGATGACGAGTCAAGGTCAATGCCCGCGAGCACCGGGCGAATCACGAGCTCTTCAACCTCCGCGCGCAACCGCTCCGTGGTCACGGACGGCGCGTGCTGGGTCGAGACCACGACGGTCTCGACCGTACGCGGAATGATGCCGTCGTAGCCGATGGTGACCTGGGTCTTGCCGTCGGGGCGCAGGTAGTCAAGCTCGCCGTTCTTGCGCACGAGAGCCAGGCGTTCGGCCAGCCGGTGGGCGATCCAGATCGGGATCGGCATGAGTTCGGGCGTCTCGCGCGTGGCGTAACCGAACATGATGCCCTGGTCGCCCGCGCCTTGCCGATCGAAGTCGTCGAGGCTGGACTGCTCGCGCGTCTCAAAGGCATTGTCAACGCCCTGGGCGATATCGGGCGACTGGCCGCCGATGGAGATTTCGACACCGCAGGAGCGGCCATCGAACCAGACATCCGACGAGTCGTAGCCAATGTCGGTGATGCACTTGCGCACGATCAACGGGATCTCGACGTACGCCTCGGTGGTGACCTCGCCGGCCACGTGCACGAGGCCCGTGGTGACGAGGGTCTCGACGGCGACCCGGCTGTGCGGGTCGTCGGTGAGCAGGGCATCGAGAATGCTGTCGGAGATCTGGTCGCAGATCTTGTCGGGGTGACCCTCGGTGACTGATTCCGAGGTGAAGAGGCGAAGATCGCTCATCTGGCCCGTCTCTGTAGATGTTGATGAACTACGTATAAAAAACGTAGAAGTTGAATGTGCTGCCGGTCTGTCGAAGCCGCGGCTAACCGATCAGGTCAAGTATGCAATTGGCCACCGACATTTTGCTTCCGGAGGCCTCGTTCACTATAACTCCGCCGTGATCGAGCACCGTGACGGTGTTACGTTCCGTGCCGAAACCGGCGTCCACGCCGACCCGGTTCACCACTAGAAAGTCGCAGCCCTTGCGGGCGATTTTCTCGCGGCCGAGTGCGATCAGCCGGTCGGCATCCGCTTCGGTTTCGGCAGCGAAGCCGATGATCTGCTGACCCGGTCTGCGGGAAGCGGACAGTCCGGCCAGAATGTCCGGGTTTTTGACCAGTTCGAGCGTGAGGGTGTCGCCGACCTCGTCTTTCTTGATCTTGCCGAGCTGTACGCTCTTCGGCCGGTAGTCGGCGACGGCGGCGGCCATGATGATCACGTCGGCCGATGCAGCGGCCGTCGTCATGGCCTCCAGCATCTCCTGGGCGCTACCCACCAGCACGCACGACACGCCAGTCGGAACCGGCACCTCGAGGTTGGCCGCGACCAGGGTAACCCGAGCCCCACGGGCGAGCGCAGCCTGGGCGAGCGCAACACCCTGCTTGCCACTGGACCGGTTGCCGAGGTAACGCACCGGGTCGAGCGGTTCCCGGGTGCCGCCGGCGCTGATCAGCACGTGTCGTCCAGCGAGATCCTGCCGAGCGGATGCCGCGGCCTCCCCCGCAGGCGGCTCCCGATCAAGAATGGCCAGGGCCACCGCAACGATGGTCTCCGGTTCCTCCATCCGGCCGGCGCCGGAGTCGGTGCCGGTCAGACGGCCGACACCGGGGCCTACGATGGTGATGCCGCGCGAGCGCAACACGGCCACGTTCGCCATGGTCGCCGGATTGTTCCACATTTCGGTGTGCATGGCCGGTGCGATCATGAGCGGCGCGGTGCTGGCCAGGATGGTGTTGCCGAGCAGGTCGTCGGCGAGGCCGGCGGCGAGCTTGGCGATGCTGTTGGCGGTGGCTGGGGCGACCACGATAAGGTCGGCGCCCTGGCCGATGGCCACGTGGCGTACCTCGGCGACCCCCTCATAGAGGTCGGTGTGCACGGGATTGCGGGAGATCGCCTCGAGCGTCGGCTTACCGACAAACCGCAGGGCGGCCGCGGTGGCGACGACGTGCACGGAGTCGCCGTGCAACACAAAAGCGCGCACAATGTTAACGGCCTTGTACGCTGCGATGCCGCCGGTGATACCGACGACGATCGTGCGAGGTGTCTTCATCCTGCGCGCTTTAAAAAACTGTGTGCTACGCCTCGATGATCGGGCGGGAAACGAGCTTGTCGTCGTTGATCTCGCGCAGGGCCACGGAAAGCGGCTTGTCTTCGACGGTCGAGTCGACGAGCGGTCCGACATTGTCGAACAGGCTGCCTTCGTGCAGGTCAGCGTAGTAGTCGTTGATCTGACGCGCACGCTTGGACGCAAAAATCACGAGGGCATACTTCGAGTCGACCTTGGAGAGCAGGTCGTCGATGGGCGGGTCAATGATGCCAGTGGGCTTGTTCGCCATTGGTGTCAACTCCTAATAGAGCACGGCCTGGGGCCTGTGCGAGCTTGCGGATACGTGTCGTAATACACGCATGAATTCAGCAGAAACGGGCGCTACGACATGCTCGTTGCAGCGCGGATCTCCATCAAGTCTACGACCTCGCGAGCGGCCTCGGCGACATCGTGGTTGATCACACGATAATCGAACTCTCCCTGAGCGGCCAATTCGAGCTTTGCGGTCTCCAGCCGACGGGCCTGCTCGGCCGAATCTTCGGTGCCGCGGCCGATCAGCCGACGCACGAGTTCATCCCAGCTCGGCGGCAGCAAAAACACCAGGCGGGCTTCGGGCATGGCTCGGCGCACAGCGCGAGCACCCTGCAGGTCGATTTCGAGCAGCACGCTGTTGCCAGCGGCGATAGCCGCATCGACCGGGCCGCGCGGGGTTCCGTAGCGGTAGGCATTGTGTACCTTGGCCCACTCGAGCAGTTCGCCGGCCTCCACCATGCGGTCGAATTCCTCGTCGGAGACAAAGTAGTAGCTGAGGCCCTCGGTCTCCCCCGGGCGCGGCGCGCGGGTCGTCGCCGAGACGGAGAGCAGCACGTCGGGATAGTTCTCCCGAATGTACCCGGCGACGGTTCCCTTGCCGACCGCGGTGGGTCCAGCGAGAACGATGAGTTTGGAGTCGGCGATGTTCTTGCGCAGGGCCGGTCGTTCGGACAAAAAATCCCGGAGGCGATCACGCTGGTGCCGGCCGAGGCCACCGAGGCGCTTGGACGGTGAGATTTCGAGGCGGTGGATGATGCGCTGCATCTTGGTGACGCCGATCGCCGGGATGCTCACGAGCAGCTCGGTCACTCTCAAGCGGCCCTCGACCCCGATCGGGTCGGCGATGGCCGTGGCGAGAACTTCGAGCGCGGTGCGTTGACCGGAGGCGACTTCGGCCTTGACCTTGGCGCGGGCGCGACGGGCCGCGACGGCGGCGCGCGACGCGGCGACCCGATCAACCTCGGGCGGGGTGGGACGGTTTTCAGCCACGGACGGCACCTACTTCGGCTACTCGGCGCTCAATGGCTTCTTCGATCCGGTGGGGTCCGGCCGAGAGCACACTGCGCGATTCACTCACGATAACCCCTCCGGCGTATCCACCATATATCGAGGTCAGATCCATAATATGCCCACCCTGGTGTCCGAAGCCGGGCGCGAGCACCGGTGTGCGAAATTCGGTCGGTGCGGCCTGCAGATCAATGCCGAATGATGACAGGTCGAGGGTGGCGCCCAGCACTACGCCGACCGATCCCAGACCGGTCGTCAGGCGAGCGGATGCTGCCCGCGCGTTGCGATCCGCAACGTCGTCCAGAATGGCGCGGGCGACGCTCGAACCGGCATAAGGCCCGTCGGCGACGATGGCCCGCTGAATGTCGGCAGCTTCCGGGTTGGAGGTCGCGGCGAGCAGGAAGACTCCCTTGCCGTTCTCAGCCGCGAGGGTGAGTGGCGAGTCGAGCGAACCGACGCCCATGTACGCGGCGAGGGTGAGGGCATCCACTTCGAGCGGAGATCCGGACGAGAGCCAGGCTTGCGCGTAGGCCAGGGCGCTCGTGCCGAGGTCGCCGCGCTTGGCGTCGCCGATCACGAGCAGGCCGGCCTGCCGGGCATCGGCCAGCACGCGCTCGAGGGCGACGAAGCCGGCCGAGCCGAATCGTTCGTAAAAGGCGACTTGCGGTTTGACAATGCCGACTCGGCCGGCGGCAGCGGCGACAACCGTGCGACCGAAGGACTCCGCTCCAGCAGCCGTGTCGGGCAGGTTCCAATCGTCAAGCAGCCAGGAGTGCGGGTCGATGCCGACGCACAGCTGGCCGCTCTCGGCGAACACCCGCTCGAGGCGTTCGCCGAAGGACAGCACGGTCGCAGGGCCGCCGTTCACAGCAGTGCCGCCGTTCACAGCAAGGCCGTGCGGGCCGTGGCGTATTCCTGAAGCGAGGTCACCTCGAACCCGTCGCGAATCGAATCGATCGAAGCGACCGCAGCGCTGAGCTCGGCGATTGTGGTGAACAGGGGAAGGTCTCCGGCCACGGCGGCGGCGCGAATCTCGTACCCGTCGGCCCGGGCGGTGCTGCCACCGGGGGTGTTGATGACGATCTGGATCTCTTCGCGGCGAATGAGTTCGACGATTGAGACGTCGTCCTCCCCCGCCTTCTCGCTGAACTTGGTCACCACGCGCGCGCGGATCCCGTTTCGCTGCAGCACCTCGGCGGTGCCGATGGTTGCGGCGATGTCGTAGCCGAGCTGCTGCAGGCGCAGCATCGGCAGAATGATCGAGCGCTTGTCCCGGTCGGAGACCGACACGAAGACGGTGCCGGAGAGCGGGATTCCCCCGTACGCCGCGAGCTGGCTCTTAGCGAAGGCCCGCGGGAAGTCGCGGTCGATGCCCATGACCTCACCGGTGGAACGCATCTCCGGGCCGAGGATCGAGTCGACGACGAGGCCCTCCGGGGTGCGGAACCGGTTGAATGGCAGCACGGCTTCCTTCACAGCAACCGGCGATTCGATCGGAACCCGGGAGCCGTCGATGAGCGGTAGCTTGCCCGCGGCCTTGAGTTCGGCGATGGTCGAACCGACCATAATGAGCGCTGCGGCCTTGGCCAGCGTGATGCCGAGGGCCTTGGCCACGAACGGCACTGTGCGGGAGGCGCGCGGGTTGGCTTCGAGGACGTAGAGCACGCCAGCGCCGATGGCGAACTGCACGTTGAGCAGGCCCTTCACGCCGATACCGCGGGCGATGCCGAGGGTGGCTTCGCGTACCCGGTCGATTTCGGCGCGACCGAGGGTGACCGGCGGCAGGGTGCAGCTCGAGTCCCCGGAGTGGATGCCGGCCTCTTCGATGTGCTCCATGACGCCGCCAATGTACAGCTCGTGGCCGTCATAGATGGCGTCGACGTCGATTTCGATGGCGTCGTCCAGAAAGCGGTCGACCAGAAGCGGATGCCCGGCGCCGATGATTCCCTGCCCGGCCATGCGCGTGAAGTAGTCCGCGAGTGAGGGGGAATCGTAGACGATCTCCATGCCGCGGCCCCCGAGGACGTAGCTCGGACGGACCAGTACCGGGTAGCCGATTTCTTCGGCGACCACGACGGCGCCGCCGAAGTCGATCGCGGTGCCGTTGCGCGGCGCGAGCAGGCCGGCGTCGTCGAGAATCTTCGAGAACAGTCCGCGTTCCTCGGCGAGGTCGATCGCGTCGGGGGTGGTGCCGAGAATGGGGATACCGGCCGCTTCAAGGCCGCGGGCCAGGCTCAGGGCGGTCTGTCCGCCGAGCTGCACGACCACACCGACGAGTTCGCCGCTCTGGCTTTCGGCGTGGATGACCTCGAGCACGTCTTCGAGCGTGAGCGGTTCGAAGTAGAGCCGGTCGCTCGTGTCGTAATCGGTGGAGACCGTCTCCGGGTTGCAGTTGATCATGATGGTCTCGTAGCCGGCCTCGGACAGTGCGAAGGAGGCGTGTACGCAGGAGTAGTCGAATTCGACGCCCTGGCCGATGCGGTTCGGCCCGGAGCCGAGAATGACGACCTTGCGGCGGTCGCTGGCGACAACCTCGGTCTCGTCGTCGTAGCTGGAGTAGTGGTACGGCGTGAGGGCCGGGAACTCCCCCGCGCAGGTGTCAACGGTCTTGAAGACCGGACGCACGCCGAGAATGTGACGTACGGTGCGGACATCCGCTTCGCCGAAACCACGCAACTGACCGATCTGAGCGTCGGAGAAGCCGTGGTCTTTGGCGAGGATCATCACGTCACGGTCGAGGCGGTCGGCAGCCCTGACCTGCTCGGCGATCTCGTTGATCAGCACGATCTGGTCGATGAACCACGGGTCGATCTTGGTCGCGGTGAAGACCTGGTCGATCGTCGCGCCGCGGCGCAGTGCCTGCTGCACGGTGACGATGCGGCCGTCGGTGGGAATCTCGGCGGCAGCGAGCAGTTCGTCAACAGAACGGGTTTCTTCGCCCCAGTGAAAGCTCGATCCGCGCTTCTCCAACGAGCGAAGGGCCTTCTGCAAAGCGGATGCGAAGCTGCGGCCGATGGCCATCGCCTCACCGACCGACTTCATGGTCGTGGTCAGTCGCTGGTCGGCAGCCGGGAACTTCTCAAACGCGAAGCGCGGCACCTTGACCACGACGTAGTCGAGGGTCGGTTCAAAGCTCGCCGGGGTGACGCCGGTGATGTCGTTGGGAATCTCGTCGAGACGGTAGCCGAGGCTCAGCTTCGCGGCGATCTTGGCGATCGGAAAGCCGGTCGCCTTGCTGGCCAGGGCGGACGAGCGCGAGACGCGCGGGTTCATCTCGATGACGATGACCCGGCCGTCGGCCGGGTTGATGGCGAACTGAATGTTGCAGCCGCCGGTGTCGACGCCGACGGCGCGGATGATGTCGATTGAGATGTCGCGCAGGTGCTGGAACTCGCGGTCGGTCAGGGTCAGCGCAGGGGCGACGGTGATCGAGTCGCCGGTGTGCACACCGACCGGGTCGACGTTTTCGATGGAGCAGACGACGACCGTGTTGTCGGCCGT
The DNA here is from genome assembly GCF_004403155.1 of Cryobacterium sp. Hh7. Classification (NCBI taxonomy): domain Bacteria; kingdom Bacillati; phylum Actinomycetota; class Actinomycetes; order Micrococcales; family Microbacteriaceae; genus Cryobacterium; species Cryobacterium sp. Hh7. Next base: position 333,414 of record NZ_SOHG01000012.1, on the reverse strand, counting down.
GTCGCGCATCATTTCGAGCTCGTATTCCTTCCAGCCGAGGATGGATTCTTCGAGCAGGACCTCGCTGGTCGGGCTGTGGTGCAGGCCGTCGGTGACGATGCGGCGCAGTTCCACCTCGGTGTAGGCGAAGCCCGAGCCGAGGCCCCCCATGGTGAAGGAGGGGCGTACGACGAGCGGGTAGCCGAGGTCTTCGGCGTAACCGACGGCCTCCTCGACCGTCTTGGCGATGAAGGAGCGGGCTACGTCGGCGCCGGCGTCGAGCACGAGCTGCTTGAAGATCATGCGATCTTCGCCCTTGTTGATGGCGTCGAAGCTCGCGCCGATCAGCTCAACGTCGTATTTTTCGAGGATTCCGCGTTCGTGCAGCTGGATCGCCGCATTGAGCGCAGTCTGCCCGCCCAGGGTGGGCAGAATCGCATCCGGTCGTTCCTTGGCGATGATCGTCTCAAGAATTTCGGCCGTGATCGGTTCGATGTAGGTCGCGTCGGCAAAGTCGGGGTCGGTCATGATGGTGGCCGGGTTGGAATTGACGAGGATGACGCGCACGCCCTCTTCGCGCAGCACACGGCAGGCTTGGGTGCCGGAGTAGTCGAATTCGCAGGCCTGGCCGATAACGATCGGGCCGCTGCCGATGACAAGAACACTGTTGATATCGTCGCGCTTGGGCATTATTTGGTTTCTCCTGCAACGGCTGACTGCGCAGCCAGAACAACGTCTCTGAATCGATCGAAAAGGTGGTTGGCGTCGTGTGGGCCGGAGGCGGCCTCCGGGTGGTACTGCACCGAGAAAGCGTTGATATCGAGGCAGCGGATGCCCTCGACCACTTGGTCGTTGAGGCTGTAGTGGCTCACCTCGACCCGACCGAATCCGGTGCGAGAGTCATGCACGCCCTCAATCGGCATATCAACGGCGAAGCCGTGGTTTTGCGAGGTGATCTCGACCCGCCCGGTGGTCTTGTCGAGAACCGGCTGGTTGATACCACGATGCCCGAACGGCAGCTTGTAGGTGCGAAAACCGAGGGCACGGCCGAGCAGCTGGTTGCCGAAGCAGATACCGAAGTAGGGAATGCCCGCACGGAGTACTTCCTGCAGCAGGTCCACGTGGGCGTCGGAAGCGGCCGGATCGCCGGGTCCGTTCGAGAAGAACAGGGCGGAGGGTTTCAGCGACAGAACGTGTTCGGCGGTGACCGACTGCGGAAGGACGAGCACCTCGAAGCCCCGTTCGGCGAGATAGGTGAGGGTGCTGGTCTTCACACCGAGGTCGAGCACCGCGACGGAGCCGATGCGTTCGCCCTGTGCGGGAATGGAGAAGGGTTCAACGGTCGAGACCTCGAGCGACAGGTTGCGGCCGCGCATAGCAGCGCCACCGAGCACGCGTTCGAGCTGTTCGCTGTCGGACAGGCCGAACAGGTCGCCCGAGAAGATTCCACTCTTCATGGCGCCCGCCGAGCGGATGTGGCGGGTGATCGCACGGGTGTCGACGCCGCTGATGCCGACGACGCCGTTTGCTTCGAGGTCATCGTCGAGGGTGCGGGTGGCACGAAAATTTGAGGCGATCCGAGCGGGTTCGCGCACGATGAAGCCGGCCACCCAGATCTGCCTGGATTCCATATCTTCGTCGTTCATCCCGGTATTGCCCACGTGCGGGGCGGTCATCAGCACGATCTGGCCGGCATAGGACGGGTCGGTCAGGGTTTCCTGATAGCCGGTCATACCGGTGGCGAAGACGATCTCGCCGAGCGTCTGCCCCTCGCTCCCGTAGCTGCGGCCGACGAATCGGCGGCCGTCTTCGAGCACGAGCACGGCCGGGCCGGGCTTGTCGGTCACCAAGAAGGTGGGCGTCAGTGCAACGGATGCTTCTGCCTGGTCTGGTGCGGTCGAGTCGGGCACGTCAGGCCTCACTTTCGTCTTGATGGGCCGGGGCCGTAATGGTTCGGATGGAATCGATGAGACGGGCTCGATCGTTCGGGTCGATAATGCGGAAGAAGCTGTCAACGTCGCGGCGGTCGGTGCCGGGCGTGTTCAGGCGCCAGCTCAGGCGAACCAGTCCGTCGGTTTCGACGACGCGATCGATGGCGAGCTGCGCTGCACCGACCTGGTCGATGGCGGCGCCGGGCACGTACAGGGGCGCGTTGCCGTCTAGGTCGAGGGTGATGCCCTGCGCGGTCACGGTCAGGGCGGCGCGGGCCCGAAAACCCAGGCCGGGAATGGCCAGTCGCTCCAGCGGGGCGTCCCGCGGGGTCGTGGCCACGTAATAGGCCTCGGCGGTCGCCAACACGTCGGCGGCAGCGCCGCCCTCCGGCCGGGGGTAACCGGCGGTGAGCGTACGGTCACGTTGGCTGCGCTTGTGCCAGCTGCGCCACATCAGTACGAGTACGCCCAGCAGAAAGAGCGCCGTAATGATGGCGGGAATGGACCTATCCATGGGTGGGGACTCCGCGCGCGTGGCCGGCTATTTCGAGGCTGCTGCGCGCGATTTCGCCCTGCACAGTTCCGTCGAGCACCGTGGCGTAACCGCGGTGGAAGGTCGCCCGCACCTCGCCGGGCAGCGTCATCGACAGGTACGGCGAGTTCACGCTCGTGCCCGACAGGTCGGCGCGACCGAAGACGCGGGTGGCAGCGGGGTCGTACAGGGTCAGTTCGGCTGGCGACCCGACCGCGATCGGTTTGCCCTGACCGGTGATCCGGCCGATTTGAGCGGGCGTGCGGGAGAGCACGCGTTCGATGTCGGACCAGTTGAGCATTCCGTTCGCGACGACCGCGGCGTGCACGACCGACAGGGCTGATTCCAGCCCGACCATGCCGTTGGCAGCGGCATCCCACTCGCAGTCCTTGCTTTCGGCCGGGTGCGGAGCGTGGTCGGTCGCGACGATGTCGATCGTGCCGTCGGCGAGTCCGGCCCGCAGCGCTTCGACGTCTTCACGGCTGCGCAACGGAGGATTGACCTTGAATCGGGCGTCGTAGCCGCGCACGAGATCTTCGGTGAGCAGCAGGTGGTGTGGGGTGACCTCGGCGGTCACCTGGATGCCGCGGGCCTTGGCCCAGCGGATGACGTCGACGGAGCCGGCGGTGGAAACGTGGCAGACGTGCAGGCGGGAGCCGACGTGTTCGGCCAAGAGTACGTCGCGGGCGATGATCGATTCCTCGGCGACGGCCGGCCAGCCCACGAGGCCTAGTTCGCCGGAGAGGGCGCCCTCGTTCATCTGGGCTTTTTCGGTCAGGCGTGGTTCCTGGGAGTGCTGAGCGATGACGCCGTCGAAGGACTTGACGTATTCGAGGGCGCGACGCATGAGGAGCGGGTCCGAGACGCAAAATCCGTCATCGGAAAATACCCGCACCCTGGCCCGACTCGACGCCATGGCGCCCAGTTCGGCGAGTTGTTTGCCGGCCAGCCCTACGGTGACCGCGCCGATCGGCTGCACGTCGACGTAGCCAGCGCTTTCGCCGAGCGCGAGCACCTGTTCGACCACCCCGGCGGTGTCCTGGGCCGGCAGAGTGTTGGCCATGGCGAACACACTCGTGAACCCGCCGCGGGCAGCGGCACGGCTGCCGCTCAGCACGGTTTCGCTGTGCTCGTACCCGGGTTCACGCAGGTGGGCGTGCAGGTCGACGAGGCCGGGCAACGCTACGAGGCCGGCGGCGTCGATCACGCTCGCGCCGCTCTGGGACAGTCCGGTTCCCAGCTCAGCGATGCGCGCACCATCCAAACGGATGTCCGTGCTCGTGCCGTCCGGCAGGGTCGCCCCGCGTATGAGCCAGCGTTGGGCCATTCCGTCAATCGGCATTCTTCGATTCCTTCCGGTCACCGGATAAGAGCAAGTAGAGCGCGGCCATTCGCACGGAGACGCCGTTGGTGACCTGTTCGAGCACGGTCGAGTTGGCGGAGTCGGCCGCCGCGGATGAGATCTCCAGACCGCGATTCATCGGGCCGGGGTGCATAACAATGCTAGCCGGACCGAGCCGACCGAATCGCGCGTCATCCAGCCCCCAGACCCGGGAGTACTCGCGGGTGCTGGGGAAGAAGGCCGCGCTCATCCGTTCAGTCTGAATGCGCAGCATCATGACCACATCCGGGCCGGCATCGATGGCGTCGTCCAGGTCGAAGCTGAACCGGGCGGGCCAGAGCGAGGTATCACTCGGCAGCAGCGTCGGCGGGGCGACGAACGTGACTTCGGCGCCGAGGGTGGTGAGCAGCCATAGGTTGGAGCGGGCGACGCGGGAGTGCAGCACGTCGCCGACGATCGTGACGGTGACGTCATCGAGTCCCTTGCCGCGGGATGCCGCTCCGTGGATGCGGCGCCGGATGGTGAAGGCATCGAGCAGCGCCTGGGTGGGATGTTCGTGGGTACCGTCGCCGGCGTTGATGATGCCGGCATCGATCCATCCGCTGGCGGCGAGCACCGCGGGGGCGCCGGAGGCCGGGTGGCGAATGACGACGCCGTCGGCGCCGATCGCGGCGAGGGTCTGCGCGGTGTCCTTGAGGCTTTCGCCCTTGGAGACGCTGGATCCCTTGGCGCTGAAGTTGATCACATCGGCGCTGAGCCGTTTCGCGGCGGCCTCGAACGAGATGCGGGTGCGGGTGGAGTCTTCGAAGAACAGGTTGACGACGGTCTTGCCGCGCAGGGTCGGGAGTTTTTTGACCTCACGCTGGCCGACATCCGCCATGTCCTCGGCGATGTCGAGCAGGTTGATGACCTCATCGCGGGCGATGTCCTTGGTCGAGAGCAGATGCCTCATTGCTCACTCCGCCCGTCGATCGAGACGAATTCGTCGCCGTCGACCTCGTCGATGTGCACGTTGATGCGCTCGTCGGCAGCCGTTGGCAGGTTGCGACCGACGAAATCAGCGCGGATCGGCAGTTCGCGATGGCCGCGGTCGACGAGTACGGCCAGCCGCACGATGTTCGGGCGGCCGTGGTCGCCGAGCGCATCCAGAGCACTGCGGATGGTGCGCCCCGAGTAGAGCACGTCGTCGACGAGGACCACCGTGGCGCCGTTGATGCTGCCGGGGATCTGGGTGCGCGAGGGGGTGCGCGTGCGGCCGTGCGCGAGGTCATCGCGGTACAGCGTCACGTCCAGGGAACCGACCCGCACCGGGGTCGCGGCCGGTTCGATCCGCTGGATGATCTCGGCAATCCGGTGGGCCAGAATGACGCCGCGGGTCGGAATGCCGAGGATGACGAGGTTGTCCGGGCCCCGATTGGACTCCAGGATCTCGTGGGAGATTCGAGTCAACGCGCGGGTGATGTCAGCCTGAGTGAGCACAATGTGCGCCAAATGCCGACCTCCTTCCCCGTCTCACAGGACGGATCATTAAAGGATGTCTGAATGGGTCTAGCTTAGCCGTTCCCGAGCCGGGAGTCTGTCTGGAGTGCGAGGCAGCTAGAAGGCGGCGGCGACGAAGGCGGAGAATTCGGCCTGATTGGTGAGGCTGCCCCGATATTGCGCGCCGTCAACAAGCACGGTCGGGGTGCCGGATACGGCCTCGATCTCGGCTCCCGCGATCGGACCGGTCAGCGCGGACTCGGTGTTCTGCTGCGACCAGGCCTGATAGTCCCCGCTTTGAACACAGTCGGTGATGCTGGCATCACCCCCAGCCAGGTCGGCGAGCTCGGCGTCGCTCAGCCCCGGGGTGTTCTCGAGCGGCTGGTTCGCGAACAGCTCCGACAAAAAATCGAGGGTCTCGCCGGGGTTGAGCGTGGCCTGGCAGGTCAACGCCGCCGAAGCCCGACTCGAGTAGTTCGTGCCCTGCGATTTGCTGTCCAGAAAGGTCAATGAGTGCACGCGCAGGGTGATGACGCCGCTCTCGACGCCGGCGAGAAGCAGTTCCCCATTGGTCTGCTCGAACTGGGCGCAGAACGGGCACATCGGATCGATGTATTCGTCGATAATGACCGGACCGGCACCGAATTCAAGATAGCCGCCATCGAAGTTGGCGGCGCCCAGCTCACCGGTCGGCAGCGGAGCTGACGACGAGCTGGACGAGCCCGCGTTGGATCCGACGTTCACCAGAAATGCTGCGAGAGCGGATGCAAAGATGACCGCGAGTGCCACCAGGATCACGAACACCGCGGTGCTGACGTACCCGATGATGAGGCCGGCCAGGGCGAAACCGCGGCCGACCTCACCGCGAGCTCGAATCTGCCCGAGGGCGATGTGACCCGTGATGATGCCGACGAGCCCGATCACCAATGACGAGACGAACGACACGATCGCCATGGTGTTGGTCTTCGGCGCCATCGCAAAGGGGGTTATCGGCTCGGCTGGCGGTGCGTACGGGTTCGGCCGGTTCGGCTGGGCGCCTTGTCCGGTGCTGGTCATCTTCGTGCCCTTCGTTGACGGTGCGCGCTGGAAGCGGCGATTCGCCGAGTTAGGCCGACGGAGCGGTCTGAGCGATCTTGCCGAGCAATCCGTTGACAAACCCGGCCGAGTCATCCGTTGAGAGAATTTTGGCCGCTTCAACGGCCTCATCGATCGCGACGGCGTGCGGAACGGCGTCGTTGTACAGAATCTCCCAGATTCCGATGCGCAGAATGGCGCGATCAATGTTGGGCATGCGCGCGAGGGACCAGCCCTGCGAGTACGTTTCGATCAGTTCATCGATCTCTTCGCGGTGGTCGACGACCCCATCGACGAGCTCACGAGCGTAGAGCCAGGAAGCCAGACGTGCCGGCTCGCTCGCGGCACGCTCGGCCTCGGTTGCGAGCGACTCCGGAATGCTGATCTGACGCACATCGGCGGCATACAGAATGTCGATGGCGCGCTTGCGGGCCTTGGTACGAGCGCTCATTCGTTGACGCGACCGAGGTAGTCGCCGGTGCGGGTGTCGACCTTGACCTTGGTGCCCTGCTCGAGGAACAGCGGAACCTGAATCTGGTAGCCGGTCTCCACGGTGGCCGGCTTGGTGCCGCCGGTGGAACGGTCGCCCTGCAGACCCGGCTCGGTGTAGGTGATTTCGAGGGTAACGGATGCCGGCAGCTCGACATAGAGCGGGTTGCCGTTGTGCAGCGCCACGGTCACGGCCTGGTTTTCGAGCATGAAGTTGCTCGCATCGCCGACGACGGCGGCGGAGACGGTGATCTGGTCGTAGTCGGCAACATCCATGAAAACGTAGGCGTCGCCGTCGTTGTAGAGGTACTGAAAGTCGCGGCGATCGACGTTTTCGGTCTCGATCTTCGCGCCGGCGTTGAACGTGCGGTCAACGGTCTTGCCCGAGACGACGTTCTTCATCTTGGTGCGAACGAAGGCGCCACCCTTGCCCGGCTTGACGTGCTGAAACTCGACGACGGCCCAAAGCTGGCCATCCATGTTGAGTACGACGCCGTTTCTGATATCAGCGGTAGAAGCCATGGGAGGGGTGTTCCGTTCAATTGATAAGGTGCGCGGGTGCAAATGGCACCTTGTCGAGTCTACGTGTCCAAGCCACAGGTTTCAAAGGCGCAGGCTCCAAAGGCACGGGTTTCAGAGGCACAGGTTTCAGAGGCACAGGTTTCAGAGGCACAGGCTCCAAAGGCACTGCCGAGCAATTGTCGATTACGGCTGGGTGACGAAGTCGAGCGCCAGGCGATAGGAGTCGAAGCCGAGGCCCGCGATCACGCCGGTCGCGATGGCGCTCACGACGCTGGTGTGGCGAAACGTCTCGCGCGCGTGCGGATTCGAGATGTGCACCTCGATCAGCGGCAGGCCGGCCTTGGTCACGAGGGCCGCGGCATCCCGCAGGGCGTAGCTGTAGTGGGTAAACGCGGCGGGATTCAGGATCACCGGCATCCGCTCATCGACGGCCTCATACAGCCAGTGGATGAGTTCGGCCTCGTCGTCGGTCTGCCGCAGGTCAATCACTACTCCATCACGAGCGGATGCGATGAGCAGCGCACGCAGATCGTCCAGGTTGGCCGCCCCATAGACATCGGGTTCACGACTGCCCAGGCGCCCGAGGTTCGGACCGTTCAGAACCAGCACTGTATTCATCGCCTCAGCCTAGGGTGTGAGAACCGCGACTCCGTCGTCGTGCGCGACGAACAGGCCCGTGATGCGCATGAGCTTCCCGAAGGACTGGGTCAATTCGGCGGCCCAGGCCTGGTCCGGTGCGGTCAGGGCGGCGGAACCCGGCCGCTCCAGAGTCAGAATGATGCTGCCGCCAGGGGCCTCCTGGGCGAGCATGTCATTGATGCGCACGGCGAAGGGTTGGGTTGACCCGGGCTCGGGCCGCACCGGAATGCCGTCAATCGGGATTAGCACGGACAACTGCTGGCCATACGGATCGAGCAACATGAGCCAGAGCTGTGGACGGATGGCGTGACCGACCAAGTCGAAGACGCGCGTGCGGGCCTCCTGCAGTGTGGTCACGGGCGGGGCGTCTTCGAGTTTCGTTGTCATCGTCATGCGCCCAGAATGGGCGGGACATCCGCCTGCACCGAGGTAATGCACAGAAAATATGTGCCACTCCTCGCCTGTGGATATCTTCCGGCGACGAAATCGGGGCCGTCGCTCCCGTGGCAGGTTCGGAGTCCTCGCGCCGGTCGGCGGATCGAACAACCGTGGTTCAGAGTCCCAAAGGGCAGAGACTGCCCAGCACTCCGGGAAATCTCTAGCAGCTACCCTAGACTGACACCGACGCCGATCTCGGCAGCACGAACCCGTCCACTGCTAACGGAGGCAGACGCTCATGGGATACGGCTTGAAGAGTTCTTCGTCGGTCCCGACCGGCGACGCGCGGGAGAGCATTGTCGCCCTGGAGCGGGCCCACGAATCCGCCATCACCGATCGGGTCTTTAAAACCGGGGTGCGCCAGCTCGTGCAGGACTCCTGGCAGCGTTCGCTGTCGCTCCGCCTCGACCCGTCGAGTGTGGCTCCTGAGCGGACGCTGACCGACAGCGAATTGCGCGACCTGCGCAATCAGCATCCGCTCGCCGCAGTGCTACCCGTCGTGCACAACCTGCTCATCCGCCACGCCATCGACGCCGAGCTGATCGTTGCCATCGGTGACGAATCCGGTCGGCTGCTCTGGATCGACGGCGATCGAGTGCTGCGTCGCCGGGTTGAGGAGATGCTCTTCGTCGAGGGCGCCGACTGGTCGGAGAGCCGGGTCGGCACGAGCGCACCGGGAACGGCGCTGGCCCTCGACCGCGGAATCCAGATTCGGCGCGCTGAACACTTCAACGCTCTGGCGCACCCGTGGAGCTGCACGGCGGTGCCCATTCACGACCCGGACACCGGCAAGATCCTGGGGGTCATCGACATCACCGGCGGCGACCAGGCTGTCGCACCACAGACCCTGCCGCTGGTCGAGGCTGCCGTCGCCGCGATGGAGGCGGAGCTGCGCATCCAACGCCTCGACCGACCGGCCGATTCACCGCCCGCCCCGCGGTCGCGGGCATCAGTGTCGCTGAGCGTGCCGCGACTGGCGCCAGCCGGCCTGAGCGTTCTCGGTACCGATCACGGCCAGCTGCACTGCGGCAGCAGAATAGTGGATGTCTCGCCCCGCCACACCGAGATTCTCACGCTCCTGGCCTGGCACCGCGAAGGACTTTCTGCCGATCGCCTGGCCAGCTTTCTCTCGGACCAGGACACTGCGGTGGAGACGCTGCGCGCCGAAATGGTGCGGGTACGGAAGGTACTCGCGCTCCTCGACTCCCCCATCACGATCACGTCCCGCCCGTATCGGTTGGAATCCAAACTCGAGCTCGATGCCCAACGCGTGCTGGCCTTCCTCGAGCGCGGCGCCCACCGCGTCGCCCTGGGCGCTTACCGCGGAGCTGTGCTGCCGGCATCGTCAGCGCCCGGTATCGTCAAAATTCGCCAGGAAGTGAGCAGCCGGCTGCGCGAGGCCATGCTCGCCGATGCGTCGGTCGACCTGCTGCTGCGCTACGCGCGCACCGAAGAGGCCACCTGGGACACCGAGGTGTGGCGTGCCTGCCTGGAGCTGCTCCCGGCCCGTTCACCCAAACGCGCAATGGTCGTGGCGCACCTGGCGCGCATTGAAGACGAAATCGGCGGGCATCGCAACATTCTGCAACGTTCCCGCTCCTAGAGTCGAAGTAGGCCGCAGCATTGCGAGCCCGACACCGTCGTCGATATATAGGAGTGACATGACCGTCTATGCAGTCCCCGGAACACCCGGCTCCAAAGTTACCTTTAAGTCGCGGTACGAGAACTGGATCGGCGGCGAATGGGTCGCCCCGGTCAAGGGCCAGTACTTCGAAGACATCACCCCGGTCACCGGCAAGCCGTTCGCCGAGGTCGCTCGCGGCACGGCCGAAGACATCGAGCTGGCCCTTGACGCCGCGCACAAGGCCGCACCGGCCTGGGGCAAGACCAGCCCCGCCGAGCGCGCAGCCGTGCTGAACAAGATCGCTGACATTATCGACGCCAACACCGAAATGCTCGCCGTCGCCGAGACCTGGGACAACGGCAAGGCCGTGCGCGAGACCATCAACGCCGACATCCCCCTCGCCGCCGACCACTTCCGTTACTTCGCCTCGGCGATCCGCGCCCAGGACGGCGACCACGCCCAGCTCGACGGCGACACCGTCTCGTACCAGTTCCACGAACCGCTCGGCGTCGTCGGCCAGATCATCCCCTGGAACTTCCCCATCCTGATGGCCGTCTGGAAGCTCGCCCCGGCCCTCGCCGCCGGCAACGCCGTCGTCCTCAAGCCCGCCGAGCAGACCCCGGTCTCGATCCTCGTGCTGCTGGAACTCATCGGCGATATCCTCCCCCCGGGCGTTGTCAACGTCGTCAACGGTTTCGGCCTGGAGGCCGGCAAGCCGCTCGCCTCGAGCAACCGCATCCGCAAGATCGCCTTCACCGGTGAGACCACGACCGGTCGCCTCATTTTGCAATATGCTTCGGCCAATATCATTCCGTCGACCGTTGAGCTCGGCGGCAAGAGCCCGAACATCTTCTTCAGCGACGTCGCGCAGGAGAAGGATGCCTTCTATGACAAGGCCCAGGAAGGCTTCGTGCTGTTCGCCTTCAACCAGGGCGAGGTCTGCACGGCCCCAAGCCGCGCCCTGCTGCAGAAGCCGATCTACGACAGCTTCCTCGGCGACGCTGTCACCCGCGCTAAGAAGATCATTCAGGGCAACCCGCTCGACACCGACACCCAGATGGGCGCGCAGGCCAGCAACGACCAGCTTGAGAAGATCCTCTCCTACATCGACATCGGAACCAAGGAGGGTGCCAAGCTGGCCCTCGGTGGCGAACGTGCCGACCTCGGCGGCGACCTCACCGACGGCTACTACGTGCAGCCGACCATCTTCGAGGGCCACAACAAGATGCGCTTGTTCCAGGAGGAGATCTTCGGACCGGTGCTCGCCGTGACGAGCTTCACCGACTACGAGGATGCCATCTCGATCGCCAACGACACCATCTATGGTCTCGGTGCCGGGGTCTGGTCGCGCAACGGCAACGTCGCCTACCGGGCTGGCCGTGATATCCAGGCGGGTCGCGTCTGGGTCAACAACTATCACGCCTATCCGGCCGGTGCCGCTTTCGGAGGCTACAAGAGCTCAGGAATCGGCCGCGAAAACAACAAACTCGCCCTCGGTCATTACCAGCAGACCAAAAACCTGCTCGTGTCGTACTCCGAGAACAAGCTCGGGTTCTTCTAAACCGAACCGTTAGACCAGAGGATGCCCGCCCGTTCGGTGGGAGTTCGCTGAAGGTCTGGCCCGGGGGCTGTCGACGACGTAACGTCGTAGGCAGCCCCGCTTCAGCAATAGAAGGGTCCGCCATGAGCAGAAAGGTCCGTCAATGTCGACTTCCACAATAACCGCGTCGGTCACGATCGTCGGCGAGACCGTTCCCCGCGTCGAGCTCACACCCGTCGCCGTTGACCTGCTCCGCAGCCTTTGGGAGGAACACGGCCCGCTCATGTTCCACCAGTCCGGTGGCTGCTGCGACGGCAGTTCGCCGATGCTGTTCATGGCCGACGAGTTCATCACCTCCGCCCAGGACGTGCGGCTCGGCCAATTTGATCTCGCTCCGGCCGGCGACCCCGCCCAGCCGCTCGACTTCTGGATGTCAGCCGAACAGTTCAACTACTGGAGCCACACCTTTCTCACGGTCGACGTGGTGCCCGGCCGCGGCAGCGGCTTCAGTGCAGAGGCCCCGCGCGGCGTGCGCTTTCTGATCCGTTCCGAGCTCATGACCACGATGACCCCGTTTGCCGGCACTGACCAGATCGAAGCGGATCCCGTAGCCCCGCCCGCGCAGGCGACAATCCCGGCGTAGCGGCTACTGCCCGATCGCCTGGTAGGCGCTGAACAGCAACGAGGCGTCCGGGCCTTCGAGGATGGTGGGCTTGCCCACATCGTCGAGGACCACGAAGCGCAACATCCCGCTGCGGGTTTTCTTGTCGCGCTGCATGGTGGCCAGCAGGGTGGGCCAGCGTCCGACCGGGTAACCGGTCGGCAGGGTCAGCGATTCCAGGATGCTGCGGTGCCGGTCGACGACCTCCACCGACAGCCGTCCGCTGAGCGCGGCCAGTTCCGCAGCGAACATCATGCCGACGGCGATGGCCGCACCGTGGCGCCAGCCATAGCGTTCGGCGTGCTCGACTGCGTGGCCGAGGGTGTGACCGTAGTTGAGGATCTCGCGAAGGCCGGCTTCCTTGAAGTCCTCCCCCACGATGCGCGCCTTCATGGCAATCGACAGTTCGATCAGCCGACGGAATTCGGGGGTGGTCGGGTCGGTGGCGCGCTCGACATCCGCTTCGATGATGTCGAGAATTTCGGGAACCTGGATGAAGCCGGCCTTGACGATTTCGGCGAAGCCCGCGAGGATCTCGTTTTTCGGCAGGGCGTCGAGCAGGTCGAGGTCGCACAATACGGCGGCAGGCGCGTAGAAGGTGCCGACGAGGTTCTTTCCCTCGGCGGTATTGATGCCGTTCTTGCCGCCGATGGCCGCGTCGACCATGCCGAGTACGCTCGTGGGAATCTGCACGAGCTTCACGCCACGCAGCCAGGTGGCGGCCACGAATCCGGCGAGGTCGGTCACTGCGCCACCGCCGAGGCCGATCACGGCGTCGGTGCGGCTGAAGTCGGACTGGCCCATGACGCCCCAGCAGAACGCGGCAACCTCAACCCGCTTGGCCGCTTCGGCGTCGGGAATTTCGGCCAGCAAAACCTCGGCGTAGGTTTCGAGCAGGCTGTCGCGCAGGGCGACCGCGCGGGCGCCGACGGTCGAGGTGTGCACGATGAGCACCTTGTTGACACCGGTGCCGAGCTGCTCGGCGACGGTGTTGACCAGGCCACGCCCCACGCTGACCGGATAGCTGTCGACCCCGGTCACGGTGATCACGGTGGTACTGGTCTGTTCGGTCATCTGTGTTGTCCCTGACTTCTCAATCATCATTTCTTTCTTGTACCCAATTTACGATCTCATCGGCGATGCCGGTGATCGGTCGGTTGGAGGTGTCCAGGCGAATCGTCGCGAGGGCCTCATAGAGGGGGCGGCGCTGGTTGTAGATGCGTTCCCAGTCGCCGATACCGCCGGTCAGGAGAGGCCGTTTGTTGCCGCCGAGGCGGGCCTCGACGGCCGCGGTGGTCACGCTGAGGTACACCACGGTCGCGGATTCGAGGTCGGCCTGCGTCTCGGCGTGCAGCACTGCTCCCCCGCCGAGGGAGATAACGGCCGGCTCGCCGAGGGCCCAGTCCACCGCTTCACGTTCGACGATGCGAAAGTACTCTTCGCCCTCACGCGCGAAGATCTCCGGAATCGGACCGTAACTTTCGACGATGCGCTTGTCGGTGTCGATGAACGGCACATTCAGGTCGCGCGCCACTCGTCGACCGATCCTGGTCTTGCCGGCGGCCATCGGACCGATGAACACGATCGGCAACAAGGCGTTCCGCAGAGTCAGCATCGCAGGTCTAGAGCGACGCGTCGCTCGACGCGCCCGTGCGCAGGTTCGCCGGAATGTTGGCGAGGTACGACTCCAGGTTGCGCCGGGTCTCCCCGATCGAGTCTCCGCCGAACTTCTCCAGCACCGAGTTCGCGAGCACGAGCGCCACCATGGCCTCGGCCACAACGCCGGCCGCCGGAACCGCACAGACGTCGGAGCGTTGGTGGTGCGCCGGGGCCGGCTCGCTCGTGGCGACATCGACGGTGCGCAGCGCCCGCGGAATGGTCGCGATCGGCTTCATGCCGGCCCGCACGCGCAGCACGGTTCCGGTACTCATGCCGCCCTCGGTTCCGCCGGCCTTGTCGCTGACTCGCTGAATGGCGCCATCCGCTTGTACGAGTTCGTCGTGTGCCTCGGAGCCGCGGCGGCGCGTGGTCTCGAAGCCGTCGCCGACCTCGACCCCCTTGATCGCCTGGATCCCCATGAGCGCGGCGGCCAGCTGGGAATCCAACCGACGATCCCAGTGCACGAAGGAGCCAAGCCCGGGGGGAAGATTGTAGGCGAGCACCTCGACGACGCCGCCGAGGGTGTCGCCGTCGTGATGGGCAGCATCCACTTCAGCCACCATCAGAGCGGATGTCGCGGCGTCGAAACAGCGCAGCAGATCAGCATCGAGCGTGTCGACGTCCTCAGGCTCAGGAAGCGGCGCGCCGTCGGGCACGCGGACCGGCCCGATGGCGATGGTGTGGCTGACCAGGTGGATTCCGAGTTCGTTCAGGAATGAGCGGGCGACGGCGCCGAGCGCGACGCGGGCGGCGGTCTCGCGGGCACTCGCGCGCTCCAGCACGGGGCGCGCCTCGTCAAAACCGTACTTCTGCATGCCGGCGAGGTCGGCGTGACCCGGGCGGGGCCTGGTCAATGGTGCCCCGCGGCCACGAGTCAGGGTGGCCGGGTCGACCGGGGCGGCACTCATCACATCGACCCATTTGGGCCATTCGGAGTTGCCTATGCGCAGTGCGACCGGGCCGCCGAGGGTGAGGCCATGCCGAACGCCGCCGGAGAGGGTGAGCTCATCCTCTTCGAATTTCATGCGCGCGCCCCGGCCGTAGCCGAGTTTGCGGCGCGCGAGATCGAGGCGGATCGAATCAAGGGAGACCGGGATCCCTGCGGGCAAACCCTCGACAATAGCGATGAGTTCGGGGCCGTGGGATTCTCCGGCGGTGAGCCAACGAAGCATGGTTCCTATCTTTCCACAGCATCGTGCGAGCCAGTGTCACCGGGGGCTGCGTCGCGGGTCAGGGCACTACGCATGGCGGCGAGCACGTCCGGCTCGCCGGGGAGTGGTTCGAAGGGGTCAGCGGTCACGAACACCCGCACCTGGATGAGCGCCTGGTGCAGCAACATGCCGAGGCCGTTCAGCACAGTTCCGCCGGCCGATTCCCACTCGCGTGCCACCCCGCTTGGCCACGGTGAGTAGGCAACGTCGAACAGCGTCGCACGCTCGCGCAGTTCGAGCGGCAGCGGGGCAGGCAGCACCGTCCCGCCGGGCAGAGTGCTGATCACGAGGTCGCTTCCGTTGCCGCCGGACCCGCTGAAATCACTGAGGTCGACGACGACTCCGAGCGACCGACCGAGTTCAACGAGCGGCTGCGCCTTCGGCAGGTCGCGCACGAGCACGCTGACGAACTCAGCACCGAGTTCCGCGGCGGCCATCAAAGCGGATGCCGCCGTCGCGCCTGCTCCGAGCAGGGTCACGTGCTTCGCGCGGGTGACGCCGCCCTCGGCCAACGCACGCACCAGACCAGCGACATCCGTGTTATAGCCGGTGAGGGTGCCGCGCCCGGCCACCTGGCGCAGCAGCACGGTATTGACCGATCCGGTCAGCTGTGCCACCCGGTCGCAGTCGTCGATGAACGGAAGCACCTCGTGTTTGAGCGGCATGGTGAGCGAAAGACCACGCCAGTCCGGCCCGATGGAGCTCAGAAACATGGCGAGCGAACCGGCCTTCACCTCAACAGCATCGTAGGACCAGTCGAGTCCCAGCTGCCGGTAGGCGGCCCGGTGCAGCAACGGCGAACGGGAATGTTTGATCGGCGACCCGAGCACCGCGAGCCTGTTCGATGGGGCCCGATTTAGCGTCAGATCAACCATATTCGGGGTGCTCCCTCATCCAGTTCTGCCAAACGATAACGGCAGCATCGTGTTCCTCGACCGTGGTGGAGAAGGCCGTCTCACCGGAGTCGAGGTTGATCGTGACAAAGAACAGCCAGGATCCGTCGACCGGGTGCAGCGCCGCATCGATCGCGAGGTCACCGGGATTCGAGATCGGGCCGACGACCATGCCGGGGTGCGCGTAGGTGTTGTAGGGGTTGCCGGCATCGGCACGTTCGGCGTCGGTCGTGGTGACCAGGTGAGTTTTGCCCGTGCCATAGGCGACGGTCGCGTCCGACTGCAGCAGGCCGCTGTCCCATTGTCCTGGGTCGAGCCGGTTCAGAAATACTCGCGACACCTTGTAATAGTCATCACGCAGGCCGGCTTCTCGCTGGATCAACGAGGCGAACACGATCGTCGACCAGCGCTCTGCGACGGCCACGCCGGCCGCATCGAGGGCCTCATACTGCCGGTTGACCATGGTCTGCAGCGCAACCTCGGCGGTGGCCTCCGGCGAGAAGGTGTACGTCGCGGGAAAGAGAAAACCCTCCAGGGTGGTCGCTTCGGCGGGCAGGCCGAACTGGGCCACATTGGCGGCCGCCGCCTGCAGGTCCGCCAGGGGAATGTCGGTTCCCTCGGAGATCGCCGCCAGCACGTCGACGGCCGCGGTCCCCTCAGGCACGATAACGGTCTGGTTCAGTCGAGTGTCCTCATCGAGCAGGGCGTCCAGCGCAGTGCTCGCGACCATCTTCGTCTTGAGCTGGTATGCACCGGGCTGAAATACCGGCTCCGGGGCCGTCTGCAACAGGATGGAGTAGAACGCATCAAAGCTTTTGACCACGCCCTCTTCGACGAGTGTCGCGGCGATCTCCGAGCCACCGTTGCCGTCGTGAATCATGACGATCACGTCTTCGCCGGTTGCCGCTTCCTCCGCGGTGAAGTCGGCCGGCCCCTGCGTGGCAGCAATGATTTGGGAGATGGGTCCCTGCAGAAACAACGCGACTCCGGCCACGAGAGCGGCGAGAACGACAAAGACGATCAGACAGCCCCAGGCTCCCTTGTGGCTCCTCTTCTCCCGCGGCGGTTCGTCCGCGAGCAGTGAGCGACGGTTCGTGCGTCCCCGACCGGAGCCACCGACGTCGCTCGTCGTCAGGAACGCGGCGGCATCATCGCCCGGTTCTGCCGACTCGGCCGCTTGTCGCGGCAGCAACGGCGGTTGAACGGATGCCGTCCCCCCGGACGCTGCCGCCGGCTCGGCTCCGGATTGCTCGGCGCCGGATTGCTCGGCGCCAGTTCGCTCCGTCGCGCCCTGTTCCGCGGCGCCCTGCTCCGCAGCGGCCTGTTGCGCGCGTAACTGGCGTCGGCTCAGCAGGGGCTCTTCCGGGGTACTCGGCACGATTACGGCCTCTCGGTCGGTTCGACGGGCGACCCTGGCGGTCGCCCGGAGGAACGCTCACTGTCGAGCGCATGTTGCAAAATAATAGTCGCGGCCACCTGGTCGATTACTGGCCGCTGCGTTTTCGCGGCACGACCGGATGCCCGCAGCGCGGATTGCGCCGACACCGTCGAGAGACGTTCGTCGACGAGCCGCACCGGCACGGCGAGAGTTGCGGCCAGGCGCGCGGCGAAACCGACCGCGTCGTCCGTGGAGGCGGTCTCATTGCCTGACAACGCCAACGGCAGGCCGACGATGACCTCGACGGCGTCAAGCTCGAGGGCCACCGCGAGAATGCGGGCCAGATCGGTCACTCCGGCCTCGTCGCGGGCGACGGTTTCCACCGGGGTCGCGAGCATGCCGTGGTTGTCGCTGCGGGCCAGGCCGATGCGCACCTTGCCCACATCCACGCCGAGGCGCACGCCTGAGCGCATCGTGCCGGCGACCGCACCCGGCGCGACCGCACCCGGCGCGACCCAGCCGGACAGCGCCGCCGAACTACCAGGGTCGGCGGAGCCAGAGCGTGAGCGAGCGCGGTCGGACCTCATCGTTAGCGACTGACCGCCGCGACAACCGCCTGGAGAGCGGCCGGGATGGCGGCGCCGTTGGGGCCGCCGCCCTGAGCCAGATCGTCCTTGCCGCCGCCACCACCACCGAGGATTCCGGCGACGGTCTTGGCAAGGGCACCCGCCTTATGGCCGGCATCTCGAGCTGCCTGGTTGGTGGCGACGATCACGACGGGCTTGTCCGCGGCAATGGCCGAGAGCGCCACGACGACGGCGTCGGTGCCGAGGCGTTCGCGGGTCGCGAGGGCCAGCATCCGTGCGTCGTCCGGGGATCCGAGCACGCCGAGGTCTTCGGCCACGATCGTTACTGCCCCGACCCGGCGGGCCGTGGCCAGCAGCGCGGGGACCCGGTCGGTCAGGGCCCGGGCTTCGAAGGCCGCGATCTTCTTCTCGGCGCTCTTGAGGCTCGCTACCAGGTCGCTGATGCGTTCGGGAAGCTGCTCGCGAGGAGTTTTCAGGCTCGAGGTCAGCTGCGACACCAGCATGCGCTCGGCGGCGAGGTCGCGGAAGGCTTCGAGGCCGACGAGGGATTCGACGCGACGGTTGGTCGAACCGACCGACGCCTCGCTGATCAGGTTGATCATGCCGATTTCAGCGCTGCTGCCCACGTGGGTACCGGCGCACAGTTCGCGCGACCACGGGCCGCCGATGTCGACGACGCGCACGACGTCACCGTACTTCTCGCCGAACAGCGCCATGGCACCGAGCGCTTTCGCCTCGGCAATGGGCAGTTCCCGGGTGGTCACCGGCAGGTTGTCGCGAATGGCGTTGTTGGAGATTTCTTCAATCTCGGTGCGAGTCGCCGGCGAGAGCGCCTGGTTCCAGGAGAAGTCGAGGCGAAAGAAGCCGGCCTTGTTGTACGAACCGGACTGGTGCGCGTTCGGGCCGAGCACCTGGCGCAGGGCAGCGTGCAGCACGTGCGTGCCGGAGTGCGCCTGGCGGGCGCCGCGGCGCCAGTTTTCGTCGACCACGCTCGTGGCGCGCTCGCCCACGCCGACCTCGCCGGACTGCACGAGCACTTTGTGGCTGATCAGACCCTTAACCGGCTTTTGTACGTCGAGCACCTTGAGCTCGTAGCCGGGGCCAACGATAAGGCCGGCATCCGCTACCTGCCCGCCCGCTTCGGCCCAGAGCGCCGTCTCGGCGAGGATGACCTCGGCTGTTTCTCCGGCAACGGCGCTCGTCACCGACTCACCATCGACGATGAGACCGAGCACGCTGGACTCGTTCTGCAGGTCCTCGTAACCGGTGAACACGGTCTCGCCAAGGGCGCGGAACGCGCTGTAGACCCCGAGGTCGGCCAGGGTGGTCTTCTTGGACTTCGCGTCAGCCTTGGCCATGGTGCGCTGCTTGGTCATGAGCACGTCGAAGGCGTCACGGTTGACGCTGAGGCCGGCTTCCTCGGCGATTTCGAGGGTGATCTCGATCGGAAAACCGTAGGTGTCGTGCAGCAGAAAAGCGGTCGGTCCGGCCAGTTCGGTCTTATCGGCCTTCTTGGTCTTGGCCACGGCGAGGTCGAGCACCGCGCTTCCGCTCGCGAGGGTGCGCAGAAACGTCTCTTCCTCGGCGAACGCGGCCTGGCTGATGCGCCCGAAGTCGCTCTTCACCTCCGGGTAGGCGGCGCTCATGGCGTCGCGGGAGGCCGGCAGCAGTTCGCGCATGCTCACGGTGTCGACGCCGAGCAGGCGCATGGCGCGTACGCTGCGCCGCAGCAGGCGGCGGAGGATATAGCCGCGACCCTCGTTCGACGGCATGACGCCGTCGCTCATCAGCATGAGCGAGGAACGCACGTGGTCGGCGACGATGCGCATGCGCACGTCGTCGGCGTGGTCGGCGCCGTAACGTCGTCCGGAGAGTGCGGCGGCCCGGTCCAATACCGGGCGCACCTGGTCGATCTCGTACATGTTCTCGACGCCCTGCTTCAAAAAGGCGACGCGCTCGAGGCCCATGCCGGTGTCGATGTTCTTCTTCGGCAGGTCGCCCAGAATCTGAAAGTCGCCCTTACCGTTGCCCTCGCCGCGCAGGTACTGCATGAAGACGAGGTTCCAGATTTCGACATAACGGTCGTCGTCGGTGGCCGGGCCACCATCGGCGCCGTAGGCGGGGCCGCGGTCGAAGAAGATCTCCGAGCAGGGGCCGGCCGGGCCGGGCTGGCCCGTGGACCAGTAGTTGGAGTCCATGCCGAGGCGCTGGATGCGGTTGTCCGGCACGCCGAGCGCGCGCCAGTAGCGGTGCGCCTCATCGTCGTCGAGGTAGATGGTGACCCAGAGGTCGCTCTCGCGAAAGCCGTACCCGCCCTGGTCTTCCGGGGTAGTCAGCAGTTCCCAGGCGAAGCCGATGGCCTCTTCCTTGAAGTAGTCGCCGAAGCTGAAATTTCCGTTCATTTGAAAGAACGTGCCGTGGCGCGGGGTCTTGCCCACTTCTTCGATGTCGTTGGTGCGAATGCATTTCTGCACGCTCGTGGCGCGCGGATACGGTGCCGGAACCAACCCGGTCAGGTATGGCACGAACGGCACCATGCCGGCCACGGTGAAGAGAAGGGTGGGGTCGTCGCTCACCAGGGACGCGGACGGCACAACGGTGTGTCCACGATCGGCGAAGAAGTCGAGCCAGCGCCCGCGAATGTCAGCAGTCTGCATGGTGTCCGTAGCTATTGAAGTGCATGAGTGAGGTGGAGCGTGGTGCCCTTTTCAAGCGGATGCTCAGGACGCGCTTGGTGCCGGCGCGTCGCCAACGGCATCCGCAACGTCACCGAGCGCTGCGTGCAACTCGGCCTCGCGCTGCCGATACCCCTCGGAGATGGCCTCGCCGAACTCGCGCGCCTTGGTGTCGAGTTCGGTGAAGAACTGCTTACCCTGCTGAGTCTTGTTGACCTCGTGGGCAACGACGAAGCCAGCGGCCACACCGATGACCAACCAGATGACGTTCTTCATGGCACTTCTCCCTGAATCTGCGCGGCCTGTGCTTTCAGTCAATAGAACCGAATTGACTGGAGCCTGGCACCGCTAGCCGCAGCTATCGATAAGTCGGGCGCGAGAATATCAACGCCGTCTCCAGAGTAGCCGGTCAACCCCGATTTCGCCCGGACCCCGCCCGCCCGCCACGAAAGGCGGCTCGCACGCCGGCCGAGAATCCGGCGAGCTTGATCAGCGGACCGCCGACGGTGGCCGCGAACAGCGCGACGAGCGCTGAGACGTTACCGGTGACATCCGCTACGTTGCTGGTGATCGTGTCGACCCTCGCGAGCTGCTGATTCGTGGATCGGATGGTTTCGGTCGTCTCGGCAAGCATCGGGGTGATTCCCTCGCTGAGATCGTGGATGGCCGCGGTGGTTTCATCGAACACCCGGCCCAGCTTGACCAGTGGAACGGCGATGACCGCCACCAGAATCGCGAATACGCCGGCGGCGACCAGCCCTGTAATATCTCCACCCGACACGGTGACTCCACTCAGATCAATGGGCCCCTGGGACGCCCGGGAATACAAAAAAGGGCGGATCACCCAGAGATGATCCGCCCTTCAGCGTACCGGTCAAAGACCGGTGAACTAACTATCCAACCGCACAGGTTAGCGAGCTGCGTAGTACTCCACGACGAGCTGAACTTCACAGGTCACGGGGATCTCGATGCGCTTCGGTGCGCGCACGAGGCGGGCCTGAAGCTTGTCGAGCTCAACCTCGAGGTACGGCGGGAGCTTGGGGAGCAGGTCGACGTGTCCGCCGGCTGCTGCAACCTGGAAGGGCTCCATGCCCTCGCTGCGAGCCTTGACGTGCATGAGCTGGCCCGGCTTCACGCGGAAGGAGGGCCGGTCAACGAGCTCTCCGTCAACGAGGATGTGACGGTGCACGATCATCTGGCGAGCCTGGGCGGTGGTGCGGGCGATGGCCGAACGCACGAGGAGGGCGTCGAGACGGGTCTCGAGGATCTCGACGAGGTTCTCACCGGTCAGTCCCTGACGACGACGAGCCTGCTCGAAGGCGATCTTGAGCTGGGCTTCGCGAATGCCGTACTGGGCGCGTAAGCGCTGCTTTTCGCGCAGACGAACGGCGTAGTCCGAATCGGTCTTGCGCTTGGTGCGGCCGTGCTCACCGGGTGCATAGGGGCGCTTCTCAAGGAAGCGGGCTGCCTTCGGCGTGAGGGCAATGCCCAGGGCGCGCGAGAGGCGAGTTTTACTGCGGGTACGTGACTTGGTAGACACGGTTTCCTTTCAATCGGACTCAATAACAGGGATACCAGGGCGAGTGCGTCTTTTCAGCACAGTGTCTAATCGACACAGTCGTCATGGGAGATCAGAGGATTGGGTGCCATGGGACGTTCGGCTACAGAACGAAACCCCTCCAAACTGGAAACGGACGCAGCCGCATGCCGAAACCAGTTGTAGGCAGAGTCAAGGTTAGCACAGCGGATGCCCTGCTCAGGCTCTGCAGACCAGCGCGAGTTCCCGATGCGGGCAGCGTCGGTCGCGAGCCCTCTCGTGAAAACTGGATGCGCATTTATTCGTTGCGGACTATACGGCGGATTTTTAGGAGGCGGGCGGAGATATCGCGCTCGTGGCCGTGCTCGGTCGGCTCGTAGTAGCGGGTGGATTTCAACTCCGTTGGAGGGTATTGCTGGGTGACCACTCCGAGCGGGTCATTGTGCGGGTAGACGTATCCCTTGCCGTGGCCGAGGCGTTTGGCGCCGGGGTAGTGCGCGTCGCGCATGCCCTTGGGCACGCGGCCCATCTTGCCGGCGCGGACATCCGCTATGGCAGCATCGAGCGCCATGTAGGCGGCGTTCGATTTAGGGGCTGTCGCGAGGTGCACAACGGCCTGGGCGAGCGGGATTCGCCCCTCAGGCATGCCGATCAGCGCGACGGCATCGGCGGCGGCGACGGCGATCAGGAGCGATTGCGGGTCGGCCATGCCGATGTCTTCGGAGGCGAGGACGATGATGCGGCGGCAGATGTAGCGCGGGTCTTCGCCGGCCTCGATCATGCGGGCCAGGTAGTGCAGCGCCGCGTCGACGTCACTGCCGCGCACCGATTTGATGAACGCGCTGATTACGTCGTAGTGCTCGTCACCGTTGCGGTCGTAGCGCAGCAGTGCACGGTCAACGGCGAGCGAGACGATGTCGGTCGTGATGACAGGCTTGCCGGTCGCGCCGGGTTCGAGCGTCGATTCCGCCGAAACGGATGCCGCCTCCAGCGCCGTCAGCGCCCGCCGCGCATCCCCCGAGGCCAGGCGAATGATCGCGCCGCGAGCCTCGGCCTCGAGTTCAAACCGGTCAGCGAGGCCGCGCGAATCGGTGACCGCACGATCAACGACGATCCCGAGGTCGTCGTCGCTCAGAACTTCGAGGGTGAGTAATAGTGAACGAGACAGCAAAGGGGAAATGATCGAGAACGACGGATTTTCGGTCGTCGCGGCGACCAGGATGACGACGCCGTTCTCGACCCCTGGCAGGAGGGTGTCTTGCTGGGCCTTGGAGAAGCGGTGGATCTCATCGAGAAAGAGCACCGTCGCGAGACCGTAGAGGTCGCGGTTGGTTCGGGCGTCTTCCATCACCTGCCGCACGTCGCGCACGCCGGCCGTCACAGCAGAGAGTTCAACGAAACGACGTCCGGAACTGTGCGCGATCGCCTGCGCGAGCGTGGTCTTGCCGGTGCCGGGCGGTCCCCAAAGAATGACCGACACGCTGCCGCGCTCCCCCGTCTTGTCGCTGGCCAGACTGACCAGGGGCGACCCCGGGGTGAGCAGATGACGCTGGCCGGCCACCTCGTCCAGGGTTTTCGGGCGCATTCGTACGGCGAGGGGGGCCTGGCCACTCCGCAGACCCGGTTGAGCATCCGACATTCCTCCAGCGTAGTTTGTGCGTAGAGTTCTACGAGGTCGGGAGCGTTGGCGCCCGACTGCTTTTGTCCGGTCGTCGCCAACCCCGACGGCCCTGGAGGGGTTCCAAGTGGCTTCGAATTACAAGCTCGAGCGTGCAGCACGTGAAGAGCGCGGACGTGTTCGTTCCTACCAGGCCCGACGGGCGGTGCACGAGCACCAGTCGAAGCGGCGTGTGCGGGACAACCTGATCGCCGGCGGGGGGCTGCTCGTCGTACTCACATTGATCGTGGTGGCGCAGGTCTTCTACTTCAACGGCGGACCAGGTACTCCGGAAGCGACCACTGCGGCCACCGACACCCCGACCACGACGCCGACGGCTGCCGCCGGTTCCAATTCGGGTGTGGTGCCCGCCAGCACGCTGGCCGAAGGTCGAACCTGGACCGGCACCATGACCCTCAATGACATTCCGGTGGGAATCGAGCTCGACGGCGCCCTGGCGCCGCAGGCGGTTTCGTCGACCATCAGCCTCGTTCAGACCGGGTTTTACGACGGCCTCACCTGCCACCGTCTGACGGTGGAGGGCATTTTCGTGCTGCAGTGCGGCGACCCGGTGGGCGATGGCACCGGCGGCCCCGATTACAGCTACGGACCGGTGGAGAATGCACCGACCGACGACGTGTACCCAGCTGGAACCCTCGCCATGGCACGTTCCGGCAACGACGGCTTCTCCAACGGCAGCCAGTTCTTCATCGTCTACGAAGACAGCACCATCCCCGCCGACAGTGCGGGCGGCTACACGGTGCTCGGGCGCGTCACGAGTGGCCTCGACCAGATCAAAACCGAGATCACGGATGCCGGAATCACGGCAGGCGGCGCCTCGCCCGTCGTACCGACCACGATTACCGGCATAACAGTTCAGTAGGATCGATCGATCCCCCTGCGCTATTGCAATAGGCTTATCAGGGTATTTCCTGGCTCCGCATTTTTTCTTCCCGCGGCGCCCACACAACAACTCAGCAAAGGTGAGGCTCTTGACTACGACAGATCAGCAACCATGGGGTCGCGTAGACGAAACCGGCACGGTTTACGTGCGCGAGGCGGATGGCGAACGCGCCGTCGGCCAATACCCGGATGCCACTCCGGAAGAGGCCCTGGCCTACTTCGAACGCAAGTACGTTGAACTCAATGGGCAGGTCACCCTGCTTGAGCAGCGTGCGAAGGGTGGCGCTCCGGCCGCAGACGTGGCCAAATCGGTGGCCAATCTCACCGTCGCCGTTGCCAACGCCAACGCCGTCGGCAACCTGGCCGCCTTGGCAGAACGCCTCGGCGCGCTCGGCGGAGCCGTCACCGAACTCACCGAGCAGCAGAGCATCGAGACCAAAGCAGCATCCGCTGCCGCCGTCGCCGAACGGGCCGAGATCGTGACCGAGGCCGAGCGCCTCGCCGCCGAAGATCCGGCCAAGACGCAGTGGAAGCAGACCAGCGCTGCCCTCGACGCCCTCTTTGCGAAGTGGCAGGCGCACCAGCACGATGCCCCGCGCATTCCCAAGGGCGAGGCCAACGACCTGTGGAAGCGCTTTCGGGCGGCCCGCACGACGATTGAGCAGAACCGCAAGGCGTTCTTCGCCGAGCTCGACAGCGCGCACAAGGACGTTCGCACCAAGAAGCAGCACCTAATCGAGCAGGCTGAGGCGCTCGCGCCGCAGGGTGCCGACGGGGTGTCCGCCTACCGCAAGCTGCTCGACGAGTGGAAGCAGGCCGGCCGCAGCGGCAAAAAGCAGGACGACGCCATGTGGGCGAAGTTCAAGGCCGCCGGCGACGTGCTCTACTCCGTCAAGAGCGAGGTGGAAGCTCAGGACAACGAGGAGTTCTCCGCGAACCTGGTACTCAAGCTGGAACTCCTGACCGAGGCCGAGACTCTGCTGACAACCACCGACCGCAATGCCGCTCGCGACACGCTCACGGTCATCCAGCGCAAATGGGACGTCATCGGCAAGGTTCCGCGCGACCAGGTCAAGCCGATCGAGGATCGCCTGCGCAAGGTCGAAGCCGTCGTGCGCAAGCTCGATGACGACCACTGGAAGCGCAATAATCCAGAGACCAAGGCTCGCACCGAGGGTTTCGCCGGCCAGTTGAATGACGCGATCGTCAAGCTTGAAGATGAACTGGCCACCGCTCAGAAGAGCCAGAACGCCCGCGCCATCAAAGACGCCAACGAAGCGCTCGAGGCCCGCAAGGCCTGGCTCAAGGCGATGGGCCAGTAGGCACGACTGCAACACCCGGCAGGAACTATCCCCACCCCGCACCGGTGGTCATTTTCTCCACAGATCCAGGCTCCTTCGGGGGCCTGGATCTGGTTAAGGGACAGCATGGCGGCATGATGAATCCCCGGGAACCAACGCGCACGATCAACGACCTGCCACTGGCCGAGCTGTGCAGCGCCCGGCTCGACGGGCAGGTTTTTCAACTCGCCGACTCCTGGTGTGTGATCGATGAAATAGACGGATGCTCCACACGGGCCGTCTCCGCCAGCCGGCTGGTCCCACCCCGCGCCATCGCCGAGCGCCTCACCGCCGCGTGGATCTACGGCGTCGCACCTGAGCCCCGTCGCCACCAATTCTGTGTGCTCATTGGTGCGCGCACGACGGCCGTCTGGTCACCACGTGTTCAGCTGCGCGAAATCGTGCGCTCTCCCGATGACGTGCGCACCATCGCTAATGTCCGGGTGACCACTCCCCTGCGTACCGCCGTCGACCTGGCGCGCTATCCGTCAGCGACCTCGGGGGCCGAGATCATCGCGCTTTTAGCCCGGCTGCTGCACTACGGCGGGTATCCTGATATCTCCGCGGCCGTGCGCCTCTGCCAGCGCGGCAGCCCGGCCTATAGCGTCGTCGCCGTGGCCAGGTTCGCGGCGGTCAGCGACGCGTTGCGCTCCCTGTACCAGTCGAGCGCAGCACCCGAGAAAGCAGTGGGCGTCTAGCCGTCGTTGACCCGGTAGACGTCGTAGACAGCATCGATGCGGCGCACGGCATTGAGGACGCGATCCAGGTGGGTGGTGTCACCCATCTCGAACACAAACCGGCTGAGCGCCAGGCGGTCACTCGACGTGTTGACCGTGGCCGAGAGAATGTTCACGTGATGCTCAGACAGCACCCGGGTGACATCGGAAAGCAATCCGGATCGGTCGAGTGCCTCGATCTGGATGTGCACCAGGAACAGGCTCTTCGACGTTGGCGCCCAGTCGACCTCGATCATGCGCTCGGGTTCCTTGAGCAGGGACTGCACGTTGTGGCACGCCGCCTGGTGCACCGAGACACCAGCACCACGGGTGACGAACCCGACGATCTTGTCGCCGGGAACCGGCGTGCAACAGCGGGCAAGCTTGACCAGAATGTCCGGGGCACCGCGCACGAGCACACCAGAATCAGTGTTCCGGGTGGTCTGCGGCCGGCCGCGGGCAGCAACCGGAAAATCGTTGCTGTCGTTGTCGTCGATGCTCTGCACCGAGGACACAACCTTTTCGAGCACGGACTGGGTCGAGACGTGGCCTTCACCGACCGCCGCATACAAGGCCGACACGTCGTCATATTTGAGTTGAGCCGCGACCTCCGCGAAGGAGTCCTGGTTCATCAGCTTCTGCAGCGGAAGGTTCTGCTTGCGCATGGCCCTGGCGATGGCGTCGCGGCCCTGCTCGATGGCTTCGTCGCGGCGCTCCTTGGTGAACCACTGCCGAATCTTGTTGCGCGCGCGGGGGCTCTTGACGAAATTGAGCCAGTCCTTACTGGGCCCGGAGTCGGGGTTCTTCGAGGTGAATACCTCGACAACGTCTCCGGTGATAAGTTCGCTCTCCAGCGGAACCAGACGGCCATTGACCTTGGCGCCCATGGTGCGGTGGCCGACCTCGGTGTGCACCGCGTAGGCGAAGTCAACCGGGGTCGCGCCCGAGGGCAGCCCGATGACGCGGCCCTTCGGCGTGAAGACATAAACCTCTTTGGCACCGATCTCGTAGCGCAGTGAGTCGAGGAACTCGCCGGGATCGGCGGTTTCGGCCTGCCAGTCGGAGATATGAGCCAGCCAAGCCATATCGGTGTCGCTCTGCGGGCCCGGGCCGCCGGCGCTCTTGCCGTTGACCTGCTCCTTGTACTTCCAGTGCGCGGCGACGCCGAATTCGGCGCGCTGGTGCATTTCGGTGGTACGAATCTGGATCTCGACCGCGCGACCGCTCGGGCCGAGCACCGTCGTGTGCAGCGACTGGTAGAGGTTGAACTTGGGGGTGGCGATGTAGTCCTTGAACCGCCCGGGCAGTGGAGTCCAGCGGGCATGAATGGAACCCAGCACGGCGTAGCAGTCCCTTACCGAATTCACGAGAACGCGGATGCCGACGAGGTCGTAGATTTCGTCGAATTCGCGGCCGCGCACGACCATCTTCTGGTAGATCGAGTAGTACTGCTTGGGGCGCCCGGCAACCTTTCCCCGAATTCGAGCGGACTTGAGGTCGTCACTGATGGTGTCGATGATCTGCTGCACGAACTCTTCGCGCTGCGGGGTGCGCTGTTTGACCAGGCTTTCGATCTCGGCGTAAAGCTTGGGGTACAGCACGGCGAAAGAGAGGTCTTCGAGTTCCCACTTGATGGTCTGAATACCCAGGCGGTGAGCCAGCGGTGCATAGATCTCAAGGGTTTCAGTAGCCTTGCGCACGGCGGATTCGTTGGGTACGAAGCCCCAGGTGCGCGCGTTGTGCAGCCGGTCGGCCAGTTTGATGATGAGTACGCGGATGTCCTTGGACATGGCGACGATCATCTTGCGCACGGTCTCGGCCTGAGTCGAGTCGCCGTACTTCACCTTGTCGAGCTTGGTGACGCCGTCGACCAGCATCGCAATTTCGTCGCCAAAGTCGGCCCGCAGGGCGTCGAGCGTGTAGTCGGTGTCTTCGACGGTGTCGTGCAGCAGCGCAGCGGCTATGGTCTTGGTGCCGATGCCGAGGTCGGCCAGAATTTGGGCCACGGCAACGGGATGGGTGATGTACGGCTCTCCGCTGCGCCGCATCTGCCCGTCGTGGGCACGCTCGGCGGCCGTGTAGGCACGCTCAATGATCGACAGGTCGACCTTGGGGTGGTTCAGCCGCACCGTCTTGATCAGGCGGTCGACGGCACCAGCGGGCTGGGCCCGAGAGAAGATGCGCGGAACCAAACGGCGCAGCGAGGCTGGAGATGGCGTCGTCGTGTCCGTCATAGTCTCACCTCTTAACTCACAGCGGTTGAAACCGCGCGGGCTGTGTTTGCGTTCCCTCAATTATGCCGGTTCGCGACGCCTCTCCCGTACGCTGCAAGCGATCTGCCCTGCCCACATGCAGCGAAACGGCCAGCCCATCGGGGCTGACCGTTTCGATCACGGAGCGAATGCTACGCGGTAACGGACTCCGCAGCCGGCGTCGAAGCCTTGGCGCGTGCCGCCAAAGCCTGCTTGTCGTGCTTGCGAATGGCGGCCTCGCCGGCGCGCAGCTGAACATACAGCGGCGAAGCGATGAAGATCGTTGAGTAGGTACCGACCAGGATGCCGATGAGCAAAGCCAACGAAATGTCGCGCAGGGTGCCAGCACCGAGCACGAAGGCACCGATGAACAGAATGGATGCCACGGGCAGGGCGGCGACGACGGAGGTGTTGATCGAGCGCACCAGCGTCTGGTTCACGGCGAGGTTGACCGACTCCGCGAAGGTGCGGCTCGAGCCCGATCCATCGAAGTTGGTGTTCTCCCGAATCTTGTCGAAGACCACGACGGTGTCGTAGAGCGAGTAGCCCAGAATGGTCAGGAACCCGATCACCGCGGCCGGCGTGATCTCGAATCCGGTGATGCCGTAGAACCCGGCCGTGATCACGAGGTCATGGAGCAGCGCGACCATGGCCGCGACCGACATCTTCCAGGTGCGGAAGTAGATCGCCATGATGATACCGGCGAGCACGAGGAACACGATCAGGGCGCGCAGCGCCTGGCCGGTGATGTCCTGCCCCCAGGTCGCTCCGATGAAGGAGGTGGCCACTTCGGTGACCGGAACGTCATAGGCGGCGGCGAGGGCGTCGCGTACTTCCGTCGTCTCCCCCTCAGACATCTGGTCGGTCTGGATCCGAACACCGTCTGAGCCGACGGTGGAGACCTTCGGAACGACGTCGGGAGCGACGCTCGCGACGGCATCCGTTGCCGTGGTCTGCGACTGACTCGTCGTCTGGGAGACGACGAATTCGCTGCCGCCGGTGAATTCAATGCCGAACACGAAACCACCGCGCAGCAGGAACGGGCCGACCAGGGCAATGAGGATCATGCCACCGGCGATCAGGTACCAGAGTTTGCGGCGCCCGACGATATTGAGCGACCGTGCCCCGGTGTAGAGGTCATTTCCGAACTGCGAGAAGCTGGCCATCAGGAATCCTTCCCGTCTGTCGATCGATCAGTACTGGTACTTACCAGCTCAGACGCCTTACGTTCGGCGATCGTTTGTCGCTTGGCCGCCTCTTTGCTCGAGGACGCCACCTTCGTCGCCGACATGGTCGACGAGGGTTCAAAGCGGGCACGGCCACGGTAAACCGCGCCGAGGGCACGAGGATCGAGGCCGCTGAGTTTGTGGCCCTCGTTGAAGAACCGGGTCTTCGCAACCAGCTGCAACATCGGGTGGGTGAACATGCTCACCACGAGCAGGTCGACGATGGTGGTGAGGCCGAGGGTCAGAGCGAAGCCGCGCACGTTTCCGACGGCGAGCACGAACAATACGGCGGCGGCGAGAAAGTTCACGACGTCAGAGGCGACGATGGTGCGGAAGGCACGCTTCCAGCCGGCCTCGACCGACGACTCCAGCCCGCGACCGTCACGCAGTTCATCGCGTACGCGTTCGAAGTACACGATGAAGGAGTCGGCGGTGATACCGATCGCCACGATCAGGCCGGCAACACCGGCCAGCGACAGACGGTAGCCCTCACGCCAGGACAGGATCGTGATGAGCAGGTAGGTGATCACGGCCGCGACTGCGAGCGAAGCAACGGTCACGAGGCCCAGCAGACGGTATTGGGCGAGCGAGTACATGACGACGAGGATCAGACCGATTAAGCCGGCGATGAGTCCGTTGAGCAGCTGCGTCGATCCCAGGGTGGCCGAGATGGTGTCCTGGCTCTGTACGGTGAAGCTGATCGGCAGAGCGCCGAACTTGAGCTGGTCAGCGAGGGCCTTCGAGCTGTCCTGGTCAAAGGAGCCCGAAATTTCCGGCTTGCCGTTGAGGATGGCTCCCTGCGTGTTGGACGGCGCCGAGATGACAGCGCCGTCGAGCACGATGGCGAATTGATTCTGCGCCCCGGTCAGGCTGTTCAGCCGCGTCGTGACGTCGGCGAACTTCGTGGTGCCCTCGCTGTTGAACACAATGTTGACGACCCACTCGCCGGTGGTTGCGCCCGACGAGGTGGTGCGCTGACCATTGGTCGCGTCGGTGATGGTGGAACCGTCAACCTCGACCGGGCCGAGGATGTACTTAATCGAGCCATCCGTTTCGCAGGTGATGAGGGGTTCATCGGCCGGCGCGACGTTCGTGGTGTTGATCGCGGCACAGTCGAAGGCGTCATACTCGGCCTGCAGGGCCGGGGTGACGTAGTTCAGGTCGCTCGCGTCGGTGGGCTCGACCGTCGGAGTCGTGGACAGGCTCGGGTCGACGGTTGCCTCCGGTGCGGGGGTCGCGGTACCGTCGGCACCGACGGTCTGGCCCGAGGGCTGACCGGCCACGAGCACGGCGCGGAATTCCAGTTTGGCCGAAGACTTGATGCGCTCCAGGGTGGCGTCATCGGGGGTACCGGGGATCGATACGACGATGTTCTGGCCGCCCTGAGTGTTGACCTCGGTTTCGGAGACTCCCGAGGAGTTGATCCTCTGGCGAATAATGCCCACGGCCTCGGTGAGCTGCTCAGACGTGACGGTCGCGCCGCTCTCGACCTGCGGGGCGAGAATGATCTGCGTTCCACCCTCGAGGTCGAGCGCCAGCTTCGGCGTCCACGACCCGTTCTGAGTGAACACGCCGAACGCGTTCAGAGCGATCAGGCCGACGATGAGCACGCCCAGCCAGGTCAGGGAACGCCAGGCCTTTTTGGCCGGAGACGACGACTTAGCCACCTATGAACTCAGCTTTCTGTTGGCGCCCACACCAGAATGTGTGGGCGCGCCGCGTGTTGCAGTACGTGCGTTGTTGGTGCGGGAGCTAGATTATGCGTCGCCCTTTTTGGGCTGTTCGGTGGTGTCGGTGTCGCTCTCGACCACGCGCTGGCCGAATTCCGGCTCAGACAGTTCCGATTCACGCAGTGAGTCGATGCTTTCAACGGCAGAGTCATCTTCGACGTCGTCGGCGACAATCGGCTCCACCACGCGAGCGATGGTCTGACGGTGGATCTCAACGATGACGCCGGGAGCGATCTGAAGTTCGACCTTGTTGGCCTCTTCGTCGATGGCAATGATCGTGCCGTACATACCGAAGTTGGTCATGACGTCGGCGCCGGGAACCATGGTCGCCTGCAGGGCTTCCTGGTCCTTCTTGCGCTTGCGGCCGTTGCGGAACATGAAGAAGACGAGTACGGCCAAAACGGCCAGCATGACGAGAGTCAAAGAATCCATGGAGCGGTAAAACCTTCCGATTGCGGCGCGGGTGGCCGAAGCTTGTGGGTGAAGACCCGCCAGTAGGCCTAGAGAGAATATGCCTCTAGACAGGCGGGCCAAATTGAATTATAGGTCAAGAAGGGTCGCACTTCCCTGTGGGGTAATGCCCAGGGGCGGTGTGAGACCAAAATGTTGCCAGGCCGCGCTGGTCGCAACACGGCCGCGCGGGGTACGCGTGAGGAATCCTATCCGTACCAGGAACGGCTCGACGACCGCTTCGACGGTTTCGGACTCCTCGCCGACCGAGACGGCCAGGGTGTTCAGGCCGACCGGTCCACCACCGAATCGCGTCAGAATGATCTTCATGACTTCCCGGTCCAGACGGTCCAGGCCGATCGCATCGACGTCGTAGAGTTCGAGCGCCGCGTGCACCGCGGCGATGTTGGCGCCGCCCCCGCCCCCGTGCACGAGCGCGTAATCGCGCACCCGGCGCAGCAGGCGGTTCGCGATGCGGGGTGTGCCCCGGCACCGGCCGGCGATCTCGGCCAGCGCGTCGCGCTCGATCGGCAGGTCGATCAGCTGGGCGGCGCGATAGAGCACCTGTTCCAACTCGCTCTCGGCGTAAAACTCCAGGTGCGCGGTGAAGCCGAATCGGTCACGCAGCGGGTTCGGCAGCAGGCCGGAGCGCGTCGTGGCCCCCACCAGGGTGAACGGGGCAAGGTCGAGCGGCACCGAGGTGGCCCCGGCGCCCTTGCCCACCATGATGTCGATGCGAAAGTCTTCCATCGCGAGATAGAGCATCTCTTCGGCCGATCGCGCCATGCGGTGAATTTCATCGATGAACAGCACCTCACCGGGAACCAGTGAGGACAGCACCGCAGCGAGATCACCGGCGTGTTGAATGGCCGGTCCGCTCGACATGCGCAGCGGCCGGTTGCCCTCGTAGGCGACGATCATGGCGAGGGTGGTCTTTCCGAGGCCGGGCGGGCCTGCCAGGAGGATGTGGTCCGGCGTGCGGTTTTGCATCGTCGCGGCGGTCAGCAGCAGCTGCAACTGCCCGCGCACCTTCTTCTGGCCGACGAATTCGGCCAGGCTCGCCGGGCGCAGCGCGCCCTCGAAGGCGAGCTCGGATTCGCTTTCGAGCGAGGGGTTGGTGAGCTCGACGCCCGGGTCCGTGGTCACGAACGGCCCGATCCGGTCGACGCAGCTGCAGACCCGGTTGCGTGGTGCGCCGCCGGGCCGAGGCGGCCGAGGGCCAGCCGGAGCACAGCGGCGACGGTCGGCGGCGCGGAATCGGCGCCGGCAGCATCCGCTAGCTCGGTGAGGGTTTCATCGACGGCCTCAGCGGCGACCCGTTCGGACCAGCCCAGACCGATCAGGGCAGCCTGCACGCTCGCGGCGACCGAGGTAGCGCCGGGTCGGCGAGTCGGGGCGCTTTCGGCGGTGACGGCGATTTTTCCGGCGAGGGAGAGCACGATGAGTTTCGCGGTCTTGGGACCGATGCCGCTGACCTTGCGGAAGGCTGCGTCGTCGTCTGCATTGACGGCCTGCCCGATCTGGTTGGGGCTGAGCACGGCGAGTACGCCGAGGGCGGATTTGGGGCCAACCCCCGTGACGCCGACCAGCAGTTCGAACACGGCGAGTTCATCAGCCGTGGGAAAACCGTAGAGGGTAAGGGAATCTTCGCGCACGATGAGCGTGGTCGCAAGGCGCGCCTCGTCACCGATGCGCACGCCGAGGGCGGTAGCCGGCGTCACCTGCACCCCGAGGCCGACTCCCCCGACCTCGATTACCACCGTTGATGAGCTGGCGGTTGAGCCCACGGCAGACAGGACAAGGCCACGTACGGAAGAGATCACCGCTTAAGACTACGGGGCACCGCCGACACCGCTGGCACCGACCCGCGTTCGGCGGCACGCCAGGCCTTTTGCGCCGGGGTCAGCGCGGCAGGCGTTCCCGTGGCCGCTTTGACCGAGACGACGGTCGGCAGCGTGCCGCCGGAGGCGCCGGTGCGCCAGGCATGGCAGATCGCGAGGGCCAGGGCATCCGCTGCATCGGCGGGCTTAGGAATTTCGGTGAGCCCGAGAATGCGCGCGACCATGGTGCCGACCTGCTGCTTGTCGGCGGACCCGTACCCGGTGATGGCCGCCTTCACCTCGCTCGGGGTGTGCAGGGTCACCGGCAGTCCGCGCTGCGCGGCGAGCAACAGGGCCACCCCACTGATCTGGGCCGTTCCCATGACCGTGCGAACGTTGTGCTGGGCGAAAACCCGTTCGATGGCGATGAATTGCGGCCGGTGCCGGTCGAGCATCTCTTCGAGGCCCTGCGACAGCAGCAGCAGCCGCTGCTCCAGGGGCAGGTCGGGCGCGCTGCGCAGCACCGTCACGTCCACCAGACGGGCTGAACGGTTGCCTTCGACATCGACCACGCCGACACCGCAGCGGGTGAGGCCCGGGTCGATGCCGAGAACCCGGACCGCCATCGAACTACTCGGACTCGCTCGCGAGTGCGGCCTGTACCTCGGCCGACAGGTCGTAGTTGGAATAGACGTTCTGCACGTCGTCGAGGTCTTCCATCGCGTCGATCAGGTGGAACACCTTGCGGGCGGTTTCGGCGTCGACCTCGATTTTGAGCGACGGGATGAAGGCGATATCGGCGGACTCATAGTCGATGCCGGCGGCCTGCAGCGCGGTGCGGGTGGCGACGAGGTCGCCAACGGAAGAGTGAATCTCGAAAGTTTCGCCCTCGTCGATGACCTCTTCGGCGCCGGCGTCGAGCACGGCGAGCATGATGTCGTCTTCGGTGATCGTGGGCAGGTGCTTGACCACGACGACACCCTTGCGGTGGAAGTTGTAGGCGACACTGCCCGGGTCGGCCATAGCTCCCCCATTGCGGGCCATTGCGGTGCGTACCTCGGCGGCAGCACGGTTCTTATTGTCGGTGAGGCACTCGATCATGATCGCGACACCGTGCGTGGCATAGCCCTCGTACATGATGGTCGTGTAGTCGACCTGTTCGCCAGACAGCCCGGCACCACGCTTGACGGCGCGGTCGATGTTGTCGTTGGGCACGGAGGTCTTCTTGGCCTTCTGAATGGCATCGACCAGCGTCGGGTTACCCGAGAGATCAGCGCCGCCCAGGCGGGCCGCAACCTCGATGTTCTTGATGAGCTTGGCGAACGCCTTGGCCCGTCTGGAGTCGGTGACCGCCTTCTGGTGCTTGGTGGTGGCCCATTTGGAATGCCCGGACATACATCTCCCGTTGTTGTGCTCGAACAAGCTCTGTTCGAATGAGTAGTGCTCGATCAAGCTCTGATGATCGCTGCGAAGTTGGTGCACGCTCGGTGCCGACTCAGTCTATCCCGGTGTGACTTCCAGCAGCTTGTGCAGCGTGTGCAGGTTGCGGGTGGTGGTGGTGTCGCGGTACTTGAGCTTGGCGCTCTTCTTACTGAAGGCACTCTTGATGCCGACGGCCTTGCGCACCTCCCAGTACAGCACGCCGTGGCCGAGTTCAATGCGCTCGTCAGTGGCATCGAGTTCCTTGGCGTGTCCGGCCAGCTCACTGAGGTGGCCGGGGTCGGAGGAGAACATGACATAGGGGTGCCAGCCGTCGCGGTCGGCGTCGAACGGGTACGAGCGCACGATGCGGTCGAGCGATTCGGCGTCGACGAGCACGATCCATGCTTCGTACTCGAAGCGAGCCGTCAGGGCCGCTTCGATGCGCGCCTTGATGGCTGCGGCATCCACTTTGCTAATCAGCGGAGTGTCGACGAGCGGACTGTCGATGCTGAAGATCACATTGCCGCTCGCCAACACCGTTTTGACGTCGGTGTAGCCGAGTTCGCGAAATGTGTCGGCGAGATCGCTCATTGCGATGGTGATGCCGTTGACGTTGATGCCACGGAGCAGTGCTACATATCGGGTCATCGTTGACCACCGGTTGTCTGAGTCATGTCTGAACCCTAGCCACACTCGCGCGCGCGGCACAATTGGGCCTGGCATCAGCGGGCGGCGGCGACCATTTTCTGCAGGAAATACTGGTGAAAACGGTATTCTCGGGTGATTTCCGGGTGAAAAGAGGTGCCGAGCAGGTTGCCTTGTTCAACGGCGACGCAGCGGCCGTCGGCGAGGGTGGCCAGTGCGGTCGCCCGAGGCCCGACGGTCTCCACGATCGGCGCCCGAATGAAAACCGCGTGCACGGGCTTCTCGCCGAGCGCCGGAATGTCCAGGTCGGTCTCGAAGGAAGCGGTCTGCGAACCGAAGGCGTTGCGGCGCACGGCGATGTCGAGTCCGCCGAGGCTCTGCTGGCCGTTCATGCCACCGAGAATCGTGTCGGCGAGCATGATCAGCCCCGCGCAGGTTCCATAGACCGGCAGCCCGCCGCGGATGGCTGCGCGGAGCGGTTCGGCGAGGCCGAAGGTACGGGC
Source organism: Cryobacterium sp. Hh7 (assembly GCF_004403155.1). Taxonomy (NCBI): domain Bacteria; kingdom Bacillati; phylum Actinomycetota; class Actinomycetes; order Micrococcales; family Microbacteriaceae; genus Cryobacterium; species Cryobacterium sp. Hh7. The sequence continues at coordinate 296,560 of NZ_SOHG01000012.1, read as the reverse complement.
GAGCTTGTCCATGACGCTCGATTCGCCGCCCGGAATGACCAGACCGTCGACCTGGAGCAATTCTTCCGGACGGCGCACCAGGGCGACGTTCGCGCCGAGCGCGCGCAATACCTGCGCGTGCTCACGAAAGTCGCCCTGCAGGGCGAGCACCCCGACCCGCAGTCCTGCCGGTAAAGCGGCCTCTGCCGGTCGGGTGCCCATCGAGAGAATCGTCACGAACGGTCGGGCTACCAGCCGCGCGTAGCGAGGCGGTGCGGTGCGGGGATGTCCGACACGTTGATGCCGACCATGGCCTCACCGAGGCCGCGGGAGACCTCAGCGATGACCTTGGCGTCGTCGTAGAAGGTGACAGCCTTCACGATGGCGGCGGCACGCTGTTCGGGATTGCCCGACTTGAAGACGCCGGAGCCAACGAACACACCGTCAGCACCGAGCTGCATCATCATGGCGGCGTCGGCCGGGGTGGCCACACCTCCGGCGGTGAACAGAACCACCGGCAGCTTTCCGGTTGCGGCGATCTCAGCCACCAGTTCATACGGCGCCGCCAGCTCCTTGGCGGCAACGTACAGCTCTTCCTTGCTCAGCGAACCGAGACGACGAATTTCTCCGTTAATGGTGCGGATGTGCTTGGTGGCCTCGGAGACGTCGCCGGTGCCGGCTTCGCCCTTGGAGCGAATCATGGCCGCGCCCTCGTTGATGCGGCGGAGTGCCTCACCGAGATTGGTGGCACCACAGACGAAGGGAATGGTGAAGTTCCACTTGTCGATGTGGTTGACGTAGTCGGCCGGGCTGAGCACTTCGGACTCGTCGATGTAGTCGACGCCGAGCACCTCAAGAATCTGCGCCTCAACGAAGTGGCCGATGCGGGTCTTCGCCATGACCGGGATGTTGACCTCGGCAATGATGCTGTCGATCAGGTCGGGGTCGCTCATACGGGCAACTCCACCCTGCGAGCGGATATCGGCGGGAACGCGTTCGAGCGCCATGACGGCTACAGCGCCGGCGTCTTCAGCAATGCGAGCCTGGGCAGCGGTGACGACGTCCATGATGACGCCGCCCTTGAGCATTTCGGCGAGTCCCCGCTTGACGCGGCTCGAGCCAACTTGTTCGGCAGAGTTTGATTGAGTCATAGCTACGATTCTATTCCTTGCGCGGTGGTGATCTGGTCGGCGGCTGGTGTCGGTCGAACGGATGACCGGGGCGTGCCAGCACGCTGCCCGGCCTAAAGCAAAACTAGAGGGCAGCTGCCGTGGCGGCCGAGGGAGTCAACGCGCCCGGCCAGCCGTCGGCAATTTCGCGGCGAACGTCGCCGAGCAGGCGCGGGATGGCCTTGGTGCCGGCGATGATCGGAAAAAAATTCGAGTCCAGGGCCCATCGCGGCACGATGTGCTGGTGCAGGTGCTCGGCGATGCCGGCCCCGGCGATACGTCCCTGATTCATACCGATGTTGAAGCCGTCACAGTTCGACACCTGGGTGAGCACCCGCATGGCGATCTGGGTGAACTCGCCGATTTCGGCGATCTCCTCCGGAGTGGCCTGGTCGTAGGTGGCGACGTGCCGATACGGACAGACCAGCAGGTGGCCGCTGTTGTACGGAAAAAGGTTGAGCAGCACGTAGGCATGGGTGCCGCGCGCCACGATCAGCGCCTTCTCGTCGTCCAGGGTCGGCGCGATGCAGAACGGGCAGTCGTCGGGGTGCGGCTGCTGCCCGTCCTGGATGTAGACCATCCGGTGCGGCGTCCAGAGCCGTTGGAAGGCATCCGGAACACCCGCGAATTCTGCATCGGTTTCGTTGGCACCCGCGCCGAGCGCGTCGGAACCGCGCAGCCGATCGGCCGGAATGGCCGGCACGCTAGGCCTGCACTTCGGCCACAGCGGGGGCGACCGGAGTCGTGGTCACCTGCGCGCGGTTCTCGATCGACTCCACGATGATGCGCACGGCCTCGTCTACCGGCACCCCGTTCTGCTGCGTCCCATCGCGAAAGCGAAAGCTCACCGCGCCGTTGGCCTGGTCATCTTCGCCCACGATGAGCTGGTACGGCACCTTGGCCTTGGTGTGAGTGCGGATCTTCTTCTGCATGCGATCGTCAGAATGGTCGACTTCGGCGCGCACGCCGGCCTTCTTCAAGGTGGCGATCACGTCGTCGAGGAAGGGGCCGTACTGCTCGGAGACGGGAATACCGACAACCTGCACCGGGGCCAGCCAGACCGGGAACGCCCCGGCGTAGTGCTCGGTGAGCACGGCAAAGAAGCGCTCGATCGAACCAAACAGGGCGCGGTGAATCATGACCGGGCGCTGGCGACTGCCGTCATTCGCGGTGTATTCGAGGTCGAACCGTTCGGGCAGGTTGAAGTCGAGCTGAATGGTCGACATCTGCCAGGTGCGCCCGATGGCGTCCTTGGCCTGCACCGAGATCTTGGGGCCGTAGAAGGCCGCTCCACCCGGGTCGGCGACCAGATCGAGACCAGAGGCTTCGGCGACCTCGCGGAGCGTCTCGGTGGCTTCGTCCCAGGCTTCGTCGCTGCCGACGAACTTTTTTGGGTCTTTGGTGGAGAGTTCGAGGTAGTAGTCCTCGAGGCCGTAGTCGGCGAGCAGCTGCAGCACGAAGTTGAGGGTGCTGGTGAGCTCCTCCTTCATGCCTTCCTTGGTGGTGTAGATGTGGGCGTCGTCCTGGGTCATGCCGCGAACGCGGGTAAGGCCGTTGAGCACGCCGGACTTCTCGTACCGGTAGACCGATCCGAATTCGAACAAGCGCATCGGCAGGTCACGGTAGCTGCGGCCACTGGACTTGAAGATGAGGTTGTGGAACGGGCAGTTCATCGGCTTGAGGTAATAGTCGACGCCCTGGCGGGTGACGTGACCGGTGTCGTCACGTTCCTCGTCGAGGTGCATCGGGGGAAACATGCCTTCGCGGTACCAGTCGAGGTGGCCCGAGGTTTCGAACAGCGTCGACTTGGTGATGTGCGGTGAATAGACGAAATCGTAGCCAGCCTCGGCGTGGCGTTTGCGGGAGTAGCTCTCCATCTCCTGCCGAATGATCCCGCCCTTGGGATGGAACACGGCCAGGCCGGAGCCGATCTCCTCCGGGAAGCTGAACAGGTCGAGTTCGGCACCGAGCTTGCGGTGATCGCGCTTGGCCGCCTCTTCCTGACGGGCCTGGTAGGCGCGCAGTTCGTCCTTGGTGGGCCAGGCAGTGCCGTAGATGCGTTGCAGCTGCGGGTTCTTCTCTGAGCCGCGCCAGTAGGCGGCGGCCAGGCGGGTGAGTGAGTAGCCGTTGCCGATCATCCGGGTGTTGGGCAGGTGTGGGCCGCGGCAGAGGTCCTTCCAGACCGTTTCCCCGGTCTTCGGGTCGACGTTGTCATAGATGGTCAGCTCGGCGCCGCCGACCTCGACCGACTCGTCGTCGGCGGTCGGGCTGTTGTTGGCGGCAGCGTCGCCCTCACCGGGACCGCCCTTGATGCCGATGAGCTCGAGCTTGTAGGGTTCGGCGGCCAGTTCGGCGCGGGCTTCGTCGTGGGTGACGACGCGACGCACGAACCGCTGGCCCTGGCGGATGATGCGGTCCATCGCCTTTTCGAGCGATTTGATGTCCTCGGGGGTGAACGGGTCGGCCACATCGAAGTCGTAGTAGAAGCCGTCGGTGACGAATGGGCCGATGCCGAGGCGGGCGGCCGGGTTGACGGTCTGTACGGCCTGGGCCAGCACGTGAGTGGCCGAGTGGCGCAGAATATTCAGGCCATCGGGAGAATCTATGGTGACCGGTTCGACAGCATCCGTCGGCAACACGGTGGCCGCCAGATCTTTCAACTCACCGTTGACGCGCATTGCGACAACGGATCGGTCGGTGAAAAGCGCAAAGCCGTCAGCCACGTGTATTACTCCCTGTTGTTTGCCTACCCGTCAACTTTAGCGGCGTGCGCCGGGCTGATCGTCGGTTGAGCGACCGAGAGACCGCGATAGCGCCCGCACGCCCTACAAACCGAGCCGATATGGGAGTACTTTGTCCGTGATTTGGGGGTCCGAGCACCACCGACCGCAAAGAAGCGAGCCATGACACTTTTACCGCACCCAACCCCAGCCGCCCGCAGCGGCGCGAAGCGTTCCTGGCGCCTGCCCGCACTGGTGATTGCGTCCGTGCTCGGTGCCCTGATCGTCGCACCCGCCGCATCGGCAGCAACGGATGCCCCGGCCCTTTCCACGGGGCGGGGCACGGTCAGCATTGAGGCTGGCACCTTTGACTTCTACTTTGCCGGCCAGGCGGCATCCGTTTACGGCGAGATCTCGGCCGTTGCCCCCGCCACTGCCGTTCCGACGGGAAGTGTGCGCGTCGTGTCGCTTGAGCCCGGTAACCGCACCGAGACACCCGCGCTCCTGCCGAGCGAGACGGTAGGCATCTTCTTCTCCGATGCCTACCCCAGCAAGGCGGGCACGCGCCAGTTTCGAGTGGACTATCTCGGAGATAGAAACTTTGCCCCGGCATCGAAAACCTTTGACTACTTCGTGCCGACCGGACCCGACACCAAAACGACCCTGACCGCGACGCCGTCCGGCACCATCACGGCCGGTCAGCGCATCACCTTCACCGCAGACGTCACGGACAGTCAGGGCCGCGCCCTGGACGGTGATCGTTCCAGCGAAGAGATCACCTTCTTCGACAATGGCCGACCGCTGGTCGGCGACCAGGTATTCGGCGAGTGGCATTCGACGATCACGACGACGAGGTTGTCCGTGGGGGTGCACCGAATCACGGCGGAGAGTTTCGCCGTCTTCTACAACCCATCGACCTCACCAACAGTGGTTGTCACGGTCGTGGCGAAGCCGGCCAGGGTAAGTCGAACGCTGACCGTCATGCCCCGGGGTGATGTGCACGTGGGAACGCCCGTCTCGGCCACAGCGACATTCACGTCAGCGGCCGGAACGGTGACCGGGTTCGTGCAGTTCTATGACGTGACGACCAAGGTCGGCCAGCCGGTAGCGCTTTCGACAGGTTCAGCCACGTTCAAGTACACGTCATTGAAGGTGGGCACGCACGCGCTCGTGGCCCGCTATCTGGGTACGACGAAGTACGCTCCGGCGTTGACCCTGCCGCGATTGGTGCGGGTTATTCGGTAACGGGAGAGGGTGAGAGTTCAGCGTCGCTGAACTCTCACCCTCTCCCGGCGACCTGGGCGCGGCATCCGCTTTCGCGGGTTGGCCGACGCGCAAATCAGGCGTTGACCTAAACCGACTCCGACGAACGTTCGATCACGAAGTCGGCACCGGGATACACGATGCTCTCGTGCCGGTCGTCGAACAACACGAGGTACGGCGGCCCGCCGTCGATCCCGCGAACCTCGAGTATCTCGCCGCGACGGTCCGGCCGTTCCACCGTTTTGCCGCGAATGACAATCCGATCTCCCTCTGTGGCGCGCATTGCACTCACCTCCTGCGCGCAAAACTACGCGGGCAGTGGATGCTGCACAAGGGCACACCAGCCGGCGTGTTGCCCAGATAGTGCACGGCCGGTTTTGGGTACAAAAAAACCCCGGCTGACCGGGGTTTTCATGTTTCTTCGAACACTGTGTGGGCGATACTGGGATCGAACCAGTGACCTCTTCCGTGTCAGGGAAGCGCGCTACCGCTGCGCCAATCGCCCAAGATTCTGGGAAGTACGGTGTCTCTGCAATACAGTTCTCGGCGAGTGCACCAGGAATTGAGGTGGATACGGGATTCGAACCCGTGTTAACGGCTTTGCAGGCCGCTGCCTCGCCTCTCGGCCAATCCACCAGTTGGGTTCATACCAAACGAATTGGAACCGCACCCGAAGGTGCGATTCCAGTTCATTCGAGCGGATGACGAGATTCGAACTCGCGACCCTCACCTTGGCAAGGTGATGCGCTACCACTGCGCCACATCCGCAACTGTTCGCATTTCTGCGTACTCAGAGACTCTAGCTGAATAGCCAGACGGAAACCAAACCGAGGCTTTTACGGCGTGTTGCGCCGGGTGGCGTGGGTGGGGTGCGGGCAACGCGGGAGTTGCGCCAGGAGTAAGCGCCCTCGCCACAACACCCGCGCAACACGCTGCGCTGGACCTGCGCCAGTCCCGCCGCCTCCCGCGCAGCGGCGAAGCTCCCGCGCAACGAGGCTGTGCCCTCGAGCTGGCGCGGGGGTGACCCGCGCCACACCGCGAGCGGCGTCGATGTGCGGCGACCCGCCAGTCTGGGCTAGTATCAAAAGTCGCACCAGCAACTTTGGTTGGTGGTGTGAGTGCAATTGGGCGATTGGCGCAGCTGGTAGCGCGCTTCCTTCACACGGAAGAGGTCGTGGGTTCAAGTCCCGCATCGCCCACCGCGAATACACGAAAAGCCCCGAGAAATCGGGGCTTTTCGTGGTTAAGTCGCCTGATTCCCGCCGTCCTCAGGCAGCGACGTTGACCACGGCAACCTGGGCGAGGCGGGCCTTCGCAGCGTGCTCGACCAGATTGGAAACGTACTGACGAACCGGCCTGCCGTTCAATTTCACGTATTCGAGTTCAATGACGTGGTCAACTCGCGATCGCGCAACCAGCGGAAACTGCGCCGTCAGCCGCTCGATAATTTCGTGGATATTCTGCCGTTCCGTGCGTTTCTCCATGGAACCAGTGTCCAGCGGCCCATCTCGCTTACGCACCCCCTGTGCGTGTTCCTCCCGAAGCACGCCGTCGCACGGTGGCATTTGCTCGCCGCCCCAGCTATCCAGGGCTGCTCGGCAGACACCTAGTCTGAGACGCATGGACCTGCTCCTCGAAATCTGGCAGCGCATGACGACTCCGCACGCCGCGCTCGCCCCCCTCACCGCGTGGCTGACCGTGGCGGCGGCCGCGGCGATCGTGTTTTTTCCGCCGGTATGGCGCCTGGCCCGGCACGCCATCACCATCGTGCACGAGGGCGGCCACGGAGTCGTCGCGGTGGTCTGTGGGCGGCGGCTGGGCGGCATCCGCTTGCATTCGGACACCTCAGGACTCACCGTGAGCCGCGGTCGCCCGAGCGGGCCGGGCATGATCTTCACCCTGTTGGCCGGTTACCCCGCCCCCGCGCTGCTCGGCCTTGGCGCTGCCTGGCTGCTCAGCCTGGGGTACGCCCTGGGATTGCTTTGGGCGCTGCTCGCGGCGCTCGCGCTGCTGCTCGTGCAGATTCGCAACTGGTTCGGGCTCTGGTCGGTCGCCGTCACGGGTGCCATCGTCTTCGGTGTCTCCTGGTTCGGCACGCCGCAGGTACAGGGCGTGTTCGCCCTACTGGTCACGGCATTTCTCCTGCTCGGTGCGCTGCGCACGTCCCTCGAGCTGCAACAGTCCCGGTCGCGCAGGGCCGGGTCATCGTCTGACGCCGACCAGCTGGCTCGGCTCACCCACATTCCGGGGCTGTTCTGGGTGGCCGTCTTTCTCGGCGTCCAACTGGGCTGCGTTACGCTCGCCGCGATACTGCTGGGTTTTCTTCAACCCTGAGCGCTGCCGGCAGCCAATCGTGACAGGCTTAATCACATGACAAATATTGCAATCATCGGCGGGCACGGAAAAGTTGCCCTCCACCTGGCGCGTCTGCTCACGACTGCCGGCCACGAGGTCAGCTCCCTCATCCGCAACCCCGAGCATGCCGCCGACGTTTCGGCGACCGGCGCAACCCCCTTGCAAGCGGATGTCGAGAATCTGTCCACCGATCAGCTCACGATCCTCCTGGCCGGCCACGACGCCATCGTCTGGTCCGCCGGGGCCGGCGGGGGAAGCGCTGAGCGCACCTATGCGGTCGACCGCGATGCGGCCATCCGCTCAATGGTCGCCGCAGCGCAGGCCGGCATCTCCCGTTACGTGATGGTCTCCTATAAGGGATCGCGCGCCGACCACGGCGCCTCCCCCGACGACGGCATGTTCGCCTACTACGAGGCCAAGGCGGCAGCCGACGACTACCTGCGAGCAACCTCACTGAACTGGACCATCCTCGGACCGAGCGCGCTGACCCTCGACGCCGCGAGCGGTTCCATCATGGTGGGGTCCGACGGCACGGGCGGCGACACCTCACGCGAGAACGTCGCGCTCGTCGCCGCAGCCGTGCTCGCGAGCGACAACAGCATCGGCAAGTTCATTGAGTTCACCGACGGCGACGTTCCCGTTGGTGAGGCCATCGCCGCCGTCCACTAACGGCCCTGGGAGATCAGAACCCGAAGTCTCCACCGAAGTCGCCGCCGCCGAAATCTCCTCCAGCGTCTCCACCGGAGTCGCTGCCCGAATCGGCGTTGGTCTCGCTGTTCGCGTCGGCACCGGCATCCGTGCCGCCACCGTCCATCGGCATGAAGGAGCTGACCAGCGCCGATCCGATGACGAAACCGGCGACCGTACCGAGCAGTGATCCGCCGACCATGCTGCCAAAGCCCATGCCGTTCTGGTTTCCGAAGGTCCGGGTGAGCGTGCCCGGCTCGCGGAGCTCGGCCCGGGTCGCCGCCTGGGCCAGGTGGGCCGGTGCGGCATCCGCTGGACGCTCACTCGGTTCGAGGTTCTCGGTGAGCTGGCGAAAGAGAATATCGCGCTGTTCCTCGGTCAATTTGGAGAACGCCTCGGTGTGCACCTTCTCGATGGTCTCGGGTGGTGCGGTGCGCAGCAGGTACTGGTAGCGCTCGACGGCGATCTCATCCTCGCTGCGGACCGGAGCGCTATTCGACCGCACTGGCCGATCGTCGGTCGGTGCCTGCTCCTTGCGGCCGAGCAGAAAATCAAGAAATCCCATGCTGTACTCCTTCAGTATCGTGGTCGATCAGAACATTTTTTCAGAACTTTCTGAGTACGCCCACCCGGTCAGTTGCCCCGTCCGAACCAGGTCGTCACGCCGGGCGAGTAGAGCACAGAGTCGGGAGCGCGATCGGCCAGACCCGGGAAACCTGCTGCGGCCAGCAGGCTGTCGTCAATACTGAGGAGCTCGGCACGGTATAACGGCCACGGCTCATGATGGTTGCGCAGGTGCACGATGCGACCACGGATGCTTGTGAACAGGGCCCAGCGCGCGGTCAAAAAATCGGCCAACGGGTCATCCAGCACGGCGACTGAACCCGGCCGAGCCACCACCTCGGTGTGCGCGGTCCGGTCGCGGTGGCGCGTCGCGGTGTACCGGTACTGTCCGGAATCAACCGAGAGCCGCGTGCGCGACCAGATGTAGGGCAGCGAGAACAGCGCACGCGCAGCGAGCACGGCAGCGAGGCGGCTGGCCTCCAGCGATACGAACACAACGCCGCGACGCCCCCGGGCGTCAACGGCGTAGAGGCGCACGTTTACCTCGACGAAGGTACCGAAGTACGGAATCGGCGGGCTCCCGAGAACGGTCGCGCGATCGAGGACGAACGGGATCAGGCCCACCCAGCTCGATCCGTCATGCTCATCGGGAACCAGGCCGCTGGGCAGGAGCGGCGCGATCAGCGCAGCATCCACTCGCCAATGCAGAAACACCAGGTGCGACCAGCGCTGGCTGGCCACGGCCCGCCCGGCCAGGGGCGGTGCGATCGTGGAGATGGGCAAGGACTCTGCTGGAGTCACCGCTGTCCTTTCGGGCCGACGTCGGTAGTCGGTTCACGATACTTCAGTTTGGCGTGCCCCGCGCCTGTTGATCGGCCGGGAAAGCACGCGGGGCGCCGGCTGCGCTCAGCAATCGCGAAGGAGGCCTGTGTAACCATGAACAATACGAGATCGTGACCGAACAACACGTGCAGCATCAACTATGGGAGACGAATGCCAGGCTCAACCGTGCTCGACCTCCTGCTCATTCTGTTGTTGGTCGTCGCCCTCGTCAACGGCTACCGCAGCGGTCTGTTGCGCAGCCTGACCGGCATAATCGGCGCGGTCGCCGGTGGATTCGCCGCCTTCTTCGTGGTACCGCTGGTCGGCGGCTGGATTCCCGCGCCGGAATGGCGCACCCCCGGCACGATCGCCGTGGCCGTTCTGCTCGTACTCATTGGACACTCGGTCGGTGCTTCCGCCGGCAGCATGGTCGGCCGCAAATCGAAGCGTTCCCCGCTCGGCACGATCAACCGCGTACTCGGTGCAGCCTTCGCTGCGGTCGCCTCGGCGCTCGTGGCGTCGATGGTCGCGTTTAGCATCGGCGCCCTGGGCATACCATTCCTCTCCCCCGCCATCGCTGAATCTACCGTGGTGTCCCGCATCGACTCGGCGACCCCTGACCGGGTCAAGGCCATCCTCGCGCAACTTCGCTCCGTTGCGGTGTCCCAGGGTCTGCCGCGCATCGTCGACGCCTTCACCGGCCCGACACCGGATGCTGCCCAGGCCGACACCAGCAGCCCGGCACTGGCCGTGGCCGCGCAGTCCGTCGTACGCATCACCGGAACGGCCTACGCCTGTGGCCAGAGCCAGTCGGGCAGCGGATTCGTGGTGTCCGACGGCCGCGTCATCACCAACGCCCACGTCGTGGCCGGGGTGAACCAGCCCGTGATTGAGACGCCGTCCGGTGAGGCTTTGGCCGGGGAAATCGTCTACTTCGACCCGGTCGATGACCTCGCCGTCATTTCGGTGCCTGGACTCGGCGCAGCCCCACTCACTGTCGGCGCCGATCTTTCCGCGGGCAGTGGCGCGGTCGCCGACGGGTACCCCTTCGGCGGTCCGTACGTCTCCGACCCGGCCCAGGTTATCTCGCTCGGCACCATCAGCGTCGCCGACATCTACGGCCAGGACCCGACGCCGCGCCAGGTGTACACCGTGGCGTCCGACGTGCAGCAGGGCGAGTCGGGCGGTCCGCTGCTGAACGAGTCCGGCCTCGTCGTCGGCGTCATCTTTGCCAAGGCGTCCAACACCGACAATGTCGGCTACGCCCTCGCGCTCGATGAGGTTCAGCCGGTCATCAACGAGGCACCGGGCCGGAACGCCCCGGTCTCGTCCGGCACCTGCGTTCGCGGCTGAGTCAGCGGCATCCGCTCACCCGCAGTCGCGGCAAAGCTATTGCTTATCGGCAGTCACGGAAGAGCCAGCGGCATCCGTTCACCCGCCGCATCCGTTCACCGGCGGCACCGTGGGCGGGTACGCAGAAAGGCGGTACCGAAGCGGATGATCCCGCTTCCGTACCGCCCGTTACCCGACCAGTCGGGACTGTTCAGAGCCTAGACACGCTCGAGGGCGTAGCCCTCTTCGCCGTGCACGCTGGTGTCGATTCCGGCCAGTTCGTCTTCGTTCTTGATGCGGAAACCGATGGTCTTCTCGATCGCGAGACCAAGCAGGTACGCGACGACGAAGGAGTAGACGAGGACCGAGAAGGCCGCGATAGCCTGCACGGCGAGCTGACCGAGGTCGCCACCGGTGAACAGGCCAGTACCGATGGCGAAGAAGCCGAGGTACAGGGTGCCGATGATGCCGCCGACGAGGTGGATGCCGACCACGTCGAGCGAGTCGTCGAAGCCGAGCTTGAACTTGAGTTCGACGGCGAGGGCGCAGACGGCACCGGCGACGGCACCCAGCAGCAGTGCCCAGCCGGGCTCGAGGTTGGCGCAGGCCGGGGTGATGGCGACAAGTCCGGCAACGGCACCGGATGCTGCACCGACCGAGGTGGCCTTGCCGTCCTTGAACTTCTCGACCAGCATCCAGGCGAGGATGGCCGCTGCGGTGGCACCGAGGGTGTTGACGACGATGATGCCAACGTTGGCGAGGCCGTTGAGCCATTCGGCGCCGGCGTTGAAGCCGAACCAGCCGAACCAGAGAATGGAGGCACCGATGAGCACGAGCGGCACGTTGTGCGGCTTTGTGATGCCCTTCTGAAAGCCGACCCGCTTGCCGAGAACCAGCGCGAGGGCGAGAGCAGCTGCACCGGCGTTGATGTGCACCGCGGTGCCGCCGGCGTAGTCGATGACGCCCGGGAGGCTCAGCGTCTCACCCAGTTTCATGATCCAGCCACCGCCCCAGACCCAGGCCGCGACCGGGAAGTAGACGAGGGTCGCCCAGACGCCGGCGAAGATCATCCAGGACCCGAACTTGGCCCGGTCGGCGACCGCGCCACTGATCAGGGCAACGGTGATGATGGCGAAGGTGGCACCGTAGGTGGCACCGAGCAGATCGATGCTGCCGGTCTCGCCCATGGCGAGCTGGCCCAGGCCGAAGTCCGAGAACGGGTTTCCGGCGAATTGAGTGGGGCTGCCGACAGCGCTCATGTTGAAGCCATAGAGAATCCAGAGGACGCTGATGAGACCCAATGCGCCGAAGCTCATCATCATCATGCTGATGACGCTCTTGGCCTTGACCAGTCCGCCGTAGAAGAAGGCGACACCCGGTGTCATAAACAACACCAGTGCGGTGGCTGTCAGCCCCCATGCAATGCTTCCGGTATCCATAGATTGTCCTCACGCGTCTCGAATGTGCAGGGTGTAACGCGAAGTGAGCCACCTCGGATACGAGTCAAGTATCTGAGGTGGCTGTTACAACAAACGTTCCGACGTGTTTCGTGCCGGTTACGAGCCCGAGTGAATTGTTAACGCCACGTTTCGTGCGTCGTACGCGGTGAATGTGCGCTAATCGGTGTGCGGCGGTAGCTCACCGGTGGTGAGGGCGACCATACGCGACTGGGCGCGCTGGTATTTCTTGCGGTAGCCGCCCGCCATCATTTCGTCGTCGAACACCTCGTTGAGTGGGCGCCCGCTCGCGACGATGGGAATTTCAGCGTCGTAGACGCGGTCGATGAAGGCCACCAGGCGAAGGGCATCCGTTTGATCGGTCAGCAGGTACACCCCGCGGATGGCGATGACCTCGACGTCGCGAATGACCTTGACGTACTTGGAGGGATGCACGGTGCCGAGGTGGCGCATGAGGGCACCGAAGTCGTCTTCGGTTACCTTCGAACCGCGCTGAAGGAGGGTATTCACCAGGTGTTCGCGGGCTTCGGGTTCGACGGAGACGGCCTGGCCGGACACGTTGCGACGACGGTAGTCGAGCCCGTCGATGCGCAGGGTCTCGAAGTTGGCGCTCATTGCGGAAATCTCCCGCAGAAAGTCCTGCGCGGCGAACCGGCCCTCGCCGAGCGAGTTCGGCGGGGTGTTCGACGTGGCGGCTACCCGGGTGCCGGTGGCGACGAGTTCGCCGAGCAACCGGGTCATCACCATGGTGTCGCCCGGATCGTCGAGTTCGAACTCGTCGATGCAGATGAGCTTCGCGCTGCGCAGCTCCTTGATGGTTTCCTGGTAGCCGAGCGCACCGACCAGCGCGGTGTATTCGATGAAGGTACCGAAATACTTGGGGCCGGTCGCCGCATGCCAGAGCGCTGCGAGCAGGTGGGTCTTGCCGACGCCGAAACCGCCGTCGAGGTAGATGCCGGGCAGGTCGTCCTTGGCCTGACGGCGGCGCGAGAAGAACCCGGCCGGGCGGGGGTTTACGAATTCGATGAGTTTCTCGACCGCGGTCATCTGCGACGGATAGTCATGGTCGGGGCGGTAGTTCTCAAACGAGGCGTGTTCAAACTGGGGAGGCGGCACCAGCTCGGCCACGATTTCGCGACCGGTGATCGTCGGCGTGCGGTCGGCGAGTTGCGGAACCGTGTGCTGTGCCTTTTCGTGGGCCTCTGGTGCCATGCTGAAACGCCCGTTCTCGTTCTTCGTTCTGCGAAATGCGCGGTGTAACCAAAATGCGCAGTGTGCCGGCACCGCGTAGGTTTAACTGGTGGGCATCGATAAGCCTAATCCGCGGTCAACCCGACTTGCGAATGCATCCGCTGCCCACCTGGAGGTTACATGTCTGCCCCGTTCGACACGACCGAGAAATTCGCCGCCTACGCGCACCCCTCGAAACTGGTTTCCACGCAGTGGCTGGCCCAACACCGGGGCGATGCCGGTCTCGTGGTGGTCGAGTCCGACGAAGACGTGCTGCTCTACGAAGTCGGCCACATTCGCGGCTCGGTCAAGATCGACTGGCATACCGACCTCAACGACAAGGTCAACCGCGACTACATCGACGGCGCCGCCTTTGCCGCCCTGCTGTCGAGCAAGGGCATCGCCCGCGACAGCACCGTCGTCATCTACGGGGACAAGAGCAACTGGTGGGCCGCCTACGCCCTCTGGGTCTTCACCCTGTTCGGACACGACGACGTACGCCTGCTTGACGGTGGCCGCGAGAAATGGCTCGCCGAGGAACGCGAGATGACCACGGACGCTTCGAACGTCACCCCCACCGATTACCCCGTCGTCGAACGCGACGACGCTCCCATTCGGGCGTTCAAAGACGACGTACTCGGCCACTTCGGACAGCCGCTCATCGACGTACGCTCCCCCGAGGAATACAGCGGAGCCCGCACGACTATGCCCGCCTACCCGGAAGAGGGCGCCCTGCGCGGCGGCCACATTCCCTCGGCCGCCTCGGTGCCGTGGGCTCGCGCCGCAGACACCGACTCGACCTTTCGCTCGCGCAGTGAACTCGACGCGATCTATCGGGATGAGGCCGGACTGACCGACGGCGACGACGTGATCGCCTATTGCCGCATCGGCGAACGCTCCAGCCACACCTGGTTTGTGCTGACCCACCTGCTCGGTTTCGAGAATGTGCGCAATTACGACGGATCCTGGACCGAGTGGGGCAACGCCGTCGCCGTGCCGATCGCCGTCGGCACCGAGCCGGGCGACGCCCCGGCTCCGGCACCTCGCCGATGACCGCGGACCTGCTGGCCGAGATTCGGGAGGACTTCCTCGCCCTTGAGCAGAAGGACCGGCTGCTGTTGCTGCTCGAGTTCGCCAACGAACTGCCGGAACTTCCGCAGAAGTTTCAGGATCACCCCGACCTGCTCGAACGCGTCGTCGAATGCCAGTCGCCGGTCTTCATCTTCGTTGAAGTGGATGCCGATGGTTTGTTCCACCTGCACGCGACGGCTCCCCGCGAGTCACCCACCACCCGCGGCTTCGCGTCGATCCTCGCGCAGGGTCTCGACGGCCTGAGCGTGGAGCAGGTGCTGGCCGTTCCCGATGACTACCCGCAGTCGATCGGACTCAGTGAGGCCGTCTCACCGCTGCGCCTGCGCGGCATGAGCGCGATGCTCGGCCGGGCCAAACGTCAATTGCGGGAGCGTGTGGCTGCGTGACGCTCGGCGCGGTTAACGCTGCGTCAACCGCGCCAGCCAGCCGGCGATTTCGGCGTCCCAACGGCCGGGGTCGTAGTTCCACAATTTGGTGTGGCGCGCCTCGGTGAAGGCCACGAAGGTCACCGAGTCGGGCCGCCGGTCGGCGAGGCGGCGCGACCCGGTGACCGGAACGAAACCGTCATCGTCGCTGTGCAGCAGCAGAATGGGCCGGTGCAGGTCACGGGCGCGCGCCACGAAGTCGAGCCGCCCAAAGTCGATCGGCGCTCCGAGTCCGGTCAGCCGTTGTCCCTGCCGTGACCCCATCAGCGCGACTGCTCCGCGGGCGATCTGCCTCGGTAGCCGGCGATCGATGGCCTGTGCGGCCACGACGTCGGCCCAGTCGATCACGGGAGATTCCAGCACCACCCCGACGATCAGCGGCGCCTGTGCGCTGCGGGTGAGGGCCTGCAGGCAGATCGCTCCCCCCATCGACCAGCCCATCAGCACGACGCTGGTCGCTCCCTGGTCAGCGGCAAAGCTCATGGCCGCATCGATGTCGGCCCACTCCGTGTCGCCCAGCCCGTAGCGCCCATCGGGGCTGGCCGGGGCGTCCCCATCGTTGCGGTACGAGACGAGCAGCGACGTGTAGCCGGCCGCTCGAAACACGGGCACCGCCCGCAGCGCCTCCTCCCGGCGTACCGCCCGGCCGTGCACCTGGATCACCCAGCGACCACCCGCAGCTGCGGCATCCGCTGGAATGAGCCAGGCAGGGGCCGGGCCAAGTGCGGTCGGGACGGCGACACTGTGCCAGGGGAAGCCGAGATCGTCGGGGCCGGTGTAGAGCCAGCCGCTGAACCGGCCGCGCCGGGCGGCCTGGAGGTCGCCGTAGTCCACAGCGAGGATACGCCGGGTGACGGTGGCGGCCGTTCGATCGGTGATCGCGCCGACGCGGGCGTGGCCGGTGTCGTTGCCAAAGAAAAAGCTATAGTCGCCCGGGAGCACCGAATCACGGTGCCGTTGCAGGGTGATCAGGCCGCGCCCGAGGTCGACCGCGAACACCCGCGTGTCATCCGCGCGTTTGGCCGGGGGTGTGACGATGGTTTTGGCCATGACCGCGGCGAGAATGGCGCTGGTGGCGAGACCGACGACGGCCGCACCGGCGATGGCCAGGCCCGTGACGGCCAGGATCGGCCCCAGAATCGACCGCTGCGCAGCGTCTGCGCGCCCGTTTGGGGGCTGTGCCTCGTTCACCCGCACCTCCAACTGGTCGGCGTGCCTCACGGACAACACCCAGAAAAAACTCTAGTCTGCAGACGTGCCCGAAACAGATCAATCGCTGCCCGTGGAGTTTGCCGCGGCTTTGTCAATGATTCGTCGCGCGACGAGTCGGGCCGAATTAGTCGTCACTGAGATTTCCGCGCCGGCCCAGCTTGCACCGTACTCCTTCGCCCTGGCGGCCAATATCACGCCGATGCGACCCGGCAAAGACTCCGAGCTCGGAACCGGCCGATTCATTCTGCTGTACGACCCGGATGAGCCCGAGGGATGGAACGGTGCTTTTCGCGTCGTATGCTTTGCGCAGGCACCGCTCGAGGTAGAAATCGGACTCGATCCCTTTCTGGCCGAAGTCACCTGGGCCTGGCTGGTCGATGCCCTGAACTCCCGCAAGGCCAAGTACACCGCGGCGTCGGGAACGGCGACTAAAATAATCTCGTCAGGCTTTGGCGAACTCGCCAAACAGGGAGATGGCGCGCAGATTGAGCTGCGCGCGTCGTGGACACCCCTGGATCACAATCTCACCGCCCACGTCGAGGGGTGGGGCGAGCTGCTCTGCATGCTCGCCGGACTCCCTCCCGCTGGGGAAGGAGTCAGCATGTTGTCAGCACGCCGAGCAGCCCGTGGCTGAATCGCAATCCAACCAGACCATCGCTCTGCACCGGGTCGTGGATACCCGCGAGGCCTACCTCGCCGCCACGGCCGCCCTGGCGGCCGGAACCGGGCCGGTCGGGGTCGACGCGGAGCGGGCATCCGGTTTCACCTACTCGCAACGCGCCTATCTGATTCAGATTTACCGTCGCGGCGCCGGAACGTTTCTCTTCGACCCGCCGCCGATCGGCGATTTCAGCGAGCTGAACGAGGCCCTCGCCGACACGGAGTGGATTCTGCACGCCGCCAGCCAGGACCTCGCCTGCCTGCGTGAGGTCGGGCTTGACCCGGCACGCATCTTTGACACCGAGCTCGCTGCCCGGCTGCTCGGCCTCCCCCGCGTGGGCCTGGGCACCGTGGTAGAAGAGTTGCTCGGCATCCACCTGGCCAAAGAACACTCCGCCGCGAACTGGTCAACCCGGCCGCTGCCGGAATCGTGGCTGGTCTACGCCGCCCTCGACGTGGAGCTACTGCCCGACCTGCGCGACCGCATGGTCGATCTGTTGGTGGAATCCGACAAGACCGACATCGCCGACCAGGAATTCGCCGCCACCCTGGCCAAGGAGGCCAAGGCCGCCCGCGTCGACCCGTGGCGCCGACTGTCCGGCCTGCACTCGCTGCGTGGCCAGCGCAACCTCGCCGTCGCCCGGGAACTCTGGCTGGCCCGCGACGAGTTCGCCCGCGACGTGGATGTCTCCCCCGGCCGTCTGGTTCCCGACGCCTCCCTGCTCGCCGCGGCACGGGTGCTTCCCGCGACCCGCCAGGCGCTGTCCGACCTGCGCGAGTTCAACGGGCGGGCGAGTCGCAACGAACTCGACCGCTGGTGGGCCGCCATTCAACGTGGCCGCGTCACCACCGAGTTGCCACCGCTCAAGGCGAGCAACGACACCCTCCCGCCACCACGCGCCTGGGCCGACCGCAACCCCGAGGCGGACGTGCGCTACAAGGCGGCGCGGGCTGCGCTGCAGACCGTCAGCGACGAGTTGGCGATTCCCCTGGAGAACCTGCTGACCCCGGACTTTCTGCGCCGGGTGGCGTGGACGCCGCCGGAGCCGCTGGATGCGGCATCCGTCGGAGAAGTGCTGACCCAGTTGGGGGCGCGACGCTGGCAAGTTGACGTGACTGCACAATTTATAGCGGATGCTTTTGTAGCAGTTCCACAAGTTGCCGATCCCGTGTCGGATCTGGAGTCGTAGGATCCGGCAAACGATTCGGGTGGGAAATTTCACCACCCTAGGATCGAAACGACCTGACAGGTCGATTCGAATCTGATCCAACACGTACTGGAGGCATTGTGGCCGAGAGAGCAGAAGTCGTCTTTGTGGACGGGGTTCGCACCCCGTTCGGACGCGCCGGCGAAAAGGGCATGTACTGGAATACCAGAGCCGATGACCTCGTGGTCAAGGCGATCATCGGGTTGATGGAACGCAACCCGGGGGTACCCCCGGAGCGTATCGACGACGTTGCGATCGCTGCCACAACGCAGACCGGCGACCAGGGCCTGACCCTCGGTCGCACGGCTGCACTGCTGGCCGGGCTGCCGAAATCGGTGCCCGGATTCGCGATTGACCGCATGTGCGCCGGGGCGATGACCGCGGTGACAATGATGGGGTCCTCGATCGGTTTCGGTGCCTACGACCTCGCCATCGCCGGGGGCGTCGAGCACATGGGCCGTCACCCGATGGGGTTCGGGGCCGACCCGAACCCGCGATTCCTGTCCGAGCGTCTGGTCAGCGAAGACGCCCTCAACATGGGAGCGACCGCCGAACGCATTCACGACCGGTTCCCCGAATACACCAAGGAACGTTCAGACCGGTTCGCGCTGCGCAGCCAGCAGAAGGTCGCCGCGGCCTACGAAGCTGGCACGATTCAGCCCGACCTGATTTCGGTGGCGACCCGCAGCGAATCAGGGTGGGGCCTGGCGACGCGCGACGAAGCGCCGCGCCCGGAGACGACCATGGAGGGACTCGCAGGCCTGCGCACTCCCTTCCGCTCCCACGGACGGGTCACCGCCGGCAACGCTTCCGGGCTCAATGACGGCGCATCCGCCTGCCTGCTGGCCAGCGGCGCCACCGCCAAGGAGCTTGGCCTCGGCGTGAAAATGACCATGACGAGTTTCGCCTTCGCCGGCGTCGAACCGGAGGTCATGGGCCTTGGCCCCGTGCCCTCCACCGAGAAGGCGCTGCGCAAGGCCGGCCTGTCGATCACCGACATCGGCCTGTTCGAGCTCAACGAAGCCTTCGCCGTGCAGGTGATCTCGTTCCTCGACCACTTCGGCATCGATGACGAGGATCCGCGCGTGAACGAATACGGCGGAGCGATTGCGCTGGGACATCCACTTGCCAGCTCGGGCGTTCGCCTGATGAACCAGCTGGCCCACCAGTTCGAGCGCCACCCGGAGGTGCGCTACGGCCTCACCGCCATGTGCATCGGTCTCGGCCAGGGTGGCACCGTGATTTGGGAAAACCCGCACTTCAACAAGAAGGCAGCGAAGCGATGACCAACTACGATTCTCTCGATTTCAGCTCGCTCGTTGCGATCTCCGCTGACGAGATCGTCACGCACTCTTTTGTGCGCGACGTGCCACTGAGTGCCGGCCGTACCCTCGCCCTGGTGACCCTGGACAACGGGCGTGACCACACCCGGCCGAACACGCTCGGCCCGGTTACCCTGCTCGAGTTCGCCGCCACCATGGACGAGCTGAAAGCTCGCGCCGGGCGCGGCGAGATACACGGCGTCGCCGTCACCGGCAAGCCGTTCATTCTCGCCGCCGGAGCGGACCTCAGCAAGGTAGCCGAAATCCCCTCGCTCGACACCGGCAAGCTGCTCAGCCAGCTCGGCCACCACGCCCTCGGCAAGCTCGACACGCTGGGTGTGCCGTCGTTCGTCTTCATCAACGGACTCGCACTCGGTGGCGGGCTCGAAATCGGCCTCAACGCCGGCTACCGCACGGTCGACGCGGCCGTGCCGGCGATCGCATTACCCGAGGTCTTTCTCGGCCTGATCCCCGGCTGGGGTGGCTCCTACCTGCTGCCCAACCTGATCGGCATTGAGAATGCCCTGAAGGTCATCATCGAGAACCCGCTCAAGAACAACCGCACCCTCACCGGAGCGGATGCCCTCGCGCTCGGAATCGCGGACGTCATGTTCACGTCGGCGCGGTTCCTCGAAGATTCCATCGCCTGGGCCGACGGGGTGATCGCCGGTACCACGAAGGTGTCGCGTCCAACCGCGCCCGGCAAGATCGAACGCCTGGTCAAGTGGGACGTTGCCATCGGCATCGCCCGCAAGATGCTGGTGAACCGCATCGGTGAGGTCGCGACGTCCCCCTATGTGGCGCTCAATCTGCTGCAGGCCGCCAAGAGCGGCAGCCGCGCCGAGGGCTTCGAGCGCGAAGATGAGGCCCTGGCCGGTCTCATCGCCGGTGACCAGCTGCAGGCGAGCATCTACGCCTTCAACCTCGTGCAGAAGCGGGCCAAGCGGCCGGCCGGCGCGCCGGACAAGAAGCTCGCCCGCCCCATCACTAAGGTCGGCGTTATCGGCGCCGGCCTGATGGCCAGCCAGTTCGCGCTGCTGTTCGTGCGGCGGCTCAAGGTCCCCGTCGTCATCACCGACCTCGACCAGGCCCGCGTCGACAAGGGCATTGCGTACATTCACGGTGAGATCGCGGCCCTTGAGGCTAAGAATCGCATCTCCTCCGACGAGGCCAACCGGCTGCGCGCGCTCGTCACCGGTACAACCGACAAGTCGTTGTTCTCCGATGCCGATTGGGTGATCGAGGCCGTCTTCGAAGAACTCGGTGTCAAGCAGAACGTGTTCGCCGAGATCGAGAAGTTCGTGTCGCCCGAGGCGATTCTGGCGACGAACACATCGTCGCTGTCGGTCGAGCAGATCGGGTCGAAGCTTGCCCACCCGGAGCGCCTGGTCGGCTTCCACTTCTTCAACCCGGTCGCGGTCATGCCACTGATCGAGGTGGTCAACACCCCGCAGACCGACGAGGTCACCCTCGCCACGGCCATGGTCATCGCCGGCAAGTTACGCAAGAATGCGGTGATCACCCGGGACACGCCCGGCTTCGTGGTCAACCGCGTACTCGCCAAGCTGCTCGGTGAAGCGATGCACGCCGTCGACACCGGAACCCCGTTCGAGGTCGTGGAGGCCGCCGTGGCGCCGTTCGGGCTGCCCATGAGCCCGTTCGAGCTGCTCGAGCTGGTCGGCCTCACCGTGGGCGCTCACGTGCTCGACACGCACCATGCGGCGTTCCCCGACCGGTTCTTCGAGAGCGACAACCTGCACAAGCTTGCCGAACACGGCAAGATCCTTGAGCGGGACGGTAAGGGCCGCCGTACCGGCTTCGACAAGGGTGCACTGAAGATCGTCGCCGGCGGCAGCACCCCGATGACCGCCGAGCAGATTCTGCAGCGGGTCGAAGACGGTCTGGTCGACGAGATCAAGCGGATGCTGGACGACGACGTGGTGCACGCAGCCGAGGACATCGACCTGTGCATGATCCTCGGCGCCGGCTGGCCGTTCCAGATGGGCGGGATCACCCCGTACCTCGACCGGGTCGGCGCGAGCGAGCGGGTCTTCGGCGGCACCTTCCACACCCCGGCGATCCGCGGCATCGGTGCTGCCGTCGGGGCGACATCCGCTCAAATATAGCGAGAACGGGGCCGGGTCATAGACCGGGCCCACCTTATGGTCGCGGGCCCAGTTTATAAGCTGGGCCCGCGGACGGGGCCCGGCCCGTCCATGTTCTTAGGGCCTGTAAATCAACGACACGCGTAGTTCAGGGTTGATCTGCTGGGCTTACGGTGTAGTTCCAGTAGCCGTGGAAGTCGTGCCCGGTGAGGTGTTGGGTTTCCAGGTCTGCCATCTCACGGCCGGTGATCTTGATGCCTTTGGGGTACATCGTGTCGTCGAGTCCGGCGGTGACGGTTAGGCCGGTGCGGGCAGCCATGTCATACACGCCGTAGGGCGTGACCTTGCCGAGTTCCCCCGTGAAGTCGTAGACGCTGGTCGCCACCGCCTCACCAGCCGGCCGGCACTCCCGACCAACGTTGCGGAAGTTGCCGACCAGCTCCTTCTTCTTGCCGTCCACACTGATCACCGGCTGCCCGGCCGCTAGGTGCTCTACGGCCGCGGCGTTGATGTGAGCGAACTGGGCATCCCGGTACGGATAGTGGCCGCCCTCGATCGTCTGGCGTCGCCCTGAAGGCTGAAGTTCTCCTCGCGCAGCAGGCCCGCCACGGTCGGGGCCGACACCGGGCAGCCCGCCTGCGTGAACTCGTCGGCCAGGTGGCGCAGACTCTTCGTCGTCCCCCGCAGCGGCGACTCCGGATCGCCACGCGACTCGGGCTCCACCAGCGCCAGCAGCGCCGCCCTCCCCGGATCGGTCTTGGTCACACTCTTGCGACGACCACCGACCCGCCGGGTCCGCCCCAACGGCTCATCACCGGCGTCCAACTCCCGCACGC
Organism: Cryobacterium sp. Hh7; assembly: GCF_004403155.1. Classification (NCBI taxonomy): domain Bacteria; kingdom Bacillati; phylum Actinomycetota; class Actinomycetes; order Micrococcales; family Microbacteriaceae; genus Cryobacterium; species Cryobacterium sp. Hh7. The sequence continues at coordinate 274,122 of NZ_SOHG01000012.1, read as the reverse complement.
CACCGGTCACCGTAACCCGGCTCACTCCAGCTGCCCGGGCCACTACCGCGACCCCGCCATGACCCAGTACCCGAGCCTCAGCGCCCATCAGGAACCGTCGCTGACGCTATTGCCCCACCGCCCGGAAGTGGGGTCTTGACTCCCTCATGATCATTTCTCGCCCAAGGTTTTCCCAAGGTCGGCCGAGCAAGGTTGACCCGTGGACCTCCACACCCGTGACCAAGCCACTCCGCCCTGATTCGTTCCAGCGGATAGGTCCGGCTTGACCTCAGAACACCTTCAATGCGATTACGGGGATACCAATGAGCATTTCTATGAGAGCTCGCGTCGGCATGGGGGTGGTCCTCGCCTATGGCGGCACGGCCTGGCTCCACGGGCTCCACGCAGGCTCTGTCCAGCAAGCCTGGAGTTCGGGCACCTCAGTGTTGCACTTCCTTCGGGACGGGACATTGTCGCTTTTACTAGTGGTCCCGGCCGTCCTGATCGTGTTCGCGATGATCGCTCGCCTGCGGCCGGCATCTCGGATGATCTCCTTGGCTCGCGCCACGGTCGCGGTCGTCGCTGTCACCACGGCTGTGTTCATGTCCGGTGCGATCGGCCACACGCTGCTCTTCCCCTCCGAGCATGCCTCCGCCGCCCACGCGGTTGCCTCAGCTGTCGCACCGGCTGCCCAGGCAGCTCCTGACGCCAGTGTCGCACTTGGTGCTGTCCCGCCCCCTGGCGCGCCAGGTGCCCCAGTCGCTGCCGCGACCAAGCCCGGGTTCCACCCACACCAGCCCTCGGCGGCGTGGTTGGCCAAGACGGGCCAAGCCAATGGCTCCGCCGAAGCCGCTGCCGACCCGCACGCTGCGCACAACGGTGCAGCCTCTTCCTCTGGCACTACTGGCGCAGCGGTAGCCGAACCGGCCACGGTCGGCCACATGGAGACGACCTCGGGTGCTGCACTCTTCGAGCACGGAGCCATCGAGGCCGCTCGCGTGTTCCCGGTGCTTCTGCTCCTCGCCCTGGCAGGCCTCGTCCTGGGCATGCGCCGAAGCGATGATGTGACCGGTGGGTATGCCCCGACGCCGGCACGGCGTGCCCGGTCTGTCGTGGCCCCGACGCCAGCACGGCGTGCCCGGTCTGTCGTGGCCCCGACGCCACGCCGCTCTCGCCTGGTCATCGCCGTGGCGGCGGGCGGTGTGGTCGTGATGACGACTTCCGCTCTGATGGGTTCCTCTGCGGCAACAGCTGTCATTGGCGATCCGATCACCCCGGCCAACGGAGTCTGCCCGGCCGGTGCCCGCGCTATTGAGTACGACCTGGCCGCCTTCCAGGTGACCATCCCTCTCAACGGCTGGGGCGACAAGCTGCCCAACGGCCTGATGTATGCCCTCAAGAACGCCGACGCAAGGGTGAACAAGGAAAAAATCCTTGCCAACCCCAACCTCACCCAGCCGCTCGTCGTGCGCGCCAACGTCGGTGACTGCGTGTCCGTCAAGGTGCGCAACGACATCGCGGGCCGGCGAATCGGCCTGTCCACCCAGGGCCTCGTTCAAGCGGACGTGAAGACCTCCGACGGCGCGCGGGTGGGCCTAAACCCGGACACGACCATCGCCACGGGCACCGAGCGCACCTACACCTGGTACGCCGACCGGGAGGGCGAGGCGCCGCTGTACGACAACGCCAACCTCGACCCGAACGACCCGAAGCACACCACCGTCCAGAACGGCCTGTACGGCGCGGTCGTCGTGCACCCGAAGGACTCGACCTGGCACAATCAGATCACCGGGGCCGACCTGCTCACGGGCGGGCGCGCCGTCGAGTCCCAGCTGTTTGCCGACATCCGGGCAGGCGGGGCCTCGACCCGTTCGGCCGTCATGATCTTCCTCGACGAGAACGAGGGCGTCCTGGACCGGGACGGGAAGCAACCGACCTTCCCGACGACCGGGCTGAAGGACTCGACCTTCGGCATCAACTACCGCTCGGAGCCGCTGCGCAACCGGCTGCGGGCCATCCTCGAGCACCGTGGGACCGTCACTCCGGAGAACCCGGGTGGCGTGGCCAGGACCATCACGCTCCCCAACGGCAAGACCTATGCCCCAACTGACAACTTCTGCAACGGCTACGTGCCCGAGCTCGGCAAGGTCGTCGACGACCCCGGCGCCAAGTGCATGGGCGAGGAATCCCACCTGCAGTCGTGGGTCTTCGGCGACGAGGGCAAGCTAACCCGAACCGTCGACGGCGTGAAGGTGACCGATTCGGACAATCTGATCCCCAAGGGATACGTCGGTGACCCGCTGAAGTTCCACGTCGTCCACCCGGGTGCCAAGGAGACCCACCCATGGCACCAGCACACCCAGCGCTGGAACGCCGACCCGAAGAACCCGAAGTCACCGCTTAACGACGTCCAGTCGTTTGGCCCACATGAGGCTCGGGAGCTGAAGATTGAGGGAGGTGCCGGCGGCACCCAGGGCACGGTCGGTGACACGATCTTCCACTGCCACCTCTACCCACATTTCGCCCAGGGTTTCTGGGGCCACCTGCGGATCTTCGACAAGTTGCGCGACGGCACGGCACAGTATGCCGACGGCACGCCCCTGGAGGCACTGCAGGAGCTACCGAACCGGGCAGGCGCCACGGCGGCCCCGACCGCAGCACAGCCCGGTTTCCCACTGTTCGTCAAGGGTGACGTCGGCCAGCGTGCCTACCGGCCGCCGAACGCGGTGGTCAAGGACACCTTCGCTGCTATCCGTCGCCCCGGCGACGCCCCCCGGGGCCCGACCGCGCTTGAGGCCGCAGGGATGCCTGCTCTTGACCCGACCAAGCCCGGCAACGGCTACATCGACCCGTGCCCGACAACTGCACCGACACGGGTCTACCGGCCACACGTCATCGACACCCCGATCACCTACAACTCCGCGGGCTGGAAGGACAGGCAGGGAAGGGTCTACGTGGAGGAATCCGATGCGGTCGCTGTGCGGACAGGACAGAAGGCACCCGAGCCGTACACCATCCGGTCCAGGGTTGGTGAGTGCGTTCAGCTGTTCACCACCAACGACCTGCACCTCGACGAGAATCCCAACGTCCCCCTCGACCACGTGAACCGCCTCGACGGTGATTACATGGACGCCGCGGAGACGTCCGAGGTCTCGACACACGTGCACCTGGTCAAGTTCGACGAACTTGCCTCCGACGGCACCAGCGTGGGCTGGAACTACAGCTCCTCGGCGATGCCTGGCCAGACCTACGGCTATCGGTGGTTCGTGGACACAGCTTTGCGGACGACCTTCTTCCACGACCACCAGTACGCCAACCTGCACCAGCAGAAAGGCCTCTATGCCGCGATGAACGTCGAGCCCGCTGACGCCACGTGGCACGACCCGAAGACTGGTGCTGAGACGAACGGGGTCGGGCCCATGGCCGATATCCGCTCAGCCAGCGGCCCGGACTTCCGGGAGATGACCATCTTCTACTCCGACCGAACGCCCATGTGGAAGGACAACGGCACTGGTCCACCGATCAACCCACCTTCGGCACCGGACAACTATGGCCAGGACCAGGGCGGCTACTCGATCAACTACAAGAACGCCCCGTTCCAGATCCGGACGAAACCTGGGGTTAGCGGCGCTAAGGGCGACCCCGCGTACACCTACTCATCCGCGGTCAACGGCGATCCCGATACGCCGCTCCTGAGGGCGTACTCGAAGGACCCCGTGGTCATCCGCAACGTGGCTGGCGCCCACGAGGAGATACACGAGTTCAACCTGCACGGTCACCGTTGGCTGAATGAGCCGGACAACCCCTTGTCCCGGACGGTCGACACCCAGACCCTCATGCTCGCGGAGTACTTCAACTACGAGCTGCAGGGTTCGCAGGTGATCAAGACCAACCCCGGTACTTCAGCAACAGTCGCCAAAGCCTCGAACAGCGTCGCCAACGGCACGCCGTCGATCCTGCAGGACGGCGCCGGTTCCCCCGGTGACTACCTGTATGGCTCCCCATTGCTTGAGGACCAGTGGATGGGGATGTGGGGTCTGTTCCGGGTCCCCAAGAACGCTGTCTCCGACCTCCAACCGCTGCCCGACCGGGCAGCTCCTGGAAGTGGCACCGCGTGGCCAGCCCTCAAACCCGGTGACGCGCTCAAGGTTGCCCCAACCGGAACCCTGGGTTCAGTCACCCCGTGCCCGACAGGGTCCAGGGCGGTCGCGGTCAACGTGTCGGCCATCGCCAAGGACATCGTGTACAACGCGAAGTCAGGTGACCACGACCCGTACGGCACGATGTTCGTGCGGAGCGAGGATGTGACTAAGGTTCGCACGGGTGCCATGAAGACCGAGCCCCTGGTGATCCGAGCAAATGTGGGTGACTGCGTCACGGTGACGCTCAAGAACGAGCTGCCGAAGACGCCCGCAGCACACACCGGTGACCTACCGTTGCCTGCGGACGTGACGAACTTCCCACGTTCCAACCGGGTGTCCATGCACCCAAACCTGTTGACCTACAATGTCATTGACTCCGACGGGGCGACGGTCGGGTACAACTACGACCAGACCGTGGCGCCAGGAGTTACGACAAAGTACACGTGGTATGTCCATGCCGCGGTCGAGGACGGCGCAGCGAACCTGCTCGACTTCGCTGACCGGCGTGGGAGTCGCCACCACGGGTCCTACGGGTCGCTGTTGATCGAGCCAAAGGGCTCGACCTACGTCAACCCCAACTCCGGGCTTGCGATCACCTCGGGCGCACAGGCCAACGTCACCTACACCGACGCCGCCGGCGTCAAACGCAGCTTCCGCGAGGCTGTGTTCAACTGGGTCGACGGTCTGATCCTGCGAGACAAGGCCGGGGCCATCCTCCCCTACCCAGCGGAGGGCGAACCCAGCGACCAGGGGCACCGGGGCATCAACTACACGACCGAGCGTTTCGCCCCTCGCCTGGCGAAGGACCCAGAGGTGGCCAACGTCATGTCGTCGGTGGTGCACGGCGATCCGGCCACACCGCTCGTGCGGGCCTATGTCGGCGACGAGACGCACCTGCGGCTCGTATCGGGTGGTGACCGCGACCGGGCACACACCTTCAGCCTGAACGGGCACGGGTGGCGCTACCAGCCAAGCGACCCGAACGCGATGATCAAGACAGCTGAGGGCGGTTTGCTCACAGGCAACGCCTTCAACTACAACCTGCTCGGCGGGGCCGGTGGACTCCAGAAGCTTCCCGGGGACTACCTCTACCGGGACGGCGGTCTGGAGAACCAGGTCAACCAGGGCCTGTGGGGCATCTTCAGGGTGGAGGGCTCGCCCAAGGCGGACCTCAAACCTCTCCAATAGTCCATCCATTGTGAGAACAGCTTGAGAACGTGAGCCGGCGGCACCTCGGGTGCCGCCGGCTCGCGCGCGTTGCTGGGCGCGCTGGACCCAGGCGTGCCACCGAGTGGGGCTCGCGGGCCGGATATCCTGAACCTCGTGTCCTCAGCGCGCGCGGCATCCCGCGCGACCAGAACCTGTGAGCCCACGAAAGTCCCGTCGGCGTTCGTCCCGGAGCAGGCCGACGAGGTACCGCCGGCGCGGTCAGCCCGTATCGGGCGCCGTCTCACCGCGGTGCCCAGAATCAGCTATCCCGACGACCTGCCGGTCGCTGCCCGCAGGGACGATATCGCCGCGGCCATCCGAGACCATCAGGTCGTCATCGCCGCCAGGTCGGTGGCCGAGCGCACCGCGCAGGAGCTGGACACCGAGCTGGAGACTGCGGTGGGTGATCCAGGTGCGCTTCACCGACCACTCCAGTGGCAACACCCTGGTCAAGGTGATGACCGATGGCATCCGGCTGTACTCCCAGGAGGACTTCAAGGGTCGATCGGAGTTCACCGACCCCGAGATCCTGCGCACCAACCTGGCGTCGGTCATGCTACAGATGACCTCCCTGGGCCTGGGTGACATCGCAGGTGCTGGGTTTCCAGATCTGCCATTTCGCGGTCGGTGATCTTGATGCCTTTGGGGTAGATGCTCTCGTCGAGCTCGGCGGTGACGGTTTCACCCCAGCCGCCCGGGCTACCGCCGCGACCCCGCCATGCCCCAGCACGCGACCCTCAACCCCCATCAGCAACCGTCGCTGACGCTCATCAAGAGGAGGGAACAACGCGGCGAACTTGACTGCCAGCGGCTCTTCGACCTCCACGGGAACCGACACAGCACAGCCATGGCACCCCAAACGGCATGCGTCTAGGTTATTTACTTACGAGCCCTTAGTCGCGGCGGGTTACCTGGATAGCGCCGGTGTCGGTGTGGTCGGCGGGCAAGGGTCGGGCGTTGGGGATTTTGCTGCCGAGCACCATGGCGACCACGTCGCGGGCGATCGCCTGCGGGGTGAGGCCGACGCGCTCCAGGATCTGGGCGCGGGTGCCGTGGTCGAGGAACTGGTCCGGCAGGCCGAGTTCGGTCACCGCGGTGTCAACGCCGGCCTCCCGCAGGTCCTGCCGGATGCGCGTACCGATTCCGCCGACCCGGATGCCGTCTTCGATGGTGACCACGATGCGGTGCGCGGCGGCGAGGGTGATAATACTGCGCGGCACCGGCACGACCCAGCGCGGGTCGACGACCGTCGCTCCGATGCCCTGGGCGGCGAGCCGGTCGGCCACGTCGAGCCCCAGCGCGGCCATCGGACCGACCGTGACGATCAGCACATCCTGTTGGGTCGCCTCCTGCAGCACGTCGACACCATCGTCGAGGCGGCGGATGGCCTCGAACTCCAGGCCGACGGTGCCCTTGGGGTAGCGCAAGACCGTGGGTCCGTCTTCGACGGCGACGGCCTCGGCCAGTTCTTCGCGCAGGCGCACGGAGTCCCGCGGCGCGGCCAGCCGAATATTGGGGACGACCTGCAGAATGGCGAGGTCCCACATGCCGTGGTGACTGGGACCATCGGGACCGGTGATGCCGGCCCGGTCGAGTACGAAGGTGACGCCGGCTTTGTGCAGGGCTACATCCATCAGCACCTGGTCGAAAGCGCGGTTGATGAACGTGGCGTAGAGGGCGACAACCGGGTGCAGGCCGCCGAAGGCCAGCCCGGCGGCGCTCGTCACGGCGTGCTGTTCGGCGATGCCCACGTCGTGCACGCGGGCCGGAAAACGTTCGGCCATCTTGTGCAGCCCGGTCGGGCGCAGCATGGCGGCGGTGATGCCGACGATACGATCGTTCTCGGTGGCCAGTCGCAACAATTCGTCGGCAAAAACCGACGTCCAGGATGCCGCGCCCGCCTCTTCGACGGATTCGCCGGTCTCCGGGTCGATCTGCCCGACCGCGTGGAACTGGTCGGCCGTATCTTGCACGGCCGGGTCGTAGCCCTTGCCCTTCTGGGTGATGGCGTGCACGATGACCGGCGCGCCGTAGCCCTTGGCCTGGGCGAGGGCCTCCTCCATGGCGTGCACGTCGTGCCCGTCAATGGGACCGATGTACTTGATGTCGAGGTTGGAATAGAGCGCTTCGTTGTTGGTGACCCGGCTGAGGAACCCGTGCAGACCGCCGCGCACCCCGCGGTACATGGCCCGGCCGGGCGCGCCGAGTTTGTCAAACACTTTCTGACTGGTCAGGTAAGCGTCGCGGTAGGCCGCGCGGGTACGCACGGTATTCAAAAAGCGCGCCATACCGCCAATCGTCGGCGCGTAGGATCGGCCGTTGTCGTTGACCACGATGATGAGTCGACGCGTGTTGTCGTCGCTGATGTTATTGAGGGCTTCCCAGGTCATGCCGCCGGTCAGCGCGCCGTCGCCGACGACGGCGACCACGTGCCGATCGGTCTGGCCGGTCATCTCGAAGGCTCGGGAGATACCGTCGGCCCAGGACAGCGAACTGGAGGCGTGCGAGCTTTCGACGATGTCGTGCTCGGACTCCGAACGTTGGGGATAGCCCGCGAGACCGTCGAACGAGCGCAGCTTGCTGAAGTCCTGACGGCCGGTGAGGAGCTTGTGTACGTAGGACTGGTGGCCGGTATCGAAGACGATGGCGTCGGTCGGTGAATGAAAAACCCGGTGGATGGCGATGGTCAGTTCGACGACACCGAGGTTTGGCCCGAGGTGTCCGCCGGTCTTCGAAATCTCGCGCACCAGAAACCGCCGAATATCGGCGGCCAGCTGTGGCAGCTGCTCTTTCGAAAGACCATCGAGGTCCCGCGGACCATGAATCGTCTCCAGAAGGATCATCCGTCATACCTTTCATGCTGCTCTACAAAACAGTGCTAAACAGATCAAGCCAAACCGGCGCGCAGACCCGAGTGAATCGAGTCTACGCGCCGGTGTCGTGCTGGTAGAGCGAGGCGCTGGCAGCGCCCCGGTTCACTCAGACGAGCGAACGCAGCACGTACTGCAGGATGCCGCCGTTGCGGTAGTACTCGGCTTCACCCGGGGTGTCGATGCGCACGATGGCGTCGAACTCGACCGGTGCCTTGCCGGCGGCCGAGAATTCACTCGGAACGCAGGTCACCCGCACGGTCTTCGGCGTCGTGCCGTTGTTCAGTTCGGTGATGCCGGAGACCGAGACGATCTCGGTGCCATCGAGACCGAGCGAGTCGGCGGTTTCGCCGACCGGGAACTGCAGGGGCACAACGCCCATGCCGATGAGGTTCGAGCGGTGGATGCGCTCGAAGCTCTCAACGATGACGGCCTTGACACCGAGAAGACTCGTGCCCTTGGCTGCCCAGTCCCGGCTGGAACCCGAACCGTATTCCTTGCCACCGAAGATGACGAGCGGGGTACCGGCGGCCTGGTAGTTCTGGCTGGCATCGTAGATGTCGGCCTGCGGGCCGCTCGCGACGGTGAAGTCGCGGGTGAAGCCACCCTCGACGTTGTCGAGGAGCTGGTTGCGCAGACGGATGTTCGCGAAGGTTCCGCGAATCATGACCTCGTGGTTGCCACGACGCGAGCCGTAGGAGTTGTAGTCCCCGCGGGCGATGCCGTGCTCGGCCAGGTAACGGCCGGCGGGGCCATCCGCTTTGATCGAACCGGCGGGGCTGATGTGGTCGGTGGTGACCGAGTCGCCGAGCTTGGCGAGCACGCGGGCACCACTGATGTCCACGACCGGGCTGGTCTCCAGCGTCATGCCGTCGAAGTACGGGGGCTTCCGTACGTAGGTGCTCTCGGCGTCCCAGGCGAAGGTGTCGCCGATGGGGGTGTGCAGGGACTTCCAGCGGTCGTCACCCTCGAAGACACCGGCGTACTGGGTCTCGAACATGTTGGAGTCGATTGACTCGTCGATGGTCTTCTGCACCTCGTCGGCGTCGGGCCAGATGTCCTTGAGGAACACGTCGTTACCTTCGGTGTCCTGACCGAGCGAATCGGTGTCGAAGTCGAAGTTCATCGTGCCGGCGAGGGCGTAGGCGATAACCAGCGGCGGGCTCGCGAGGTAGTTCATCTTCACGTCGGGGTTGATGCGTCCCTCGAAGTTGCGGTTACCGGAGAGCACGGCGGTGACGGCGAGGTCGTTCTCCTGCACGGCCGAGGAGATTTCGTCCTCGAGCGGACCGGAGTTACCGATGCAGGTGGTGCAGCCGTAGCCGACGAGGTAGAAGCCAAGGTCTTCGAGGTAGCCGTTGAGGCCGGCCTTCGCGTAGTACTCGGTGACGACCTTGGAGCCGGGCGCGAGGGTGGTCTTGACCCACGGCTTGCTCTTGAGTCCCTTGAGGCTCGCATTGCGGGCCAGCAGGCCGGCCGCGAGCATAACGGAAGGGTTTGACGTGTTGGTGCACGAGGTGATGGCCGCGATCGCTACGGCGCCGTTATCGATCGTGAACTCGCGACCGTCGGCGAGCTTCACGTCGGTGGGCTGAGGGTGCGACTTCGTCGGGTGGCTGGTGTGACGCACCAGGCCAGCCTGGTAGGCGTGCTCGTGCGCGGTCACTTCGTCTTGCGAGGTGAGGCCGAGCGGGTCAGAGGCGGGGAACGTACCCTCTATTGCCGCGTCCACTAGGGAGACGGGGCCGTTGGCGTAGTTGTCCAGGTCGCGCTCGAACTGCGACTTCGACTCGGAGAGGATGATGCGGTCCTGCGGGCGCTTCGGTCCGGCGATCGAGGGAACGACCGTGGAGAGGTCGAGCTCGAGGTATTCGCTGAACACCGGCTCCACATCGGGGTTGTGCCAGAGGCCCTGCAGCTTCGAGTAGGCCTCGACCAGCGCGACCTGCTCTTCGCTGCGCCCGGTGAGGCGCAGGTAGCCGAGGGTGACATCGTCGATCGGGAACATCGCGGCCGTCGAGCCGAACTCGGGGCTCATGTTACCGATGGTGGCACGGTTGGCGAGCGGCACTGAGGCGACACCCGATCCGTAGAATTCGACGAACTTGCCGACCACGCCGTGCTTGCGGAGCATCTGCGTGATGGTGAGTACGACATCCGTTGCGGTGACGCCGGCCGGGATGACGCCGGAGAGCTTGAAGCCGACAACCTTGGGGATGAGCATGGAAACCGACTGGCCGAGCATCGCCGCTTCGGCTTCGATTCCGCCGACGCCCCAGCCGAGCACGCCCAGGCCGTTGACCATGGTCGTGTGCGAGTCGGTGCCGACGCAGGTGTCTGGATAAGCCTGGAGAACGCCGTTGACCTCACGGGTCATGGTGACGCGGGCGAGATACTCGATGTTGACCTGGTGCACGATGCCGGTTCCCGGGGGAACGACCTTGAAGTCGTCGAACGCGGTCTGGCCCCAGCGGAGGAACTGGTAGCGCTCACCGTTGCGCTCGTACTCGATCTCGACGTTGCGCTCGAACGAGTCGGTCGTGCCGAACAGGTCGGCGACAACGGAGTGGTCGATGACCATTTCGGTCGGGGCGAGCGGGTTGATCTTCTTGGCGTCGCCGCCGAGGTCGACGAGGGCTTCGCGCATGGTGGCGAGGTCGACGATGCAGGGAACGCCGGTGAAGTCCTGCATGACGACGCGAGCCGGCGTGTACTGGATCTCGGTGTCGGGTTCCGCGGTGGGAACCCAGGAGCCGAGGGCACGAATGTGCTCGGCGGTGATGTTGGCTCCATCTTCGGTGCGGAGGAGGTTCTCCAGCAGCACCTTCAGGCTGTATGGCAGTTTGTCGTAACCGTCGACCGCGTCGAGACGAAAGACTTCATAGTCTGTCGAACCAACGCGCAGGGTGTCTTTGGCTCCGAAGCTATTTACCGCGGTACTTTTTGAATCCGACACAGTGCCCTCTCCGTTGTAGGAGCCGACGGGAAACCGGCGGCAATCCTCAATTCTTGTGGCAGGCACAAGCGCGTGCCAGCAAGGCAAGCCTTACCGGCGGATGCCGGGAGCTGCCTTTTTCCATCGAGTTGCGCCGACGAGTGATCGCCGGTCAACTATCTTGACGTCAAGATAACTCTAGCAGTGCGCCCGAGCGCGCAGAGGTCGATTCTCAGAGCGCGTCGGCGGCATCCGCTTTGCGATAGACCGAGCGCACCATGAGCCAGGACACGACGAGCAACGGCGCGTAGAGCGGGATGCCCATGAGGAGCTTCATGGAGGCGAGCAGTTCGACGTTATTGGCGAGGTAGAGCGGCAGCTGCACGGCGAGGCGTCCGAGGAACAGGCCGGTCCAGCACAGGGTGAGAATGGTCAGCACGCGCCGCTTGCTGGCGTCGAGGCGCCAGGCGATGCCGTCGCCCATGAGGAACCCGACGGCGACGCCGATCAGCGGCCAGCGCACGAGCACGGAGATGAGCAGGGCGGCACCGTAGCCGGCGTTGGTCCACAGGCCGACCAGGAAGAAATCGGAGGGCTTGCCGGAGAAGAGAGCCAGCGCGACGCTGATAGCGGTGCCGACCAGGCCGCCGAGGGCCGGCGTCGTCGTCTGCCTGGTGATCGCGCGCAGTGCGACGAAGATCACGCCGATGACCAGCGGAGCGACGAGTGAGGGAAGTAGGGTGCCGATCGGGTCACTCGTCACATCGGTCGACGGGTCGATAGTGAGTGTGTAGGTGACGAGAAAGACAAGGCCGGGCAGTACAGCTTCGATCAGACCGCGGATGCCGCCCATCGCCTTTAATAGGGCCTGTCCACTGATCGGCTCCCCCTCGGTCGCCGCTCCGAATCCGGCCCGGCGGGCCGCCCCGGCCATCGACTCGGCGAACAGGGTTGACGCGGTCTGCGCCTGCTCCGGCGTCGGAGCGGGTTCCGGCGCCGCGGCTGGCGTCGGCACTGGCTCGTGCGCTTCATCGCGCTGGCCCTGCTGTCCGTTCTGACCGGGGGTGTCGCTCATGGCTCGCTAGACCGCGGCGGTCTCGGTCGCGCCGGTGGGCGAGGCGGGCATGCGCAGCGGAATCAGATCACGCGGCGGCATCGGGGTTCCCCCGCGCACGACGACGATACTGCGGAACAGGTCTTCGATCTGCGCTGCGGCATTCGGATCGATGGCGCCCTCGCCCGCGATCACACCGCGCAGAAACCAGCGCGGCCCGTCGACGCCGATGAAACGGGCCAGGCGGGTGACGCCGCCGGCTTCCTGACCGGCCGCAACCGGAATCTCGGCGACCAGTTCCGGGCCGAACGGGCCCTCGCGCGGTGTCGTGGTACCGCCCTGCTTGCCGATCTGGTCGGCGATCTGGTCGCGAATCTCATGCCACAGGCCGCTCGACCGCGGAGCGGCGAACGGCTGCACCTGCAGGGTCGACCCAGCGAAGTCGAGGCCGATGGCGACGACGCGCTTGCTGCCCTCTTCAATTTCGAGGCGCAGGTGCAGGCCTTCCCGCGGCAGAATCTTGATGCCGCCGAGGTCGACGTATGGCCGCACCGGGTTGGCTTCGGACTCGTCGAACGGGCCATCGCTCTCGCGGTTGTCTGGTGCCGATTTGGCATAGGGCTCGACGAAGTCCCCGGGGGTCGTGGTGTCAGTCACCGATTTTCTCCTTCGCGCTGGGCGGTATCGCCCGACAATGGTGCACTTTCTCGTGGAGCAGCTTCCACGCCCGTCGAACCGAAGCCGCCCTCGCCGCGGTGGCTGCCGGGCAGCCGGTCCACGGCAATGAAGGTGGCCCGGGCAACGGGCATCACAATGAGTTGGGCGATGCGGTCGCCGATATTGATCGTGAACGACTCGTTCTGGTCGGTATTGAGCAGAGCCACCTTGATTTCGCCGCGGTAGCCGGCATCCACTGTCCCCGGGGAATTCACGATGGTGATGCCGCGCTTGGACGCCAGGCCGCTGCGCGGAACCACAAAGGCGGCAAACCCGTCGGGCAAGGCGATCGACACGCCGGTGCCGACAAGTGCACGACAACCGGGAGCGAGCATGAGGGCCTCGGCCGAATGCAGGTCAGCCCCGGCATCACCGGGATGTGCATAGTTCGGGAGGATGGATGCTTGGATCAGTACTTCGACGCTTTCTGCCACGTGTCGAGGGTAGTGCAGATATCTGATCGAATAGAGCCATGCCTGATTACCGCGAAAAACTCTGGCCTACTCCGTGGGCCTTCATCGTCACCGCACTGGTGATACCGGCGAGCATCCTGGTGCTCGTCCCGATTTCCCTGCCGGCCGGCATTATCACGGCCGCCGTTCTCTACGGCGGCTGCGTAGTGCTGCTCGTGCTGGCCTCACCGGTGGTGCGGGTGCAGAACGGCGAGCTGAAAGCCGGCCCGGCCACGATTTCTACCCACCTTGTGGGGGAAGCCGTCTCCTTTACCAAGGCCGAAGCCACCCAGGAGCGCGGACCCCGGCTGGATGCCCGGGCCTGGCTGCTCATTCGCGGCTGGATCGACCCGGTCGTGCGCGTTCCGATCGTCGACCCAACCGATCCGGCGCCGTACTGGATCATCTCCAGCCGGCACCCGACGGAGTTGGCCGCCGCGATCAATGGATCACGAACGACCAACGTCGGTTAGCAGGTCTAGGAGTCGCACTCCAGGCAGACCATTCCGAGCTTGGTCTCGTGGCCCATCTGCGAACGGTGCTTCACGAGGAAGCAATTCACGCAGGTGAATTCGTCGGCCTGCGCGGGCAGAACGACGACATCGAGGTCCAGGTCGGACAGGTCGGCGCCGGGTAGATCGAACCCACCCGGGTTGTCGGAGTCGTCAACATCAACGCTGCCGGACATTTTATCTGGCACACGTTCCTTGAGGGCCTCGATCGACTCGGAGTCGTCTTCAGTCTTTCGGGGTGCGTCGTAATCGGTTGCCATGCCCATCCATTTCAGTTACGCCGATAATCGAAATCGGCGGGCACAGTTTCCAACAATCCGGACGGAATAGCAAACCGTCCGCCAACCTTTTTATTCGGACACGGAAAACAACTTGCGGCACGCCCAGCGTATTCCCGCGAAATTGCCCCAAGTCGTGGCAGTCTTGCAGCCAACGGTAATCGCGAGAGGGCTTGTCTTCATGCAGGAATTGAAGGTTATTGGGGTTGAGAACGGTGCGCTGCTCGCAGCGTCCGAAGATGGTGACCGATATCGCATCGCCATCGACGAGGTTCTTCAGTCCCGGCTTCGCCAAACCCAGACGGAGCGGAGTCTCGCGCCAAAACTCTCCCCCCGGGAGGTTCAGGCGCACATTCGCTCCGGCATGTCCGCCGAGGATGTCGCGGCCGTCACCGGCGCGTCCCTCGACTACGTGCGCCGCTTCGAGGGCCCGGTCGTAGCCGAACGGGAGTACATCGTCTCGTCAGCGCTCAGCGTGCCGGTACACACCGCGATCGATCCGGATCCGGTCGACGAGAACGTGAACTTCGGCAGCGTCATTCGGGAGCGTCTCGCCTCGCTCGGTGCCACCGGCGAACGCTGGGCCAGCTGGAAAGAGCCCGGCGGCGGTTGGATCGTCAAGCTGTCCTTCACCGCAGACGAGATCGACCACGACGCCCGCTGGGGTTTCGAACCCAAGAAGAACTCACTATCGCCGGTCGGCAGCGAGGCCATCGCGCTGTCGCAGCAGGGCGAGCTCAAGGGCTCGCTCATTCCCCGACTGCGCGCGGTCGGCTCGGAGACGAGCGCCGCCGATGTGTCCCGCTTCGACAGCAACGCCTTCAACTTCAAGGAATCCCTACCCGACGAGATTTTGAACGACACCAGCCCGAACCTTGAGGCTGTGCCGTTTTCCCGTTCGCTCAGCCGGGACGATGCTGTGTCCAAAGCCGCGATCAAACGCGCTGCCGAGCCGGCATCGAACATGAGCGAAACCGCCGATCTTCTGGAATCGTTGCGTCGACGCCGCGGAGAACGCGAGGCGGCTGGCAGCCGGGATGCTGCAGCGGCCCAGCCGACGGCATCCTCTTCGGTGCAGCCTGGGCCGATGCGGCCCCGTCGGTCCACGGCCATGGACAGCCCGGTTACCGACGAGTCCAGTGCGGCGCCGGCGACCACGCCGGAACCGACCGGCAACGCCTGGGCCAACCAGGCCGCCCGCGCGCAGGAACGCACCAACCACGGCCGCACCACACCCAAGCGCGGTCGGGCATCGATGCCGAGCTGGGACGAAATCGTGTTCGGAGCTCGCACCGACGACGACCTGGGCTAGCTCGGGCGAGCGGCGACCCAGGCGTAACGACGCTGCGGGCGGCCGGTCTGGCCGTAGCGCAGGCTGACCGTTGCCTGCCCGGAGTCGACGAAGAACTCCAGGTATTTGCGGGCCACGACCCGCGACAGGCCGAGCCGTTCGGCGCACTCCGACGCGGCCAGGTCGACGTCGCTGCCGCGCAGGGCTGCAGCGGCCAGCGCGGCCGTCTCTCGACTGAGGCCTTTGGGAAACGTGAGGACGGCGGGGGCGCTGGGCGTACCCGATACGGTGGCTAGTGCCTGGTCTAGGTCGCTCTGGCTGAGGTCGCCGGTGCGGCCGAGCAGACGACGACGCTCGGCGTACCCGACCAGTCGGGACTGCAGCTCGGTGATTTTGAACGGTTTGAGCAGGTAGCTCACGATGCCGCCCTGCAATGCCGCCGTCACCATCTCCGACTCCCGGGCGGCGCTGAGCACGAGAAAGTCGACATTGTGACCGGCTTCGCGGGCCCGACGGATCACGTCAAGGCCCGTCATGTCAGGCAGGTACATGTCGAGCAGAACCAGCCGCGGCGCCTTCTGGGCAATCTGGGCCAGGGCATCGGTACCGGTCGGGGCTACGCCCACGACGGTGAAGCCGGGCTGCTGGTCGACGATGCGCTCGTGGGCGCGCGCCACCATAAAATCGTCGTCGACGACGAGGACGTCACACATGGGTTTGCTCCTCATCCGGCACGACCTGCTTGGACGCATCGACCGGCAGCACGGCCTCAAACACGGCGCCGTTCTCGGCCCGGTAGCTGACACCGCCGCCGCGGCGCGTGGCGACGAGGCGCACAATTGCGAGGCCGTAACCGTGCGCATCGGCGCCGGCCAGGGCGGATTTACTCGTCACC
The DNA here is from genome assembly GCF_004403155.1 of Cryobacterium sp. Hh7. Lineage (NCBI taxonomy): Bacteria > Bacillati > Actinomycetota > Actinomycetes > Micrococcales > Microbacteriaceae > Cryobacterium > Cryobacterium sp. Hh7. The sequence continues at coordinate 257,788 of NZ_SOHG01000012.1, read as the reverse complement.
CCGACCTCGAAGACGCGGTCCAGGAGTGCGGGGTCGATCCCGGGACCAGAGTCGCGAACCGTCACGTGCACGGCACCGCCGGCTTTGGTCTGAACATCAAGGTGCACCCGGCGTTCCGGCGCCCCGGTGACGGCGTCGAGCGCGTTGTCGACGAGATTGCCGATGACCGTTACGAGATCGATCGACAGGTCGGCGTCGACGCGTTGCAGCACCGCCTCGGCGCTGAGCTCCAGGGTAGCCCCGCGTTCCCGGGCCAGAGAGGTCTTCGCGACCACGAGCGCCGCGACCGCAGGCTCCTGCAGCCGGGTCAGCACCGTATTGTCAAGATCGGTACGGTCCCGGGTGACGGTATCCACGTACTCCACCGCCGCCTCAGTATCACCGAGCTGCATGAGCATCGAAATGGTGTGCAGCCGATTCGCGAATTCGTGCGTCTGGGCACGCAGGGTGTCGGTCGCCTGGCGACTGCTACCCAGGTCGTGCTGAAGCGTCACCAACTCGGTACGGTCGCGCAGAGTGGTCACCACCTCTGGCCGGGACCGGGGCGGGTGAATGAGCGTCTGGTTGAGCACGAGCAACACTCCCCGGTTGACCAGCACCGTGTCGATCTCGTCGACGTCGTGCCGGCTCAATGCCCGCACCGCCTCGTCGTCGAGCCCGACCGCGTCGATCGCCCGACCCTCAACACCGGCGGGCAAACCGAGCAGGGTGCGCGCGCTGTCGTTGGCGAGCGTGATGAGACCGTCGGTGTCGACGGCGATCACACCCTCCCGGATGCCGTGGATCATGGCGTCCCGGTGTTCGACCAGTCGTCCGATCTGTTCCGGCTCGAGGCCGAGGGTCTGCCGTTTGACCCGAGCGGCGAGCAACAGCGATCCGGCGACCCCGAGCACGCCGGCCACGCCAACATAGGTGAGCAGGTTCGGCGCTGCGCTCGCGAGCAGCTCGGCCACGGCCGGAAACTGACGGGCGGCGACGACCGTGCCAACGACCACCCCGGCGTTCGACAACACCGGCACCTGCGCGACCACATAATCCCTCGTGCCAATCGGGGCGATTCCCGCCCAGGCGGCATCGGACTCGTCGGGCGTTGGGTCGATGGCCAGGTTAGTCGCGAGCAGCCGCGGATCGGCCGGCGCTGCGATGACGCGGCCGTCGACATCCGTCACTATGAGCTGATCGACCCCGGTAGTGGTGCGGAGCGACTCGACCGGAATGGAGAACTGCTGAGGCACGGCGGTGCTGTCGAGCAGGCTGCGCAAGAGCGGGTTCGCCGCGGTGTATTCGGCGACCGTCAGCATGCGTCGTTGCGCCCCGCTCTCGAAGCTGCTGCGGGTCTGCTCGACCGAGATCGCGGTCACCGCGACGAGGACGAGAGCGATCAGGCTCAACTGGAACAGCAGCAGCTGGCGAGTGAGACTCAGCCGGCTCGAACGGATGCCCGACGCGCGCAGGCGCACCGCTCGCGTCCACATCATTGCGCCCCTCGGTCGTCCCTGGCCATACAAGATAATCCCTCATTGGCAGGGTAAACCGAAATTCGCACCCGGCGCGCGCAACCGCAAACTACACAACGTTCACTAACGTCACAAGTTGTGCCGGCCGGGGCACGCCACGCACGATGAAGTCGGCCAGCAAAGAGGCTTGCCCAAAATCGAAGAGGATTTAGCATGACAATCACAGCACGCACCATGCGCGCCCGCCGAACGGCTGGCACCGTCGTTCTGGCCGGCGCGGTCGTACTCGCCCTCAGCGCTTGTGGAGTCACCAGCGCCAAGAACACCGAAGCGACCAATAGCGGACCGATCGAAAATCTTCAGGTCATGATTCCCAACGCCGCCGGCAGCGGCTACGACGTCACCGGCCGCGCCGCGGTCAAGGTGATGGATGACCTGGGCCTGGCCACCGGCACCGAGGTCACCAACCTGGCCGGCGCCGGCGGAACCGTTGGCCTGGCCCGCACCCTGACCGAAACCGGAAACGCCAACTTTCTGCTCATGATGGGGCTCGGCGTGGTCGGTGCTGCGTACACCAACGAGGGCGACGCCACGGTCGCCGCCGCGACCCCGATCGCCGGACTCATCGAGGAAGCCGGCGCAATCTTCGTGGCGGCCGACTCCCCCTACGAAACCATCGACGATCTGGTGACCGCGTGGAAGGCCGACCCGGCCGCCTTCGCTGTTGGCGGCGGTTCCTCCCCGGGAGGCCCCGACCACCTGCTGCCAATGCAGCTCGCTGACGCCGTCGGCATCGACCCCACCACGGTCAACTACGTCCCCTACGACGGCGGCGGCGAATTGCTCCCGGCCATCCTCGGCGGCAAACTGCAGTTCGGTGCCTCCGGCTACGGTGAGTTCCTCGAACAGGTGAAGTCAGGCGACCTCCGCGTGCTGGCCGTCACGAGCGAGGAACGGGTTCCCGTCATCGACGCGCCCACCCTCACCGAAGAAGGAATCGACCTCGTCTTCACCAACTGGCGCGGACTGCTGGCCGCCCCCGGTCTGACGGATGCCGAAATCGCCCGTCTGGTCGATGCCGTCACCACGATGCACGACAGCGACGAGTGGCAGCAGGTGCTCAAAGACAACAGCTGGACCGACGCGTTCATCACCGGAGACGATTTCAGCACCTTCCTCACCGAGCAGGACACCCGCGTCGCCGACGTGCTGAAGACCCTGGGCCTGGTCTAACGTGTCCGCCCCCAGCACGGCCCCAGCGACCGGGCTCCGCGCTCGGCTGCAGGGCCGGTCGGAGCTCAGCGTCGCAGCCCTGCTCGCGGTCATCGCGATTATTATCGGAATCGACACCGCAAACATCCGTCACACGGCCATCAACGCCGGCGTGATGGGACCGCAGGTCGTTCCGACGATCATCGCGATCGGCCTCGGCCTGTGTGCGATCGCCCTGGCGATCACCGTGCTGCGGGGCGGCCACGCCGAGGCCGAAGACGGTGAGGACATCGACCTCACCCAGAAGGCCCACTGGCCCACCGTCTTCGGCCTCGCCGGCCTGATTCTCGTCTTCGCCCTCACAATGGACTTTCTCGGATTCGTCATCGGCAGTGCACTGCTGTTCTATGGATCCGCCCTGCTGCTCGGCTCGAGGCGCTTCTTCTGGGCTCTCGTGATCGGCATTCTTCTGGCCGTCGGTACGTTCTACGGCTTCGTACTGGGCCTCGGCATCAACCTGCCGGCCGGCCTGTTGACGGGAATCCTCTAATGGAAAATCTCACCCTGCTGATGGAGGGGTTCAGCAACGCGCTGACCCTGCAGAATCTGCTGTTCGCCCTCATCGGAGTACTGCTCGGCACCGCCGTCGGCGTGCTGCCGGGCATTGGCCCGGCCATGACCGTTGCCCTGCTGCTGCCGCTCACCTACGCCCTCGACGTGACCGGGTCGCTCATCATGTTTGCCGGCATCTACTACGGCGGCATGTACGGCGGGTCGACAACCTCCATTCTGCTCAACACCCCGGGCGAATCCTCATCGGTCGTCACAGCACTCGAAGGCAACAAGATGGCCAAGGCCGGACGCGGAGCCCAGGCCCTCGCGACCGCAGCCATCGGCTCGTTCGTAGCCGGTACGCTCGCCACCGGAGCCCTCGTCTTCGTCGCCCCCTTCGTCGTGGCGATCGCGATCGGCCTCGGTGCTCCCTCCTACTTCGCCATGATGGTCTTCGCCTTCGTCGCCGTAAGCGCGGTGCTCGGCTCGAGTCGCATTCGCGGCCTCGCTTCGCTGTTCATCGGGCTGACCATCGGGCTCGTCGGGCTCGACGGCACGACCGGCCAGGCGCGGCTGACGTTCGGCCAACCGCTGCTCTCCGGCGGCATCGACGTCGTCGTCATCGCCGTGGCGCTGTTCGCGGTCGGTGAAGCCCTGTGGATCGCCGCCCACCTGCGCCACGGAACGCCGGCGACGATTCCGGTCGGCGTGCCCTGGATGGGCAAGCAGGATTGGAAGCGGTCCTGGAAGCCCTGGCTTCGCGGCACGGTCATCGGCTTTCCCTTCGGTGCTATTCCGGCCGGCGGCGCGGAGATTCCGACCTTTCTCTCCTACGTGGCGGAGAAGAAGCTGTCGAAGCATCCTGAGCAGTTCGGTCACGGCGCCATTGAGGGCGTCGCGGGGCCAGAAGCGGCCAACAACGCTTCAGCGGCCGGCACGCTCGTGCCCCTGCTGACCCTGGGCCTGCCGACCACGGCGACCGCCGCCGTGATGATCGCCGCGTTCAACCAGTACGGCATCCACCCTGGACCGCTGCTGTTTCAGACCGAACCGGTGCTGGTCTGGACTCTGATCGCGAGCCTGTTCATCGGCAACACGCTACTGCTCGCGCTCAACCTGCCGCTCGCGCCACTCTGGGCGAAACTGTTGCGTATCCCCCGGCCGTATCTCTACGCCGGCATTCTCTTCTTCGCGACCCTCGGCGCATACGCAGCGGGCATGCAGACCTTCAACATCATGATTCTGCTGCTGCTCGGCGCGCTCGGCTACATGGCCAGGCGCTTTGGGTTTCCGGTTCTCCCGATCATTGTCGGAGCCATTCTCGGCCCGGAAATGGAACGACAGCTGCGCCGCTCGCTGCAGATCAGCGCCGGCGACCCGGCGGCGCTGCTGAGCGAACCGCTCGCCGTCGTCGTGTACACCGTGATCGTGTTGTTCCTGGCCGGCCCGCCGATCGTCAAGGCGCTGCTGCGTCGATTCGACCGCGGCAGCGGGCCCACCAGCGGACCGGACGAAGAGCAGTTCGACGTCTTCGGAACCCAAACCTCCGATGGCAGCGCCCGCGTGATTCGGGCCGTGCGGCCCGGTAGCCGCGGCAAGTAGCCCGTCTTTGCTGCGGGAGTCGGCATACTGGTGTGCTGCCAGCTGCCGCCTCCCGCGCCGACGTTCTGCGCCTGCGCCTGCACGCCTAGGGCCTGGCCGGGCCACCGCTACTGGGGCCGTTGCGGTCGTTGAGCGGATGCTCGCGGTACAGTTCCAGGACTACCCGGCAGCCCAGTGGACCCTCGGGGTGCGCTCCCCCGGCACAACGCTGGACGAGGTGCAGGCCAGCGTCAATGCGGGTGACATCGTGCGTTCGTGGCCGATGCGCGGCCCGCTGCACCTGGTTCGGGCCGGCGCGCAGCGGGCAGACGGGTTTGTCGGCATCCGCTTGAGGAGAGGTCGGGTTAGCCTTGTGCAGTGAAACTAACATCGGCCCTGCGCATCCCCACCCGACTCCCGGTGCTGCAGGTCGTGAAGATGGCTGTCGCCGTCGCCCTGGCCTGGATCGTCTCGCAGCTGCTGCTGCCCAACGACCTGCCGATCTTTGCCGCGATTGCGGCCCTGCTCGTGGTGCAGCCGAGTGTCAATCAGACCCTCGGCCGCGCGATCGAACGTACCGCTGGCGTCATCGGCGGAGTCATTATCGCCTCCACGATCGGCTTCTTCCTCGGCCAGTCCAGCTGGGTTGTACTCGGCACGATCGTGGTCAGCATCCTCGTCGCCTGGGCGCTGCGGCTGTCGCCGGTGTCGGCGAGCCAGATTCCGATCAGCGCCATGCTCGTGCTCGCGCTCGGCGCGACGACGCCGGGGTATGCCCTCGATCGCATCTTTGAAACGTTCATCGGTGCGGGGATCGCGCTGATCATCAACGCCCTGATCGTTCCGCCGGTGCTGATTGCGCCGGCACGCGATGCTGTGGCCCTGCTCGCTCGCGAGGTGGCTGATACCTTCGAGCGCATTGCCCAGGCGCTGCGCACCCCGCAGACCCCGGTCGACCTGATGGAGCTGATGATCAAGGCCCGGCTGCTGCGCCCCATGCTGGTCAAGGCGGAGAAGGCCATCGCGCAGGCGGAGGAGAGCCTCATGCTCAACCCGCGCAAGGCCAAACTACGCCTGGCGCTCGACACCGACCATGAGATGATCGGGCGGCTGCCGACCCTCGTGACCCGAGCTATCGGCATGACCCGGGCCCTGCACGATCACTACGATGCCTCCCTGCAGTTGGAGCCGAGCGTTCAGGCCTTTTCCGAGGAGCTGGCCCGGGCTGCGCACGACCTGCGGCTGCTCGCTCGCGCGGAGGGCGACCTCACGGTGGCGCCCGAGATGCCGGCCCCCGAGGTGCTGGCCCTGACCGCGCCGCTGCGCATCGTGACGCCGCACCCCGACCACTGGATCCTGATCGGCTCGCTCATGGAGGACCTGCGCCGGGTACGCGAGGAGATCGTCGGCGACCGGGCCTGAGCCGCCCGAAGCATCCGTTCGAGAGCCGCGCTTCATTTCGGTAGCCGCTACGCCGATTACCCTAGCGGCTACCCAAACCGGGCGCGGTCATGCCTGACGGACGACAAAACGGATGCCGCGCGCGGGTCTCGCGCGGAACATCCGTTTTGGGTCACGCGGTTAGAGCACCTTGGAGAGGAAGTCCTGGGTGCGCTCCTGCTGCGGGTTGCCGAACAGCTCGGCCGGGGTGCCCTCTTCGACGATGAGGCCATCGGCCATGAAGATAACCCGGTCCGCGACCTCGCGGGCGAAACCCATCTCGTGGGTGACGACGACCATGGTCATGCCCTCGGCGGCGAGGTCGCGGATGACCTGCAGCACCTCCCCCACCATTTCGGGGTCGAGGGCGCTCGTGGCCTCGTCGAACAACATAATGTCGGGGTTCACCGCGAGGGACCGGGCGATCGCGACGCGCTGCTTCTGGCCGCCGGAGAGCTGCGCGGGGCGGGCATCCGCTTTGTCGGACAGGCCCACCCGCTCGAGCAGTTTCAGGGCGGTGGCGCGGGCATCCGCTTTGGATTCCTTCTTCAACTCGGTCGGCGCGAGCATGATGTTCTGCAGCACCGTCATGTGCGGAAACAGGTTGAAGTGCTGGAAGACCATACCGATGTGCGCTCGAACCTCGTTCAGGTCGACGGTTTTGTCGCTGAGGTTGAAGCCGTCGACGATGACCGTGCCGGCGCTGAGCTCGTCGAGCTTGTTCAGGCAACGCAGAAAGGTGGACTTGCCCGAACCCGAAGGGCCGATGACGCAGACGACCTCGCCCTCGGTGATCTCGACGTCGAGGCCCTTGAGCACCTCGTTGGAGCCGAACGACTTGCGCAGGCCACGTACCGAAATTTTGCTGGCACTTGCGGTGTTGTTCGCGCTGGTGCTCATTTGTTGAACCTCTTGTCGAGCTTGTTGGAGAGCATGGTGAGCAGGTTGATGACGATGAAGTACAGCGCGGCGACGATCAGCAGGGTCTCACCGGTGCGAAAGTTGGCGGCGTAGATCTGCTGGCCCTGATAGGTGAGCTCGGCGAAGCCGATCACGGCGAGCAACGAGGTGTCTTTCAGGGTCATCACGAACTGGTTGATGAACGACGGCGTCATGATCTTCACGGCCTGCGGCAGCACGACGCGGCGCATGGTCGTGACGTAGCCGAGGCCGAGGCTCCGACCGGCTTCGGTCTGACCCGGGTCGACCGATTGGATGCCGCCGCGCACGATCTCAGTCATGTAGGCGCCGGCGTTCAGGCTCAGGGTGAGCACACCGGCGGTGAGCACGTCGATCGACTGCCCGGTGAGCTGGGGCAGGCCGAAGTAGAAGAAGAAGGCCTGCACGAGCAGCGGGGTGCCGCGGAAGATGCTGACGTAGACGCTCGCAATGCCGCGCAGAATGCGACTCTCGGAGACCTTGAAGAAGCCGAATACCACGCCGAGCACGAGGGCGATCAAAATGGACAGGCCGGTTGCGAGCAGGGTCAGCCCGAGGCCCTTCATCAGCGCCGGCATGCTGTCGCTGAGCAGACCGAAGAAACCGGATGCCGCGGCGGGTGCCGGCTGCTCCAGGTAGGTGTCAAGAATGGCCTGGTAGTCGCCGTTGTCCTGCAACTCGGCGAGGCCGGTGTTGAACGCGGCGAGCAGCTCGGGGTTCTGCCCCTTATTGACGGCGAAACCGTAGGAGCTGCCCTGTTCCTTCTCGGTGACGGACTTGAGCCCGTTGTTCTGGTTGATGCCGTAGGCCAGCACGGGATAGTCGTCGAACACCGCGACGGAGTTGCCGGCCTTGACGTCGTCATACATGGTGGCCGAGTCGGCGAGTGCCTTGACCGTGAAGTCGTACTCGTCCTTGATCGAGTTGGCGAAGGTTTCGCCCTCGCTGCCACGCTTGGCGACGACCGTTTCGCCGGCCAGGTCGGCGTATCCGGTGATCTCGGTGTTGTCCTCGGCGACGGCCATCTGCACGCCGGAGTCGAAGTACGGGTCGGAGAAGTCGAAGATGAGCTCGCGCTCGTCGGTGATCGACATGCCGGCGATGACGCCGTCGACCTGATTGGACTGCAGCGCCTGCAGCGCAGCGTCGAAGCCGAGCGACTTAATCTCGACCGTGAACCCCTGGTTCTTCGCGATGTCGCGAATCAGGTCCATGTCGATGCCGGTGAGTTCACCGTTCTCGCGGTACTCGAACGGCGCGAAGGTGGTGTCGGTGCCGATGACGTAGTTTTCGCCGGCGGTAGCGGCCTGTGGCTGACTCGCGGCCGCGGCGCTGACGCCGAGGAATCCGCCGGCGAGGGCCAGCAGTGCCGTGACGGCGACCGTGAGCTTGCCCGCCCGGGACATAGTTATTTTGCGCAAAGGAGAACCATTTCTTGTTGTGCGATCTACATTGGCCTGGCGGCCCCAGGGTCAGAGGCGCCGATCGACGCTGATCCATCGGGGAGCGGCTGCCGCTCACCCTGTCGATAAAGCCTACCTTGGGGGCCGCCGCACGGTTCTCGACCGTGCCGGAGCCGACCGGCTCCAGCTCCTCGGCACCGTCAGGACACGTAAAAGCTACGCGACGACCTGCTACGAGACGACGGCAGCGTGCGTGTCGGCCCACAACGCAGCGAGCACGGTCGCGGCCGAGCCGGTGCCCGCTTCCCGAAAGCCGGTACCGGCCCAGAGGGCGAGGCCGTGCGGGTCGCCGCGGCGGGCGGCATCCGCTCGCACAGTCTTGGTGAGGTGATGCACCTGCGGATACTCGTGCGGCACGTTCGCGTCGTGGGCGGTGATGAAGGCGTTGCGCAAGCCGCGGGCCGGGCGGCCGGAGAATGCCCAGGTTATGACGGTCTCGGTGAACCGCGGGTCGACGAGGGCGTCCTGGTGGGCCGGGTTCGCACCGGACTCGTCGGTGCGCAGCAGGGCGGTTCCGAGCTGCACAGCTTCGGCTCCGGCAGCCAGCAACGAGGCGATCTGCCCGCCAGAGTGGATGCCGCCCGCCACGATCAGCGGCAGCGTCACCACCTCGCGAATCGCGATCAACAGCTCCCCCAGAGCCAGGGTGCCCGGTTCGTCCCGCGTGGCGAAGGTCCCCCGGTGCCCGCCGGCCTCCGGCCCCTGCACGCAGAGTGCATCGACGCCGCGGTCAACCGCCTGACGGGCTTCGGGCACCGAGGTGACCGTGGCGATCAGGAACGACCCGGCCGTGTGCATCCGCTCGACGGCGTCTATCGGAGGCAGGCCGAAGGTGAACGAGACCACCGGAACCTTGTGCGCGATGACGACGTCCACCTTCTCGGAAAACCAGTCGTCGTCGGTCTCGTCAATTTCGGCGAACACAGCGCTGGGGTTCTCGCGGGCCAGCGCGTCGCGGTAGGCCTCGACGGCGGCGCGGTCGCTCAGGGGCAACTGCGGAACAAACAGGTTGACACCGAAGGCGTGCTCGGTTCGCTGCTGCACGGTGCGAATCTGCTCGGCCAGCGCCTCAGGAGTTTTGTACCCGCCAGCCAGAAAGCCGAGGCCCCCCGCGTCGCTCACGGCGACGACCAGGTTCGGCGTCGAGGCGCCGCCGGCCATCGGCGCCGCGATGATCGGAATCGCTAGGTCATTTAGGGTGAACACGGGATCTCCTCGACTAGCTAGAGTGCACCTCTATCGACTGGAGTTGCATTCTCTCGACTGTTTTCGTGTGCTCGACGCGTTCTCGGGCACCCTTGCACCTTAGCCCCGGCCGGCCACCTTCCGACGACCGGCTGGGCGAGACCTCATGCGCCGCGGACCCGGCCCCGCGAGACGACAACTTCCGACCCCTGAATCCTGGTCAGCTCGGCCCGACTACACGGATCTCGGCCGACACGACCTGGACTGCGCCGGGCTGCGCCGATGCCTGACCGAATGGATGCTCTGACTCGACGCTGGCTAATACGGAGGCTGCAGGTTCTGAACCATCGGAAAGTGTCGCAGGTTGAGTGTGAGCAATCGGGCCTGAAAGCGAATCGCTGTGGCAGCAATCGCTAGGTCCGCACCATCAATCGTGTGATGGCTGGGTAGCCGCTGTCGGCCCAATGCACCCGCTGCTTCAGCGACCTCGGCATTGACCGGATGCCAAAACTTCGAGGCGAGTCATCTCACTCGCGTGCAGGGTGCCAGAACACGCTCGGTTTCGAGGACATCGGCCGCACCCTGGTGGCCTCGGAGTTAATCGATCAAAAACCGACGCGTCCATGGGGACGGTCACGACGCGGTCTGCCCCAGACGGTCGCCGGAGCGTACCCGGTCAACCCAGGTCGCGCCGTCGCCGTCGCGACCGTTCCACGTCCCGAAGGAGGCGCGCATGGCCTGCAAATCTGCCTCGCTTGAACGCTCCGACCGGTAGAGCGCCTCGACAGCATCTCGAATGAGTGCAGACACAGACCTACCCGTGCGAGCGGCTTCCGCATCGACGGCATGACGCTCGCCTTCCGTTAGGGAAATCTGCGTTCTCAGCACGATGAAAGATACATCACTTGTCGGGAAGGCCAAACGATTAACGAGGCAGGGCCCCACCGAAGTGGGGCCCTGCACGGCGCTTCGTGGAAACGCGAAAAGCTACGGGTTACGCGTTGAGCGCGGCCTGCAGTTCCAGGGTGATGGTGACCTTGTCGCCGAGCAGCATTCCGCCGGTTTCGAGGGCAGCGTTGTAGGTGAGGCCGAAGTCTTCACGGTTGACCTCGGTCTTGGCCGTGGCACCGAACTTGTAGTTGCCGTAGGGGTCTCCGCCGAAGCCGCCGAACTCGAGCTCGAACGTGGCCGGCTTGGTGACGCCCTTGATGGTGATGTTGCCGTCGACGAGATACTCGCCCTTGACGACGCGCACACCGGTCGACGCGAAGTCGATGGTCGGGTACGTCTCGGCGTCGAAGAAGTCTCCGGTGCGCAGGTGACCGTCGCGGCCCGGCTCGTTGGTGTTGATCGAGACGACCTTGGCCGAGGCGGTGACGCTCGTCTGGAGCGGGTTCTCGCCGGTCACGAAGGTGGCGTCGAAGTCATCGAAGGTGCCCTTGACCTTGCTGATGACGATGTGACGAATGCTGAAGCTGACGGAGCTGTGGGTCTTGTCGATGGTCCAGGTTCCGGCCTTGTAGCCCGGGATATTGGTGATCGTGGTCTCGCTCATAGAAGTTCTCCTCAAGTGTGTGGGCCCAGGAATTGTCGCCCTCGGATACATGCAAGCGCATGGAAGACGCACATATTCCCCAGAAGACAAGTATTCATCTTCCCCTGTTCGGGCGTTCAGACGGGACCTAAACTCAGGCCGACCGAATAGGCTCACCCTGTCACGAGGTTCTGCGTGTTTATTGGGAGGTTGCTGTGAGCGCACGCGCACCAAGCATGCGGGGGGTAGCGGGTGAGGGCCTGCTGATCGCCGCCGGAGGCCGGGCCATCCTGCTGCAGCTGGCGAATCCGGCCATCGGGCACGGCGTGGCCGACCACAGCCATTTCGCCGCCAAGCCGCTCGCCCGGCTGAGCGGTACGCTCAGCTACGTCTACGCCACCGTCTTCGGCGAGGCCGACGTGGCCGCTGCTATGGCCGCGCGGGTCAATCACGCGCACGTTCCCGTGCATTCGGTCGGCACGACCCCCGAGTACAACGCGTTCACCCCCGAATTGCAGCTCTGGGTTGCCGCAACGCTCTATGAATCGGCCACCCACCTGCACGCTTTGATCTACGGCCCGCTGGGCGACGACACGGCCGATACCGTCTATAGCGAATACGCCCGGCTCGGCACGTCACTGCAGGTGCCGCTAGAACTGTGGCCGACAGATCGCGCCGCCTTTCGCCGGTATTGGAACGAGCAGCTGCAGCTGCTGACAACGGATGCCGCCACCCGCGCGGTCGCGCACGAGCTGTTGCACTCGCGGTCGGCTCCGTTCTGGTATCGGGCCGCTCTGCCGCTGGCCCGGCTGATGACCGCCGGACTGCTGCCGCCCCACGTTCGCGTGCTGTTCGAACTTCCCTGGACCGAGCGGCACGAGCGGCGCTTTGATCGCGTGCTGGGCGGCATCCGCTTGATTTATCCCCGCCTGCCGCTGGCACTGCGCCACTGGCCCAAGAATCACTATCTGCGCGTGCTGCGCAAATCCGGTCAGCGCGAATCCACGGCGGCCGCGCCCGCGCCGGTAGTGTGAGAGTCCAATGACGCAGCCCCAGACTCCCCACCCCGGACTCGACAGCACCGATCGCCAGATTATCGCCGAGCTCAGCCGGGACGGTCGACTCTCGATGCGCCAGCTGGCCCTGCAGGTGCACATCTCCCGCACCGCCGCCCACACCCGGGTGCAGAAGCTGATCAGCCACGGCGTGATCACCGGCTTCGGTGCCCAAACCGACCGTAAGGCACTCGGGCTCAACGTGTCCGCGCTCGTAGTCGTGAAAATCGGCGACGTCGCCTGGGGCGCAATTGCCGCGCAGCTCGCCGAACTGCCGTTCGTGGAGAAGGCGCAGGCCGTGAGCGGCGACATCGACATCATTCTCACGGTGAGCGCTCCCGACCATGAGCAGCTCAGCCAGGCCATTCTGCGCGATATCCACACCATGCCGGGGGTGATCTCGACCCGGTCCCACCTCATTCTCGACGAGATCATCGGGCATGCACCCGGCACGACTCCGGACGCCTGGCACTGATTCAGGACTCAACCGTGCCGATTGGTCGCCGTCTGGCGGATGATCGGCCAATCGTTCACAACTGCGAAAAAGCGCGGCCAGGCCTGCGAAAAGGGCGCACCATTGGCTCATGAGCCTCAATGTCGAGAGCACGCCGCTGACGGCCGTGCTGGCACCCCCACCCCTGCGGTTGATCGATGATTCGGGGAACGCCGTTCCGGGCACCGAGAGCGGCGGATTCGTCCTTCCCCCGGTGGAGACACTGGTCGGCCTCTACCGGCAGATGGTCGTGGCCCGCCGGTTCGACGTGCAGGTCACCGCCCTCACCCGGCAGGGTCGCCTCGCCACCTACCCATCCGCGCTCGGCCAGGAAGCCTGCGAGATCGCCGCCGTCGCCGCGCTCTCGCCGCAGGACTGGCTGTTTCCGACCTACCGGGACAGCATCGCGCTGCTCACCCGCGGCGTCGAGCCGAAGGATATTCTCGCCTCGTTCCGCGGCGACTGGCACAGCGGTTACGACTATCAACAGCATCGCATCGCCCCGCAGGCCACCCCGCTCGCCACCCAGGCACTGCACGCCGTGGGCCTCGCGACCGCGGCCAAGCTCAAGCGTGACGACACCGTGGCGCTCACCCTGCTCGGCGACGGGGCCACGAGCGAGGGTGACGCTCACGAGGCGTTCAACTTTGCCGCAGTCTGGCAGGCCCCCGTCGTCTTCGTGGTGCAGAACAATCAGTTCGCGATCAGTGTGCCCCTCGACAAGCAGATGGCCTGCCGCACCATCGCCGACAAGGCGATCGGCTACGGCATGCCCGGCTTCTACGTTGACGGCAACGACGTCGCGGCCATGTTCGCGGTCATCTCGGCGGCGGTCGACCGAGCCCGCAGCGGCGGCGGCCCGACCCTGATCGAGGGCCTCACCTACCGCATCGAGGCGCACACTAACTCGGATGACCCCACCCGCTACCGCAAAACCGCCGACGTCGACCTGTGGCGCAGCCGCGACCCGATCGAACGCCTGGAGAAGTACCTCATTGCCCAGGGTGCGTTGTCCGAGGAAGAGCGCGCTTCCGTCGCTGCGGCTGCGGAGGCGCTCGCAGCGACGACCCGCGAGTGTATGACCGAGCAGGCGGTGGTCGATCCGCTCGAGCTGTTCGAGCACGTCTACGCCACCCCCCGCTCCGCCCTGGCCGAGCAACGCGCCTTTCTGGCGGCCGAACTCGACGGCGACGCCGAAGCATCCGCTGGTGAATACGAAGAGAGCACCCGATGAGCCCGCAGCAGACCCTCGAGACCGGAACAGCTGTGCGGGCTCCGGAAAACCTGACCATGGCCGCCGCCCTCAACGCGGCCATTCGCGACGCCATGGTCGACGATCCGACGGTCGTGCTGTTCGGCGAAGACGTCGGGCCGCTCGGCGGCGTGTTCCGGGTCACCGACGGCTTATACGCCGAATTCGGCGAGACCCGGGTGAGTGACTCGCCGCTGGCCGAGGCTGGCATCGTCGGAACGGCGATCGGCATGGCGATGTACGGCCTGCGCCCGGTGGTCGAGATGCAGTTCGACGCGTTCAGCTACCCAGCGTTCCAGCAGATAGTGTCGCACGTGGCGAAGATGCGCAACCGTACGCGCGGCAAGATTTCGCTGCCGATCGTCATTCGCATTCCCTACGCCGGCGATATCGGCGGCGTCGAGCATCACTCCGACTCCTCCGAGGCGTATTGGACGGCGACGCCCGGGCTGACCGTGGTGAGCCCGTCGAACCCGGCCGACGCCTATTCCATGCTGCGGGGCGCCATCGCGAGCGACGACCCGGTGATTTTCATGGAGCCGAAGAGTCGCTACTGGAGCAAGGCGGAGCTTTCCCTGCCGGTGCAGACCGAGCCGCTGAACCGGGCCGTCGTGCTACGGGAGGGCAGCGATGTCACGCTCATCGCCTACGGTCCGACCGTGAAGACCGCCCTCGCGACGGCCGAACAGGGCGCGGCTGAGGGGCTCTCGATCGAGGTCATCGACCTGCGCACGCTGTCGCCGTTTGATGACGAGACGGTGGGGGCATCCGTTCGAAAGACCGGCCGGGCCGCGATCGTGCACGAGGCCGCCCAGTTCGGCGGTTACGGCGCTGAGGTGGCCGCTCGCCTGACGGAGCGCAACTTCTTCTACCTGGCCGCGCCCATTCTGCGCATCACCGGCTTCGACATTCCGTACCCGTCACCCAAGCTCGAGGAGTATTTCTTGCCGACCCCCGACCGAATCCTCGCCGCGCTGTCGACCTGGGAGTGGTCCTGATGAGCCTCGAATTTCTGCTGCCCGACCTCGGTGAAGGACTGACCGAGGCCGAGATCGTGGCCTGGCTGGTCGCTCCCGGCGATACGATCGCCATCGACCAGGCCGTGGTCGAGGTTGAATCGGCCAAGTCGATCGTGGAGCTGCCGTCGCCCTACGGCGGCGTCGTGGCAAGCCTGTTCGGCGAGCCCGGCCAGGTCATTCATGCCGGGCAGGTGCTGCTGACCGTGACCGACGGGACTGATGACGCTTCAGCTGGTGTTGTCGGCGTTCCGGTCGCCGCGGCGACCGTCGTGGCGGTCGAAGGCTCCGGAGCCGTTCTGGTCGGCTACGGCACGACCGAAAGCACCCGGCCGGCGCGCAAGGTGGCCGCCGGGCGGTTCGGCAGCCCGCGGGCAGCGGATGCCCCGGCACCGGCTGCACCGGCTGCATCGACGCCGCCCGTCGCTGTTGCGCTGGCCGAGCGCCCCGCCGAGGTGGCGGCATCCGTTTCTGCGGCCATCGATTCGTCCAGCACGGTCGACCCGATCCGCCGCTCCCCCGTCGTGTCTCCGATCGTGCGCCGGCTGGCGCGCGAGAACGGGTTCGACGCGAGCACGCTGGCCGGGAGCGGGCACGACGGTCTGGTGCTGCGCAGCGACGTCGAGGAACACATTCGCGCGCTCACCGCTCCGGCCGTGGCTGTCGATGTGGCAGCCGATGTGGCTGCCGATGTCGACGTTGCGACGCCGCCCAGCGCTGTCGACGCGGCGAGTGCGGATATTCGCATTCCCATCACCGGCCTGCGCAAAGTCGTGTCGCAGCGGCTGACCACGTCGCGTCGGGAGATTCCCGAGGCGACGATCTGGCTCGACGTCGACGCGACCGCCCTGTTCGCCGCGCGGGACCAGCTGCTCGCGGCGACGGGTGAGCGGTTCAGCGTGACGGCGCTCATCGCGCGCTTCGTGGTGGCCGGGCTGCGCCGGTATCCGGTGCTCAATTCCTCGGTCGACACCGCGAGCCAGGAGATTCTCCAGTACGGAGCCATCAACCTCGGCATTGCGGCGCAGACGTCACGCGGGCTGATGGTTCCCGTCATCCACCGTGCCCACGCGATGAGTACGCGACAGCTGCGCGATGCCCTCGCCGCGCTGGTGGCGCAATCGCCCGACGGCACCTTCTCGCCGAGCGCGCTGACCGGGGGAACCTTCACCCTCAACAACTTCGGATCGCTCGGCGTCGACGGTTCGGCCGCGATTATCAACCATCCCGAAGCGGCCATTCTCGGCATTGGGCGCATGATCGAGCGGCCGTGGGTGGTCGAACACGCACTCGCGGTTCGTACCGTCGTAGAACTCTCCATGGTGTTCGACCATCGGGTCTGCGACGGCGGAACCGCCGCCGGGTTTCTCACCTATGTGGCCGGCTGCATTGAAAACCCGGTGAGCCTGCTCGCCGACCTGTGAGCTCGGGGCGTGTCCTGAACGCCCACGATTCTGGCATCGGTAACTGAGTGATGTTTGTTGGCGTATAGGCTGCTGAGTGACACGGGGTGCTCCGCACAATGCGCGAGCTGAGATGAATACCCGTTGAACCTGTCTAGTTAGCACTAGCGAAGGAATGTCACGGATGACTGATCAGACCTCTAATATCACGCCGCGCACCACGCCTCGGATTCTCAGTATCGCCGGCACCGACCCGACCGGCGGTGCCGGCATCCACGCCGATTTGAAAAGCATCGCGGCCAACGGCGGGTACGGCATGGCAGTAGTAACAGCTCTGGTCGCGCAGAACACACGCGGGGTGCGCTCGGTGCACACCCCGCCGGTCGCGTTTCTGCGCCAGCAATTGAACGCCGTGAGCGATGACGTGACCATCGATGCCGTGAAGATCGGTATGCTCGCCGAAATCGACGTGATTCACGAGGTGCGTTCCTGGCTCCATGCCCACCGTCCTCCGCTCGTCGTGCTCGACCCGGTGATGGTGGCAACGAGTGGTCACCGGCTGCTCGAACCCCAAGCGGAGCAGGCTCTGCGTGATCTGATCCCCCTCGCCGATCTCGTAACACCCAACGTTCCCGAGCTGGCCGTTCTGCTCGCAGAACCCACAGCGGCAAACTGGGCTGCGGCCATCGAGCAGGGCAAACGACTATCAGCCCGCACCGGGGTCACCGTGTTGGTGAAGGGGGGTCATTTCGACGAAGCCCTCTGCCCTGACGCCCTGGTCAACACCCACGGGCTGCTGGCACAGAGCGTTGTCGAGTTTGCTTCGCCGCGCATCGCCACCAAGAATACCCACGGCACTGGATGCTCGCTCTCCTCGGCAATGGCCACGGTACAGGCGCGAACCGGGGACTGGGCTGCGTCTCTGGCCGAGGTCAAAGACTGGCTTCAGGATGCTCTGATCCATGCCGACGACCTCGAGGTCGGTCAGGGCCATGGCCCGATCCATCACTTTCATCGGCTGTTCGCAGGCGCGTCGGCCGAGTCGGCCACACCAGCTGATTCGGTGAAGTTCAGTGCGACACTGTGGCGCGATGTCGAGCTGATTCGCACGCAGATCTTCGATCTGCCGTTCATTATGGATCTCGGTACTGGGGTTCTGGCCGAGCGAGATTTTGCGTATTACCTCGCTCAGGACGCGCTCTACCTCGCCACTTACTCGCGCGTTCTTGCGCGCGCCAGTGAGATCGCGCCGAGCATGCACGCACAGCGATTTCTGGCCGATTCGGCACGACGGTGCCGCGACGTTGAGTTGGAATTGCACAGAAACTGGCTGGGGCAACGGGACGTGTCGTCCGAGGCCGGCCCGGTAACGGCTGGCTACCTGGATCACTTGCTCGGGCTCGCTGAGGGCGGAAACTATGCGGTGCTTCTGGCGGCGCTGTTGCCCTGTTTTTGGCTCTATGCGGATGTTGGTGAGCGGCTGCACACCGACTTTCTGGCGCGCACCGAGACAGCAGTACATCCATATGCCGCGTGGCTCCAGACCTATGCCGATGAAGAATTCGCCGCGGCCACGAGGGAAGTCATCGCGCTCACCGACGCCGCTGCGGCCACGGCCTCTGACGCGCAACGCTCGGCGATGCGCCAGGCGTTTGCCACCTCGTCACGGTTCGAGCTCGACTTCTTCGACGCCCCTCGGCACTCTGTGTTGGCCTGAGATGACCACGCCAAACTCGGTACTGTGTGCGGTATCAGCCCAGCGCGGGCAGGCTGGCCAGAAGTCGCTGCGCGGCATCCGTCGGGTCGTTGGCGTCGGTGATCGCGCGCACCACAACCACTCGAGTCGCGCCAGCATCGACGACCTGGTTGATGTTGCCGAGGTCGATGCCGCCGATGGCAAACCATGGCAGCTCGCTGTCGGTGGCTGCGCTGCGGGCGGCCGCGTAACGCAGAAGCTGCGTTCCGACCGCCGCTCGACCGGGTTTTGTCGGTGTGGCCCAGACTGGGCCGACGCAAAAATAGTTGAGATCGTTCGCGGCCAGGGCTGCATCCACGTGTTCGGTGCTGTGTGTGGACAGGCCGATCACGGCGGCCGGGCCGAGCAGGGTGCGAGCGGAGGCCACCGGCAGGTCTGTCTGGCCTACATGAAATACCGGAGCGCCCGCCAGGCTGGCAATATCCGCCCGATCGTTGACGGCCCAGAGTCGTGCGTGCTGGTCGGCAACCGAGCGCAGAATTTGGAGATATTCGAGCTCCTCGGCGGCGTCGATATTTTTGTCGCGAAGCTGAATAATGTCGACCCCACCAGCGAACGCCGCCGCCACGAAGTCAGCGAAATCGCCACGATCCTTCCGGGCATCGGTGCAGAGATACAGCCGGGCTTTTGTCTGGTCCATGCGACCAACCCTATGGGCCAAGTTCGAGCGTCCCTGCCAGCGCAGAGGAACGGTGCGCACCATGAATGAACGAGTCGTGAACCGCACGGTCGACGTCGCCGTGATCGGCGGTGGCATTATCGGGCTCGGCATTGCCTGGGCTGTTGCGCACTCCGGCCGCACGGTGGTCGTCATCGATCCGGACCCCGCCGGCGGCGCAACGTACGCTGCGGCCGGAATGCTCGCGGCGGTGAGCGAATTGCACTACCAAGAAGAGGTGTTGCTCGAGCTCATGCTCGCCTCCTCGGCGCTGTATCCGGCGTTCATCGAATCACTGGGGCCCGATCATCACCTCACCGGGTATCAGAGAACTCACACCATGACTGTTGGCGCTGATTCGGCCGACCGGCAAGCGCTGGCCGACCTGCGCGGGGTGCAGCTCGCCAACGGGCTAGCCGTCGACCCGCTGACCATTCGCGCGGCGCGCGTGCTTGAACCGCTGCTGAGCCCTCACGTTTCCGGTGCCTTCATGGTGGAGCAGGATCATCAGGTCGACCCGCGCCGGCTCGCCGAGCGCATCCAACTCGCACTTGCCACGCTGGCGAAAAGCGGCCGGTGGGGCCACGACGCCCTGATCCGGGTGAATGCCATGGGGCTACTGCACGACGATTCCGCGGATGCCTCATCTCGCGTCACCGGTGTCGCCCTGGCTGATGGCGGAACGGTCAGTGCCGCCGAAGTAGTTGTGGCCAATGGCCTCGCTGCGGCCGGGTTGAACGGGCTACCAGAGCGACTGACCCTGCCACTTCGACCGGTTTACGGCGATATTCTGCGACTTCGGGTGCCGGCGCACCTTCGGCCGTTGCTCACCTGCACGCTCCGCGGGCTGGTGCACGGCGTGCCGGTCTATCTGGTTCCACGATCGGACGGAACGGTCGTGATCGGAGCCACCCAACGCGAAGACGGCTCCACTGCGGTGTCGGCTGGTGGCGTCTATCAACTATTGCGTGACGCCCAGGTGTTGCTGCCGGCGGTCAGTGAGCTCGAGCTGATCGAAGTAACCGCTCGCGTTCGTCCAGGAACGCCCGATAACGCGCCACTGCTTGGCCGGGTCTCGCGAACCGGTGGGGCAACACCAGGCAACGACATCCCCGGGCTTATCATCGCCACCGGATTTTTCCGCCACGGCGTACTGCTCACCCCGGTAGCTGCCCAATACTGTCTTCAGCTCATCGAGGGAAGTGCCGACCAGCGGTGGGAGCGCTTTCGGCCGCACCGTTTCTCTCCAACCCGACCGTCAGCATCCGTTTCCCTACAAGGAGTTGTCAGCTCGTGACCGAATCCAGGCCCATCGATATACCCGCCAGCGCGATCACCGTCAACGGCACAGAACGACTTGTTCGGCGCGGCAGCACCGTGACCGACCTGGTCGCCGAGATCACCGGTCGCCACATCGCAGCGGATGGCCGTGCGACCGACAACCAACGTCTCGGCGTGGCAGTTGCACGCAACCGTGAAGTCGTTCCACGCAGCCAATGGTCGGGCACCGTGCTCACGGCCGGCGATGACATTGAACTTGTCACCGCAGTTCAGGGAGGTTGACCGTGGAAACCGAACAACTCACAATCACTGACAGCCTGGTGATCGACGGCGTGCAGTTGAATTCACGTCTAATTATGGGTACCGGCGGCGCACCGAGCCTCGAGGGGCTCGGCGCGGCCCTTCACGCCTCCGGAACCGAGCTCACCACCGTCGCAATGCGGCGTCACAGCGTGACGACGGCCGGATCGCTGTTCGATCTTCTGGTCGATCGCTCTATTCGGGTACTGCCCAATACCGCTGGCTGCTTTACCGCGCGCGAAGCCGTCTTGACCGCGCAGCTGGCGCGGGAAGCCCTCGAGACGGACTGGATCAAACTCGAGGTCATCGCCGATGAGCACACCCTCCTTCCCGATGCGGTCGAACTGCTGGACGCGACCGAACAGCTTGTCGCGCGCGGCTTCAAGGTTTTCGCCTACACCAATGACGATCCCGTGCTGGCCCTTCGCCTTGAGCATCTCGGTGCCGTCGCCGTGATGCCACTGGGGGCTCCGATCGGCACCGGGCTCGGCATCCTCAATCCGCATAATATCGAGCTGATCGTTTCTCGTGCCGGCGTTCCCGTGGTGCTGGATGCTGGAATCGGCACCGCATCCGACGCTGCGCTCGCGATGGAGCTGGGCTGCGATGCCGTGCTCCTGGCCACGGCGGTGACGCGCGCGCAGAACCCGGCACTCATGGGCGAAGCCTTCAAACATGCGGTAATTGCGGGTCGGCTGGCGTCCCAGGCTGGCCGGATTCCGAAGCGTGAACTCGCCTTGGCTTCATCGACGATGAACGGGAGGCCCGACCTATGAGTGACGTGACACTCTTAGCACCGCTCGTCGAACCGGGCGACGAGCTAACTGCCGCGGAACTCCAGCGGTACTCGCGCCACATTCTCATTCCCGAGATGGGTATTGTCGGCCAACGACGGCTGAAGAATGCGCGGGTGCTGGTGATTGGCGCCGGCGGTCTCGGTTCGCCAGTACTGCTCTACCTGGCGGCTGCGGGGGTGGGCACCCTGGGTGTTATCGACAATGACACCGTGGACCTGAGCAACCTGCAGCGTCAGATTATCCACGGCGTTGCAGACCTCGGTCACTCGAAACTTGAGTCCGCTGCCGCAGCGGTAGCCCAGCTCAACCCACTCGTGTCGATTCACCGGCACGATGTTTGGCTTGACTCGGCGAACGCTCTGGACTTATTCGCCCAGTACGACCTGATCGTTGACGGTGCCGATAATTTCGCCACTCGCTATCTGGTCAGTGATGCCGCCTCGATGCTCGGCAAGCCCTGTGTCTGGGGATCCATCCTGCGTTTCGACGGGCAGGTCAGCGTGTTCTGGAATGAGCACGGCCCCACCTACCGCGACCTGTATCCAGAAGCCCCACCGGCGGGCTCCGTGCCCAACTGCGCAGAAGGCGGAGTGTTCGGGATGCTCTGCGGAACGATCGGCTCAACGATGGTCGCCGAAGCCGTGAAATTGATCACCGGAGTCGGCCGCACGCTTCTGGGCCGGGTCGTGCTCTTCAACGCGTTTGACGCGTCGTGGCGCGAACTCGCCATTGCACGCGACCCCGCCAATAAACCAGTCACCGAGTTGATCGATTACGACGTATTCTGCGAAACATTGCCCGCATCGAACCAAGTTGACGACGCGATCTCCGTGCACGAACTCGCGGCTATGCTCGACAGCCGGAAGCGCGGCGCGCGTGACTTCGACCTCATTGACGTGCGGGAACCCGGGGAATTCGACATCGTGCATATTGCCGGGGCGCTGCTCATTCCGCAGGGCGGAATCCTCTCGGGGGAGGCACTTTCATCTCTCTCGCGGGACCGCGATATCGTGGTGCACTGCAAGGCGGGTGCCCGCTCGGCTGCCGTTCTGGCCAAGCTGCATAGCCATGGCTACGACCGGGTGTGGCAGGTCGAGGGTGGTATCGACGCGTGGGTGCGGGAGATCGCGACGGTACTGCCGACCTGAACGAAGCCACCGGGGCGGTCGAACACAAAGAAAACACCTTCGCAGGGGGATGCGAAGGTGTTTTCTTTGCCACTCGCCGGTGTAGGGGCCGGGAAGGCACGATTTGGGGCAGCGTGCGGCTGCTTTCGCTGAGGATCGGGTTCCCAGCGAGAGTCAGAACCTCAGGCGCTGACCGAGGCGGCGCGGAACGCGAACGCGCCAAGATCCGGAGAGACGCGCACACTGGTGTGGTCGCATCCCGAGCATTTGAGCAGGTAGACCGGGAGCGAGGTGCGCTCGGCGTGGGCCGGATTCGGGCTGAGCCGGGCTGGGGACCGACAGAAGGGGCAAGTCATGGTCATGCGATCTCCAGAGGTATTGTTGTCGGCTGCACGCCAGGTGTTGTTGTCGGCTGCACGCCCTTAGTCTGCTCCGCGCCCCGGCCCCGAAACAGTGCCAAAGGTCCCGTGCTGCGACAAAACCTCAGTTACCCGGATGCCGCGGCGCGCACCGGCCCGGTCTGGACGCCGCGTCGCTGCCATCGGCGCGCGGGCACCGGTCGGGGCGACGGTGCTGACGGCGCTGCGCGGGCGCCGAGCGGGCGCCGAGCTGGTGCGGTGCTGAAGGCGGTGCAGAAGGCGGTGCTGGGTGCCGGTGCGTTAGCGTTGACGGATGAGGGGATCGCGCGTGGGACCGGTTCGGCCAGGCGCGCGGCGGCCCATGCTGCTGCCGGCGGCCGTCGGACTCCTGGCGACCGGCGCTTACACCGTGTTGTCGGCGCTGCAGTGGCGCAGTTTCGCCGCGCCGTCCTGGGACCTCGGAATCTTCACCCAGCTGGCCCGGCAGTATGCCGCGCTCGAGGCTCCAATCGTGACGATCAAGGGCGACGGATTCAATCTGCTGGGTGACCACTTTCATCCGCTCCTGGTGCTGCTCGCCCCGATTTTCGCGATCTTTCCGCACGCCTTCACGCTGCTGGTCGTGCAGAATGCGCTCTTCGGTCTCGCCGCTGCGGCCCTGACCTACGGCGCGATGCGATTGCTCGGGCCGGTGACCGGCACGCTGTTCGGGCTGGCTTTCGCCTTCAGCTGGGGCCTGCAGGGCGCGGTGGAGGCGCAATTTCACGAGATCGCGTTCGCCGTGCCGCTCCTCGCGCTGTCGCTGACCGCGTTTCTGCTGCGCAAGTGGGTGGCCTGCCTGCTCTGGGCAATGCCGCTCGTGTTCGTCAAGGAGGACCTCGGCCTCACCGTTGCCGCCCTCGGCATCGTGCTGGCCGTGCGCAGCCGACATCCGTTTGGAGTGTGGCTCGCCGTCTGGGGTATCGGCTGGTTTGCGCTCGCGAGCCTCGTGATTCTGCCGCTGCTCAATCCGAACGGTGCCTGGGCCTACTCGAGCAGCATCGACCTGCCCGCTATTGTCAGCGATCCGGCCGCGTTGCTGCAGCCGCAGAAGGGGGTGACGCTGCTGCTGCTTCTCGTGGTCGGCGGCGTGATTGCGGTGCGCTCGCCGCTCGCCCTCGTGCTGCTGCCGACGCTGGCCTGGCGGTTTCTGTCCGATAACTCGGGCTACTGGGGTCCAACCTGGCAGTACAGCGCCGTGCTCATGCCCATCGTGTTTGCCGCCGCGCTCGATGGCATTGTGCTCGTGCGCATCAGTCGGCGGGGCTGGCTGCGCGGTTTCGGGCGGCGGGCGGCATCCGTTTCGATCGTCGCCGGTCTGGTGCTCGCGACGACGCTGCCGCTGTTCAAGCTGACGAATGTGTCGGCCAATTTTTCGACGGATCGCGCCGCTTCCGCGCAGGCCGCCCTCTCCGTTGTGCCCGACGGCGCCCGGGTCGAATCTGATATCGGGCTGATGAATTACCTGGTGGAACGAACGGATGTCTACTGGCTCGGCAACCAGAATCCGCTCCCCGACTATCTGGTGATAGACCTTGCGGCGGGCGGCCTGCCCGGCGAATGGAGTTCGGCGCAGGTCGTGGCCGAGGCCCTGCACCGCGGTGTGGTGTTCACCACGATCTACTCCGCCGGCGGCTACGAGGTCGCCCGCGCCCACTGAGCGTGCTGGCGTGGCCGACCCTGTTCGGGGCCCGGTCTGTTCGGGGCCTGGGCCCGGAAAGTGGGCCCATGATGGATCATGGGCCCACTTCCCGAAGGTGGGCCCAGCCTTCAGATTGTGGGCGCGTTCCCGTCACTGAGTGCCGTCAGTAGCGTGGCTGCGGCTTCCGGGTCGTCGACCGTCACGGCGAACTGGTTGCCGCGACGTAGGTTGACCACGAGGGCCGGGCTGCCCCTCATCACCGCGGCCGTGCACCCGCTCGTCAGGCGGTAGCCCCAGCCGCCCGACCGCAGCGGGCTTAGGGTCTCGGCGAACGCTGATTCCACCTGATCGAGCGACACCTGCTTCAAACGGATGCCCAGGAGCCGCGACACCACGCGCAGCCCGCGTTTGTCGACGCTCACTCGAACCTGCACAAAGCCCAGTGTGAACATCAGAATCACACCGAGGATCACCGCAATCAGGACGGCTGTTGACGAGTCTTGCGCGTCATCACCGAGCAGAGCGATCACGGCGACCACCCCGCCCAGCACGACCAATCCGCCGATAACGACCACGACCGGACTCGTCACCATCATGGTCCTGGGAACGTTCGAGCTCCCCGATCACGTGCGGGCCGAGACGTCCGCCGTCGCACTCATCCGGTCCAATCACGGACGGGCCGGTTGCTCCGACCTGCCTGATTGCCAGCTCCAGCTCGCGAAAGCGCGTGAATGGTTGCTCCGCCGAGTGACGTAGCAATTCACCCGCTTATGCGGCCGGTTATAGCCTCGGGGAATCGCCCAGCGGGCGTAGCGCAACATGATCGGCAGGTGCACTGGACAAGTCAGAAATATTTCCGATCTTTTGTCAGAATTACGTGAGGTTCCCTCGCGTTAATGTGCTTTTCGGGTTATAATTATGGATGAAGGAGGCGCCGACGCCATGACCCTCACCGCCCCGCCAGCAGCAGCCGGTTCGATCCCGGAGCCTGAAGGTTCTCGGGTGGCGGTGATTGCCCAGGCCGGTGCGATTCTGGCGGGAGCGTTGGACGGGGTGCGGTTTGGTCAGCTCGACGACTCCGAGGCGGTCGCGGTATTGGCAGCCCTGGAGAGGCTGGGTCGCAAGGTTGATGGGGCAAGGCTGCGGGCGACCACCGACATTGGTGCGCGTGCCGAAACTGACCTCGGCAACGGCTCATTGGCCTACAAGAACGGATGCCGCAACCGGGTCGAGTTCATCACCCAGCTCGCCGGCATCTCCGGCCGTGAAGCCAAACGTCGCCTGAAGCTCGGCGAGACCACGGTGGAGCGCACGCCTCTTGGCCTGCCCGTCCCCGCCCGGTACCCGGTCATCGCCGACGGGCTCGTCAGTGGCGACCTCGGGGTGGAATCGGCGGAGATCATCGCCACGACCCTGACCGCATTGCAGGGCCGGGTCGGTCCGGACGACCTTGACCGCGTCGAACGCGCTTTGGTCGCGTCGGCGACGGGAGCGATCACTCCGGAGACCGCGGGGCTGCCGGGAGCGGGCATCCGCTTCGCACCCGACTACCTGCGGGCGCAAGCGATGGAATGGCAGGGCCGGCTCGACCCCGACGGCACCGCCCCGGGCGACGACGCCGTCGAGGCGAAGAGCACGTTGACGTTCGGTCTGCTCCGCAACGGGCTCTACCCGCTGCGCGCCGACGTCACCCCCGAACTCCGCGGCATCATGGACACCCTCTTCGATACGTTCCTGTCGGCCCGGTCTCGCACCCCCATCTTCGTGCCCACCGAATCCCTCACGAGGACCAGCGTCGCCGAACTCAACGGCATTGAAAGCATCCCCGGCGCGGAGACCTTCGGCACGGAGCCATTCAGCGCCGCGGCTTTCAGCGCCGACCAGTTCACCGGCGACCCCCGATTCGACGGCGACCGTCGCACCGCCGGTGAGAAACGCGCCGACATCCTCCGCGCCGTGCTCGAGGCGGCCGCACGAGACCCGAAAACCCCAACCATGGGCGGAGCCGCCCCCACCGTCATGGTGCACATCAACGCCGTCGACCTCGACCAGGGCCGCGGCGTCGGCTGGATCGACGGCATCGAAGCACCCGTGTCGTTTCGCCGGGTGCAAGAACTCATCTGCGCCGGCGGCTACCAGCAGGTCCTCTTCGGCGAGAACCGCGACGTGCTCTACCTCGGCAGCAAAATCCGCTGCTTCACCGCCAAGCAGCGCGCGGCAATTGCCGCCCGCGACGGCGGCTGCATCATCCCCGGCTGCACCATCCCCGCCCGCTGGACCGAAGTCCACCACGTCCTCCCTTGGGAACAGGGCGGCCCCACCAACATTGAAAACGGAACACTCTTGTGCTGGTTCCACCACCACACCATCAACACAAACGGGTGGAAAATCCGCATGATCAAAGGCCGACCCCAGGTGCTCGGCCCACTGCTGTGGGACCCGTCCCAAACGTGGCGACCCGCCCAAACCCACCGAGCCAACACGCCCAGTCCGGAACCACCGTTTAAGAGACAGTCCCAAGACAGTCCCAGCACGTGAGCTGAAGTGTGTTCCAGGTGGCGGAGCAGTGCTGTTGGCGTAGCGTCCAGCGCTGAACGAGTCCGGCCCTTTCCTGAATTCGCCGTGGCTACATCCAAGTGGGTCGAAACCGCACGCGAGTGGCCTCCCGATTCGATACTGGGCGCAACGAGGGAGTATTCAGGGAATGGGCTGCGATCGCTATTGGCACCGTCACCGCTTTAGCCGTGGTCTTCAGCTAGCGCTTGCGACGGGCGAGGAAGGCATCCATTCGGGCGAACTTGGCCTCGGATTCGAACAGAATCGACTGAGCAACGTTGTCGACGAGCGGATGCGCCGCCCGCGGAGCGTGGAAAACTTCCTTGGCCAGACGGGTCGCCAGCGGGTCCTGCGCGGCGATGCGGTCGGCCAGCGCGTGGGCGGCAGCGAGCAGGTCGTCGGGGTCGTGCACCTCGGTGACCAGATGCACGGCAAGGCATTCGGGGGCGCTCAGAATGCGTCCGGCCAGGATGATCTCCTTGGCCACCGGCTCGCCGACGAGCTCGGCCAGTCGCCAAAGCGCACCGGCAGCGGGCAGAATGCCGAGGGCTGTCTCCGGATTGCCGATCCGGGCGCTCGTGGAGGCGATGCGAAAGTCAGCCGCATAGGCCAGTTCGGCGCCGCCGCCGAGCGCCCAGCCGTCGATCGCGGCGATCACCGGCATCGGCAGCTTCGCAATGCGGGAGAACAGCCCGGAGTTGATGCCGAGCAACGCGTCGTCGCGGCGCCGTTCGCGCAGCTGGGCGATGTCGGCACCCGAGGCGAAGACACCGTTCGCTCCGCTGATAATCAGGATACGCGGCTGCTGCTCCAGTTCAGCGCAAATTGCGTGCAGCTCATCGATCATGGTCTGGTCGATGGCGTTGCGCACGTCGGGCCGGTCGAGCTGCACGTGCACCCGGTCGGCGCGATGCTCAATCGTGAGAGTAGTGGGAATGCTGTTCATTGTGGGACGTCTCCGTTGAGGTCGGGGCTGGAATCGGGGTCTGTCGTACCGGCCGGGAACACCCGCTTGTAGTTGCGGCCGTCGGGCAGGGTCACCGTGCGGCTGACCAGGGTGCCGCGCCTCACCTGCAGGTAAATCGCCTGAGCGCTCACACCGCGTTCGGCCGCCGCCTCGGCGACGGACAGACCGGGGAGGTCGGTCGGCACACTGCTTGGCCGCACGGATCGTTTGCGGCCGGCTTCGAAGCGGGCGCTGATCTCGTCGTCGGTGCCGCCCCAACGCCATTTGGCCGCCGGAGGCTTGAGTCCGGTCGCATCAGCGATCTGGTCCCACGACACGTCAACAGCGAGGGCGCCGCGAACAGCGGCCAGGGTCGCCGGGTCCTGTTCGAGGGCGGTCTGCAGCAAGCGGATGGCGCGCAGCCGATCCAGGGGCGAACCAGCGGTATCCGTTTGCAGCGTCAGCACCCGCTCGAGCGCGGCCGCCGTGGTCGGCGCCAGAAACGATCCCATGCGTGGTCCCCCATCGAGTGTGCTGCGACTGGAGGCAGCAGCCCCATCTTGCCAGATCCAACGCGTCGTTTGAACAGATCACGCCAGCACGACGACCGAGTGCGGAGCCAGCTGCAGGGCGTTAGGCAGTCGGTCCTGCACAGCATCGCCAGCGGCGGCGAAGGACAGCACGACCTCTCCCCCGCCGGCCGGGATGTGCGCCGAACGCTCGCCGAGGTTGATCAGAATCTTGGTGCGGCCACGGTGCAGCCGCAGCCACCCCTCGGCCGCATCCAACTCGACGGCGATCTGGTCGAACCGGGGATCGGTGATATCGGGGTGGGTGCGGCGCAGCGCAGCCAAAGCACGGTAGAACTCGAGCAGTCGAGCGTGCTCGGGCTCGGCCAGTTCGTTCCAGTTGAGCTTGGAGCGCTCGAACGTCGCCGGGTCCTGCGGGTCGGGGACGATCGCCGGATTCCAGCCCATGCGGGCAAACTCGCTGATGCGTCCGGTGGCCGTTGCCGTGCCGAGTTCGGGTTCGGGATGCGAGGTGAAGAACTGCCAGGGTGTCGTCGCCCCCCATTCTTCCCCCATGAACAGCATTGGCGTATACGGCCCGAGCAGGGTCAGCGCCGCAGCAATTGCGAGCTGGCCGACATCCAGTTGGGCGCTGAGCCGGTCGCCGACGGCCCGATTACCGATCTGGTCGTGATTCTGGGATGCGACGACCAACCGCCAGGTGGGCATCCGTTCCCGGTCGATCCGGCGACCGTGGGTGCGCTCCCGAAAACTGGAATAAGTGCCGTCGTGAAAAAACCCGTGGGTGAGCACCTTGGCCAGGGCGTCGAGCGGCTCGAAGTCGGCGTAGTACCCCGAGGTTTCCCCGGTGAGGGCGACGTGCACGGCGTGATGAAAGTCATCGCTCCACTGGGCGTCGAGGCCGTAGCCGTTCGCCTCTCGGGGGGTGATGAGGCGCGGATCGTTGAGGTCGGATTCGGCGATCAAGGTGAGGGGCCGCCCGGTCTCGGCGCTGAGCGCGGCGACCTCGACGGAGAGTTGCTCGAGCAGGTGGGTGGCGCTGCTGTCGCGCAGCGCGTGCACGGCGTCGAGGCGCAAGCCGTCGACGTGGTACTCGCCGAGCCACATGAGTGCGTTGTCGAGAATGTATCGGCGCACCGGGTCGGAGTGCGGCCCGTCGAGGTTGAGCGAGGACCCCCAGGTGTTACCGGCGGCCTCGCTCAGGTAGGGACCGAACTGTGGCAGATAGTTGCCACTCGGGCCGAGGTGGTTGTAGACGACATCCTGAATGACGCCAATGCCACGCTGGTGGCAAGCATCGACGAAGGCCTGGTACGCGGCCGGACCGCCATAACCCTCGTGCACGGCGTACCAGAGCACACCGTCGTAGCCCCAATTATGGGTGCCGTTGAAGGCATTCACCGGCAACAGCTCGACGAAGTCGACGCCGATCGATTGCAGGTGATCAAGCCGGCTCGCGGCCGCCCCGAACGTACCCTCTGGTGTGAAGGTTCCCACGTGTAACTCGTAGATGACGGCGCCGGCCAGCTGCCTCCCGGTCCAGTCGGCATCCTGCCAAACATGCGCGGACGCATCGAAACTACGCGACGGGGCGTGCACCCCGGCAGGCTGCCGCCGTGATCGCGGGTCGGCGTACGGCCCGCGCCCGTCCACGATGAAGCCGTAGTCGATCTCGGCGTGCACCGCCGGTCGAGCGGATGCCGGCAGTTCCCACCAGCCGTCATCGCGGGCGGTAAGTTCCAGCCTTCGCGTGCCCAACACCAGCTGCACGGTCTGCGCGTCGGGTGCCCAGACCTCGAATCTTTGCTCGTTCATGTGTGACGTCCGATGCGGTGGGAAGGGCGGTCTCGGTCGTCGGCAGCCACCAGTAACGCCACCGGATACCGGGCCAGCACATCGGCGACTCGCAGGCTCGGGCCGTCAAGGCGCTGGCGCGTGAACACATCGACGACGGTGCGACCGGCCACGGCAATGGTCGTGTCGCGCCAGCCGCCGGCCTCGTGCAACCCGATCGGCAGCCGCGTGGCCACGGTGATCGCTCCCCCGCGGTCGAACGCGACGACATGGCCAGCAGCCGGGCCGAAGGCGGGTACGGGCAGGTAGCGGGTGAACAGCTCTGGCCGGTCGCCGCGCAGGTGCAGGGCGCTGGAGGTGACCAGCAGCTTGGCGGCGCCGGTCTCGTCGACCGGGGGGAGCCATCCGCTTTCCAGACGGGTCAGCAGCTCGCGGCGCAGCGCATAGTCGACCGGGCGACGATTGTCGGGGTCGACGAGCGAGGTCTCCCACAGCTCGCTGCCCTGGTAGACGTCTGGGACGCCCGGCATGGTCAGCTGCAGCAGCTTCTGGGAAAGCGAATTGCTCCACCCGGGCTGCTGCAGCCGGTCAACCAGTGCGGTGAGGAGATCGCGGGTAGGCCCCGACTCGACGGCGGCTGTGACGAGGTCGTCGAGAGCCGCTTCGAAACCGGTGTTCGGCTGGGTCCAGGTGGTCGACGTGCCGGCTTCGCGCGCGGCCTTGAGGGCGTAAGCGGCGAGCCGCTCCCGGCTGGCCGGCCAGGCGCCCACGATCGCCTGCCAGAGCAGGTTCTCGAAGGGCGCATCGTCGAGCGGATGCGCTGCCCGCAGCTGGTGCAGCGCCTCCGCCCACTCGGCGGGGATCTCGGCAAGCACCGCAATGCGCGCCCGCACGTCTTCGCCGCGTTTGGTGTCGTGGGTCGACAGCGTCGTCATCGAGTGCGGAAAACCCGCCTGACGCGTGCGCTGCCGCTTGTGAAACTCAGCCACCGGCACGGCGAACTCGTCGGGATCGGCCCCGACCTCGTTGAGCGAGGTCAACCGACTGAACCGGTAGTAAGCCCGATCTTCCACGCCCTTGGCCATGACCATGCCCGAGGTCTGTTGAAACCGCACGGCGGCCGGATGCCCCGGGTCGCCGAGCAGCGGCAGCATCCGGTCGATCTCGGATTGAAGTTCCGGGCGGCGGGTAGCCGAGCGGCGGGCCGCCTCGCGCAGATTCTCCGAGCCAACGGGCAGGTACGAGCGATAGACCGGAAACCAGGCCAGCAGGTCGGCCAGGGCCTCGGCGGTCTGTGCCAGGTTCCCCGTATCGCTCGGCACGAGTCGAGCGATACGCAGCACCTCGGAGCGCAGAATGCCGTCGGTCACGTCGCGCTTGTTGCGATAGACCAGGTCGGCCCAGTCGGTAGCGACGCCCTGCAGGCTGGCCTCGAGCGCATCGAGGGGCTCCTGGCCCGCCGGATCGACGAGCACCCGGTCGACGTCGGCGAGGGCGTCATAACCGGTGGTGCCGGCAGTCGCCCAGCTGGTCGGCAGCACTTCGCGCCCTTCCAGGATCTTCTCGACCAGAACGTAGCAGCCGTCGGTGGCCCGCCGCAGGGCTTCCAGGTAGCCGGCCGGATCGGCGAGCCCGTCGGGGTGGTCGACCCGCAATCCCTGCACGAGGCCGTCGCGCACCCAACGCACGATCTCGCGGTGCGATTCCTCAAACACCCACGGCACCTCGACCCGGATGCCAGCGAGGCTGTTCACCGCGAAAAATCGGCGGTAGTTCAACTCGGCGTCGGCGCGACGCCAGTTCACCAACTCGTAGTGTTGTCTGGAGTGCACCTCGGCCGGGCTGGCACCGTCATTGTTGCTTTCGGCCGCCAGGGGAAATCGGTTGTCAAAATAATGCAGCTCGCCGCCCACGATCTCGAGCCGGTCCAGTTCCGTGCTTTCATCCGAACCATCGTCGCCGAGAACCGGAATGCGAATCTTGCCATTGCCGAACGCCCAGTCGACGTCGAAGGCCTCGGCATAACGCGACTGCTGACCGTTCTGCAGCAGGTCCCACCACCAGGCGTTCTGCACCGGGCTGGCGACCCCCATATGGTTGGGCACAATGTCTACGAGCACGCCGCGCCCGGCCTGGTGCGCTGCCGTTGCAAGCCGGACGAGCCCCGCCGCACCGCCACGGGCCGGGTCGACCAGCGAGTGGTCGACCACGTCGTAGCCGTGATCCGATCCGGGTTCGGCCTTCAGCAGCGGCGACAGGTAGACCCAGTCAGCACCGAGAGAGCGCACGTAGTCCACGATTTCGGCCGCTGCATCGAGGTCGAATCCGGCCGTGATCTGCAGCCGATAAGTGCTCAGCGGCATCAGGTCAGGCCCGGGAGGGAGATCAACCCGGTGTTGCCCGCGAGTGACGCGGCCACCGAATGATCCGGGGCAGCTTCGGGTTCGTGATACGCGCGCAGAACCACGAGGGACCGACCAACTACCGTTTGAATGGCTCCGGCCGGACGGGCAATGGAATCGGCCCCCTCGCCGGCGGTGTCGACGACGATCTCCCAGGCCGGGGCGTACTCATCGGGCGGCAGCTTGAATTCGACGTCCTCGGCATCCGCGTTGAACAGGAGCAGAAAATTGACGTCGACGACCTCTTGCCCGCGCACGTCGCGTTCGCGGATTCCGTTGCCGTTGAGAAACTTGGCCACCGTGCGGGCCAGATTCTCGTCCCAGTCTTCTGACGCCATCGGCTCGCCGTCGGTGTTGAGCCAGACGATGTCGGGCAGGGACTCCCCTGCCACCCGTTTGCCCGGGCGTCCGTCGAAGAACCGGCTGCGCCGGAACGTCGGGTGCTCGCGGCGCAGGCGGGAGACCGCCGCCGTGAACTCGATCAGTGGCAGGTCGGCTTCGTCCCAGTGCACCCAGGTCAGCTCGGAGTCCTGCGCATAGGTGTTGTTATTGCCAAGCTGGGTGCGGCCCAGTTCGTCGCCGTGCAAGAGCATCGGGACCCCCTGCGACAGCAACAGGGTGGCCAGGAAATTGCGCGTCTGGCGGGCGCGCAGCCCGCGAATCTCGGGGTCGTCAGTAGGGCCCTCGACGCCGGAGTTCCAGGATCGGTTGTGCGATTCGCCGTCGTTGTTGTCTTCGCCGTTGGCATCGTTGTGTTTCTCGTTGTAGGACACGAGGTCAGCGATGGTGAAGCCGTCGTGCGCCGTGACGAAGTTGATCGAGGCCATCGGGCGCCGCCCTGAGTGCTCGTACAGGTCGGCCGACCCGGCCACGCGCGAGGCGAACTCGCCGAGCGTGGACGGCTCTCCCCGCCAGAAGTCTCGAACGGTGTCGCGGTACTTGCCGTTCCATTCCGACCACTGGGAGGGAAAATTACCGACCTGGTAGCCGCCCGGCCCGACGTCCCACGGCTCGGCGATGAGCTTGACCTGCGACACGATCGGGTCCTGCTGCACAAGCTCGAAGAAGGTGGACAGTTTGTCGACTTCGTACAGGTCTCGGGCCAGAGCGGAGGCCAGATCGAACCGAAAGCCGTCAACGTGCATCTCGAGCACCCAGTAGCGCAGCGAATCCATGATGAGCTGCAGCACGTGCGGGTGCCGAACATTGAGGGTGTTGCCGGTGCCCGTGTAGTCCATGTAGTAGCGCTTGTCGTCGTCCATGAGGCGGTAGTAGGCCTCATTGTCGATGCCCTTGAACGATAGGGTCGGTCCCATGTGGTTGCCCTCGGCGGTGTGGTTGTAGACCACGTCGAGGATGACTTCAATTCCGGCGGCGTGCAGGCTGCGCACCATGCCCTTGAACTCCTGCACCTGCTGACCGAGATCACCGGTGGAGGAATACGCGTTGTGCGGCGCGAAGAATCCGATCGAGTTGTAGCCCCAGTAATTGTTCAGGCCCTGCTCCATGAGGGTGCCGTCGTTCACGAACTGGTGCACCGGCATGAGTTCGATAGCCGTCACCCCCAATTTCTGCAGATGGTCGATGACCGAAGGATGCGCCAATCCCGCGTAGGTGCCCCGCTGGGTCTCCGGTACGGACTCCTGAAGCTTGGTGAGTCCCTTGACGTGTGCCTCATAGATGAGGGACTCACTGTATGGCGTGCGCAACGACCGGTCGCCGGTCCAGTCAAAGAATGGGTTGACGACCACGCCGAGCATCATGTGTGCGGCTGAGTCTTCGTCGTTCGGGGAATCCGGGTCGTCGAAGTCATAGGAGAACAGTGACGGATCCCAGTCGATGGCACCGGTCGTAGCCTTGGCGTACGGGTCAAGCAGCAGCTTGCTCGGGTTGAGCCGGTTGCCCGCTGCGGGGTTGTAATCGCCATGCACCCGGTAGCCGTAGCGCTGGCCCGGCTGCACGAGCGGAAGATAGCAGTGCCAGATATAAGCGGATGACTCGCGTACCTCGATGCGCGTCTCACCGCCGTCTTCATCAAAGAGGCACAGTTCGACTCGTTGGGCCGCCTCACTGAACAGGGCGAAGTTGGTGCCGCTCCCGTCAAAGGTTGCGCCGAGGGGGTAGGCGGTGCCGGGCCAGGTTTCCATGAGACTCCTCGAAGGGAAGGTGGGACACGGTCAGGTGCGAGTTGAGGGACACGGCAGCACCCGACGGTGGCCGCGCTTGGAGAATACGCTACAGGCATCCGCCGACATATCTGCCTTCCGCTAGAGCGGGAGTTGGTTGGGACCCTGAGAAGTTCCTCGCGGCGTTGGAAGGTCAGTCGCAGATCAACCCATCGGCCAACTTGTGCAGGCGGGCGTCCGCCGAATTTATGGGATCGTCGGCGACAGCCCGAATCCCATCGTGGATGCGGTGCGCCGAACCAACGGCTCGGCCAACGGCTCGGCCAACGGCTCGGCCAACGGCTCGGCCAACGGCTCGGCCAATTCATCGTCCGATCCATCGGATGATCTCGCTGAACACGCTGAACACGCTGAACACGCTGAACACGCAAGAATGGAGTCAGGCGCCGTCGGCGGTGCCACAACGAATGGAGCCACCATGACGGAATCCCAGCTCATAACTTTCTGGGGCAAGGCACGCGCACACATTATCGTGTCCCAGGCCGCCCCGACGTTTCTGCTGACCGCTGTCGTCGGCTTTCTCGCACTCGGGCTGGCAACCGCTGACCCGGCCGTGCGCATCGCTGCGGCAGGCATCCTGCTCGCCTCGGGTATTTTTGGTGCCCTTGCACAGATAAGTGCCGCCAACGAGGGTCTCGCCGTCATCGCCGACCTGCGGGCCCTGGAAGCGCCCAGCGCGCTCACCCGGTGCATCATTGCCATGGCGCCGTGGGTGAATGTCGTGCGCTACGTCACCCCGGCAATTTTCGTCATCGTTTACGTCGCCATTCTGGCGTCACTGTTCTTCAGCGCTCCCGCCATGCCCTTCGGCCGCTGAGGCAGCTGCCCTGGCGAGGGTTACGCCGAGCTCGCAACGCGGCGATCACGGCGTGCGCGCCACCAGGCCCAGGCCCGAGTGACGATCCGTTTAAGGAACGCACCCACCCGTCGAGCCGAGGCGAACTCCGTTCCAAGCACGGCGAGGCCCAGAAAAACGATGAGCCAGCCCGGCCCAGGCAGGGGGAGCAGAATGACTCCCACCAGAATGACGAGGGTGCCCAGCAGGGCAACCGCCAGGCGATAGGCGAAGAGCAGATAAGCATGCCCATCAACCCAGGCCCGTGCCCGACCCAACGCGCGACGCACCGGATGCCGGGGATCGGTGCCGGTGGCGATATCGCGGGAAAGGGTGTTAGACATGGCATTCAATGTATGACGCATGGCTGGGAAGACGCCGCCGGGAGTGGTCAGCCCGCCGATTCGCCGTCGAGGTAATACCAACGCCCCGTCACCTTCTGAAAGCGGCTAACTTCATGTTGCTGCCCGGGAATACCATCCTGGCGATAGTGAGCAGTGAATTCGACGACGCCGTCGCTATCGAGCATTCCCCCGCTCTCGATCCGCAGAATGTCAAGGCGACGCCAGGTGAGGGACGGGTCTAATTCGAGCGAGCTGGGCTTAGTGAGCGCATGCCAGGTGTCCAGCAGATACTGCGCGTGACCGAGTGCAAAGGCGCTGTAACGCGACCGCATCAACCACTGGGCGGTGGAAGGAACGGCCGCGCCGGCGTGAAACCGACCGCAGCAGGCGGAATAGGTGTCTCCGCTCAGGCAGGGACACCGCACATCCTCGTGCATAAAGCAGAACCTGTCTTAGTTGGCCTGTGCTCGTGAATAGGCCTCGCGAACGGTCGCCGCAATGCGCCCGCGGTCGGAAACCTGAATGCCATTGGCTGAAGCCCATGCCCGCACGGCCTGAAGCTCGGCACGATCCGACTTTGATCCGCTGGCGGCTCGCGCTTTCGCGGGAACATAGCCAACTCTGCGGGCAACGTCGGCGTAGGGCTTCAAGGCTGCACGAAACTCAGCGAGATTCTTTTCTGACAGATCGACCTCATAGGAGTCGCCCTCAAACGCGAAAGAAACGGATGCCCCCGAGCCATTCTCGATAACGGAACCGTCGAGGTCGTCTAACAATTGAACGGTGGTCTTCTTCATGCTGTAGATCTCCAATTTATGAGGGATGCATTCGGGACGCATATATTGAATTCGTGCTTGTGGGATTAACCACTAAGAGATTATCGCTGCCCAAAACTTTTTCCGGTACCCGCCACGCGGTATTTCTTCGGCAGCTTTGAACCTGGCAAGGATGCCACTCTTGCCCAGCCAGGTCGGGGACTCGACTAACTCTGGCACTCGCCTGCAGAAACTCACGAAAAAAACTCGTCACGAAGATTGCAACACTTTTTAGCCGGCTCCAAAAATACCGGGAGAGGGCACAGAAAAGCCCCGACACTGTCGGGGCTTTTCTAATCTGGTGGATCCGAGGGGATTCGAACCCCTGACCCCCTGCATGCCATGCAGGTGCGCTACCAGCTGCGCCACGGACCCAGATTGTCGTTTCGAATCTCTCCGAAACAACTTTATTAGCTTACAACACAGAATGTGATCTGCGAAACCGAAGCTACTCCGCGACCTCTTCCGTGTCGCCTTCTGCGTCAACTTCGGCTGCCACTTTGGCCGGAATCCCGGTCGGAATCACCGGGCAGTCCTTCCACAGGCGCTCTAGAGCGTAGTACTGGCGCTCTTCCTCGTGGAAGACGTGCACGACCAGGTCGCCGAAGTCAACGAGGACCCAGCGTCCGGCAGCGCGTCCCTCACGGCGGAGCGGCTTGTGGCCGGCCTCGATTAGCTTGTCTTCGATTTCACCGGCGATGGCAACGACGTTACGTTCGGAGCGTCCGGTGACGATGAAGAAAATATCAGCCAGGGGAAGCGGATTGGACACGTCAAGCGCAACCAGATCTTCCCCACCCTTCGAATCGGCGGCGGCAACGGCAATTTTGAGCAGCTCGAGGGCGTGCGGCGACGTGGTCATAACTGAATCCTTGAGATTGTGCCGCGGGGCGTGAATGCGCACGCGGCGATAATGGGGGGAACGGAGGGAAACGAGTCACATCGACGCGTCGGAGAAAATTGTGGGATCGATCCGCGTAGCGGCACTAGAAAATGCCCAACAGGTAGCCAGTCACGAAGAGAGCGAGAACACTGACCGCGAGGATCGCCGTCGTGATGACCAGAACCATGGGAAGCGACGCTCGCTGCTTCTTTGGCGGCGTCAGCATGCCGCGAGTCGAGGCATGCGTACTCACTGCGCGACTGGCACTGACCGGTGCCGAGTCGCCGCCAAGCTGGTCAGCATCGAGCTGGTCCATCATGTGGTCCATCTCGGACGAATCAAACAGATTGGGATGCGCCCCGGTGGAGCCAAGACTGCGTGGCAGATCGAAAGATCCCGTGATTATGATCTCACCGGTGTTGGAGATCGGACTCACGCTGGGGCCCTGATGCGGAATCGACGGCAGAATGAGCGCATTCGTCGTCGTTGGGATGCCGCCGGCGCCGATTCCGCGATTGATCAGTTCATCCAGCGACTGTTCAGGTGCGTGCACCGGCGTTTGCTCGCCCGAATCAACGGACCAGTGACCGACGGGCGGAGTCCAACCGGCGGGCTCACTCCGCTCCGATTCGATCTGCTCCGGTTCGATCTGCTCCGGTTCGATCTGCTCCGGTTCGATCAGCTCGGCCTCGATCAGCTCGGCCTCGATCAGCTCGGCCTCGATCAGCTCAGCCTCGGGAACCGCGGCCTCGGGAACCGCGGCCGCGCGCGCGACCGGCGCTGACACCGTCGGCACGGCATCCTCTTGCGCTGATTGATTCTGACGCGCCTGCAGGGCTCGCAGTTCGCGGCGGCTGAGGGCGGGCTCGACGGCGGGAACCGCAGACGGGGGTGTCGGGGTTTCCGCTGGTGCAGTGGATGCCGCCGACTCGGCCGGTTCGCTGGCCCGGTCGGGCGTGTGGTGGCGACTGGACCGCCGCGCGACTGGGGCACTCCCCGGGGCTGCCAGCGCAGCTGGGCGTAAGGCTGCGGGGGTCAGCGCGGGCACGTCAAGAACGGGAACGGGCTCCTGATGACGCGCAAGTTCACGCGCCTGACGTCGGCTGAGCGGCTGAGGCTCTCCCAACGTCATGCCACACTCCGATACAGATGATGCTTTGAGATGTACTGGACGACCCCATCGGGGACCAGATACCAGACCGGGAAACCCCGATTGACCCGTGCCCGGCAGTCAGTAGACGAAATGGACAGTGCCGGAACTTCCAACAAGCTTACGTCCTGGTTGGGTAAACCCGAAACGCTCAGCTCATGCCCCGGGCGACTCACAGCGACGAAATGGGCCAGCTGCCACAGCTCGCGCACGTCTTTCCACCCGAGAATCTGCGTGATGGCATCCGCTCCGGTGATGAAGAACAGTTCGGCGTCTGGTCGTTCCTCGTGCAGGTCCCGGAGCGTGTCGATCGTATAGGTCGGCCCGACCCGGTCGATATCGACGCGGCTGGTCGTGAATCGGGGATTCGACGCGGTGGCAATGACCGTCATCAGGTAGCGATGCTCCCCGCCGGTCACGCCGCTTTTTTGCCAAGGTTGCCCGGTGGGTACGAAGACGACCTCGTCCAGGTCGAAGCTCTGCGCCACTTCGCTCGCGGCGACGAGGTGTCCATGGTGGATGGGGTCGAAGGTACCGCCCATCACGCCGATGCGCGGACGACGAACTGTCACGTTACGATCAGGCTTCTAGTGGCCACCGGTACTGGAGCCGGGTCCGCCGTGCGCTGCCGCGTAGGCGTCGGCCTTGGCACTGTGACGGTTGGAGACATCGCGAAAGCTCCACAGCACGATGCCTAGGGCGAGGAACAACACGGCCGCGACCATCGGGTAGGCAATCAGGGGCAGCGGCAGGGCGATGTGCTCGACCTCGGTCAGCACAGCAGTCACAAAGGACATCGGTTCTCCATTCAGGCACAACGACCAGCACGCTGCTCGAGCTGTTCAAATCAAATTATGGGTGCGACGTTTCACGCCGCCGTCCCCATTCTAGCGGCAGCCAGCAGCGACCTGGCTAAAGCTACGAGCGCACCTGTCCGGTGCCGCGCACGATCCACTTGGTGCTGGTCAGCTCGGGCAACCCCATCGGGCCACGGGCATGCAGCTTCTGGGTGGAAATGCCCACCTCGGCGCCGAAACCGAACTCGCCGCCGTCGGTGAACCGAGTCGAGGTGTTGACCATGACCGAGGCCGAATCCACCTCGTTCAGGAACCGCTCCGCGTTCTGCAGGTCGTTGGTGATGATCGACTCGGTGTGCCCGGTCGAATAGCGACGGATGTGCGCAATCGCCTCGTCGAGAGAATCCACGATCGCGACCGAGAGGTCGAGGCTCATGTATTCGGTGGCCCAGTCATCGTCGGTCGCCGGGACGGCGGACGGGTGGAGGGCGCGGGTGCGGGCATCCGCGTGAATCGTCACCCCGGAGGCTTCCAGCTTGGCCAGCACGTCGGGCAGAAGTCGTTCGGCGGCGCTGCGGTGCACGAGCAGGGTTTCGAGGGCGTTGCAGACGCTGGGCCGGTGCGTCTTGGAGTTGTGCACGATGTCGATCGCCCACTGCTTGGTGGCCGTTTCGTCGAGGAAGATGTGCACGACGCCGGCGCCGGTTTCAATGACGGGAACCTGGGACTCGGTCACGACGGTGCGAATGAGGTTGGCGCTGCCGCGCGGAATGAGCACATCGACGAAGCCGCGTGCCTTCATGAGTTCGGTCGCGCCGGCCCGGCCGAAGGGATCGATGGTCTGCACCGAGTCGGGGTTGAGCCCGGCGGCGGCGATGGCGGCCTGGACGAGATCGATGAGAACTCGGTTGCTGTTCTCGGCGGCGGACCCACCGCGCAGCACGACAGCGTTGCCGCTCTTAATAGCGAGGGCGGCGAGGTCGACGGTCACGTTGGGGCGGGCCTCATAGATGACGCCGATGACGCCGAACGGCACGCGCACCTGGCTGATCTTGATGCCGTTGGGCAGGCTGCTGCCGCGCACGACCTGGCCGACCGGGTCGGTCAATAGGGCGATCTGGTCGACGGAATCAGCGAGAGCCGTGATACGCGCCTCGTCGAGCTTGAGCCGGTCGAGCAGCCCGGCGGTCAGGCCATTGGTCGCCCCAGCATCGAGGTCGATCTGGTTCGCCGTCACGATGGCCGCGACGTTCTCCCGCAAAGACTGGGCGATCAGCTTGAGCGCCTTGTTCTTCACCTCTGTCGGTGCCGAAGCGAGCGACAGAGAAGCGGTGCGAGCGGCCTCAAGGGTGGGCGTGAGCTGGGCGACATCGTTCAGTGACTGCAACATGCCCTCAAGTTTACCGGAGGGCCTGCCGAGAGACTATTTAGACTTTCTCAGCGGATGCGCTGGGCCGACGGTGCCGGCGAGGGTTCAAACCAGGTTCCGACCGGTTCGCCGCGCAACGCTTCGGCCACGAGTCCGGTCGCGGTGACGAGCACGGCGGTTCCGGCCTGCGCGGCGATCCGGGCAGCCGTGATCTTGGTGCTCGCTCCCCCGGTGCCCACCCCGTTGACCTTGGTCGCGCCGAATTCCATGCCGATCAGCGGATCGCCGGAAGCGACGTGGCTGATGCGCTCGGCGCCGGGCAGGTGCGGCGGGCAGGTGTAGAGCGCGTCGACGTCGCTGAGCAGCACCAGCAGGTCGGCGTCGATCAGGATGGCTACGAGGGCGGCAAGCCGATCGTTGTCCCCGAATCGAATTTCGTGGGTCGCCACCGTGTCGTTTTCGTTCACGATCGGCAGGATCCGCAACGCCATCAGGCGCTCCATCGCCCGCTGGGCATTGCCGCGGTGGGTGGCGTTATCGAGATCGCTCGCGGTGAGCAGCACCTGCCCGGCGACGATGTCGTAGCGGTCGAGGCTGTCCTGGTAACGAAAGATCAACAAATTCTGACCAACGGATGCCGCGGCCTGCTGGGTCGCCAGGTCGGTGGGGCGCTCCTGCAGCTTCAGGTACGGCATGCCGATGGCGATCGCACCCGACGACACCAGGATGACCTCGGTGCCGCGGCCATGGGCTTCGGCGAGGGCATCAACGAGCGGTGCGATCTGCCCGGAATTCTCGCCGCTGATCGACGAGGAACCCACTTTGACGACGATGCGCGCCGCCGAACGAACAAGTTCCTGCGAGCGGGCCCTCACTCGGAAACCATGAATAGTGCACGTATCAACAGACTGCAACCGCACATGTAACTGGTCCTCCGGCGAGAATTACGGACGCAACGGAAGCGACCAGAGGCAGTTTAGCGCAGCCGGGTCGGGCTCCCGATCCGGCTCAGAGCAGGGCGCGACGCTCTTCGCTGGCCGTCGGCTCGAACCAGGTGCCGACGTGCTCGCCGCGCAGGGCTGCAGCGGCCAGTTCGGTCGAGGTGACCAGAACGGCGGTTCCGGCCTTGGTCGCGAGGCGGGCGGCGACGACCTTCGTGCTCGCTCCCCCGGTACCGACCCCGGTCGCTCCACTTGAGCTGAACTCGAAACCGTCGAGCGGGTCATCCGCTGCGATGAAATCGAGCTTCTCGGCGCCGGGCAGGTGCGGCGGCTTGGTGTAGAGCGCGTCAACGTCGCTGAGCATAATGAGCAGGTCCGCGTGGATGAGCGTGGCAACGAGTGCGGCGAGACGGTCGTTGCTTCCAAAGCGCAGGCCGTACACGGCGACGG
The DNA here is from genome assembly GCF_004403155.1 of Cryobacterium sp. Hh7. NCBI lineage: Bacteria > Bacillati > Actinomycetota > Actinomycetes > Micrococcales > Microbacteriaceae > Cryobacterium > Cryobacterium sp. Hh7. The sequence continues at coordinate 215,249 of NZ_SOHG01000012.1, read as the reverse complement.
TGTCGTTCTCGTTGACGACGGGCAGGATGCGCAGGTCGAGCAGACGCTCAAGCGCGCGCCGGGTATTGCTGCGGTGCGGCTCCTTGAGGGCGTCGCCCTCGGTCAGCAGCACCGTGCCGGCGGCGATGCCGTACCGGTCCAGGCTTTCCTGGTATCGAAAGATGAGCACGTTCTGACCGACGGCCGCAGCCGCCTGCTGGGTGGCGACGTCACTCGGACGTTCTTCCAGGTTCAGGAATGGCATGCCGGTGGCAACCGCGCCGGAGGAGATGAGCACGACCTCGGTGCCGCGACCGTAAGACTCGGCCAGAGCGTCGACCAGTAGGGTGATCTGGTCGGAGTTGTCGCCGCTGATCGACGACGAGCCGACCTTCACGACGACCCGTTTCGCGCTCGCTACATTTTCTCTGGCTAAGCCACTCACTTCTGTACTTCTTCCGTTGTGTCGTTCTCGCTGTCGGCGTCGACGTTTGTTTCGTCGTCAGCGTCGACCTCGACCTCGACCTCGACCTCGACCTCGACCTCAGGGTCGACCGGGGCGACGCTGCCGTCCGCAGCCACCGTGACGTCGGCGAGGCGCACGTCCTCGTTGTATTCCTCTTCACCGGTCTGCCACATGCCGGCTTCGCGCTCACGAATGAGTTCGGCGCGGGCCGAGGACTTGGCATCCATCCTGCCGAAGTACTCCTCGCGGCGTTCGTTGCTGGTACGACGTTTGGGCTCGTCAAGGCGGGCGTCGGTTCCGCGGGGAGCCGTGATGAGTTCGGCGGTCGAGGTGAGCGTGGGCTCCCAGTCGAAGACGACACCATGGCCGGGGCCAATGATGACGGTCGACCCGGCGATGGCACCCGACTTGTACAGTTCGTTCTCGATACCGAGTTTGGCGAGTCGGTCGGCGAGGAAGCCGACGGCCTCGTCGTTGGTGAAGTCGGTCTGCTGGATCCAGCGTTCCGGCTTGGTGCCGAGGATGCGGTAGATATTGCCGAAGGTGCCACCCTCGACCTTGATGACGAAGCCACCCTCGTCGACGGCCTTGGGACGGATGATGATGCGCGGCTTCTTCGCTTCGGCTGCAGCTGCCTCGACGCGGCCCTGTTCGACGACCTCGGCGAGGGCATAGTTGAGCTGCTTGAGGCCCTCGTGGGTGACGGTGGAGATCTCGAAGACGCGGTAGCCGCGGGCTTCGAGGTCGGCCTTGACGAAGGCGGCAAGTTCGCGGCCTTCCGGTACGTCGATCTTGTTCAGGGCGATGAGCTGGGAGCGCTGCAGCAGCGGCTTCTGGCCCTCGGGCACCGGGTAGGCGTCCAGTTCACCGAGGATGACGTCGAGGTCGCTGATCGGGTCGCGGCCGGGCTCGAGGGTGGCACAGTCGAGCACGTGCAGCAGGGCGGTACAGCGCTCGACGTGGCGCAGGAACTCCAGGCCGAGGCCCTTGCCCTCGCTCGCGCCCTCGATCAGTCCAGGTACGTCGGCGATGGTATAACGGGACTCGCCGGATTCGACGACGCCAAGGTTGGGGTGCAGCGTGGTGAACGGGTAGTCGGCAATCTTGGGCCGAGCCGCGCTCATGGCGGCGATGAGGCTGGATTTGCCGGCGGAGGGATACCCAACGAGCGCGACATCCGCTACCGTCTTGAGCTCGAGGTAAACGTCGCCTTCCCAGCCGAGCGTGCCGAGCAGGGCGAAGCCGGGGGCCTTGCGCTTGGTCGAAGCGAGGGCAGCGTTACCGAGCCCGCCCTGGCCGCCGGGTGCGACGACGAGGCGCAGCCCGGGTTCATTCATATCGAGCAGCTCGTTGCCCTCGATGTCTTTGACGACGGTACCGATGGGCACCATGAGCTCACGCAGGTCGCCGTTGTGCCCGTTGCGGTGGTCACCCATTCCGGGGCCGCCATTGTCGGAGCTGCGGTGCGGTGAGCGGTGGTAGCCGAGCAGGGTGGTCGTGCTCGGATCGGCCACGAGCACGAGGTCTCCGCCGCCGCCGCCGTTGCCGCCGTCGGGGCCGGCGAGGGGTTTGAACTTCTCACGCTTGACCGAAACGCATCCGTTTCCTCCATTGCCCGCTCGTAAATGCAGCGTCACGTGGTCAACGAATGTGGCCATGGAGTGCCCCTTTCAGGTGGCGCAAGAAATGCTTCAAAACGAAGGTGCTATGAAACGTTGTGCGGTAAATCGGTACTGCGGTAAATCGATGCTGTGTTTGAACAACACCGCGGTGAAACACGTCAGGGCGGACCGAAGCCCGCCCTGACGATGTGCTGAAAAGCACCGTACTGTGAAAACCTACTCGGCTGCCACCACGATGTTGATGACCTTGCGGCCACCCTTGGCACCGAACTGCACGGAGCCGGCTGCCAGGGCGAAGAGCGTGTCGTCGCCGCCACGGCCGACGTTGACGCCGGGGTGGAAGTGCGTGCCGCGCTGACGAACGATGATCTCGCCCGCTCCGACAACCTGACCACCGAAGCGCTTCACGCCGAGGCGCTGAGCGTTCGAGTCACGACCGTTGCGAGTGGAACTCGCACCTTTTTTATGTGCCATCTGTCTATCTCCTCAGGCCTAGGCGATGCCGGTAACCTGAACGCGAGTGAGCTCCTGACGGTGCCCCTGACGCTTCTTGTACCCGGTCTTGTTCTTGAACTTCTGGATGACGATCTTCGGACCGCGAAGGTTGTTCAAAACCTCAGCGGTGACCTTGATCTTGGCCAGCGACGCCCCGTCAGAGGTGATCTTGTCGCCGTCGACGAGAAGCACGGCGGCCAGCTCGACGTTGCCGTCCTTGTCAGCCTTGATTCGGTCCATCGTCACGATGGTACCGACCTCTACCTTCTCCTGCCGCCCTCCGGCGCGCACAACTGCGTAAACCACTTTACGTACCAATCTCTGGGGAGCCCAAGGCTCCGAATCTGAAAACTCACTAGTGTGAATTGACTGCTGTAATTGACTGCAGCGTACGAACCGGTTGGCTGCGCACACTCAGAAAACCTTGGCATTTGCGTTGATTTTGCCTAACGCACACCAAGGGTTGACTTTACCTGATTCGCTACCCGCGGTCAAACCAACGGCGCGGCGTGTCTGAACCACATCTGAAACACGGTGCGGCTCGTAGACTTCGATCATGGCAATACTTATCGACCAGCCTAGCTGGCCGGCGCACGGAACGGTGTGGGCACACCTCGTGAGCGACTTGAATCTTGACGAATTACACGCCTTCGCCGCTGTCGCCGGCCTTCCGCGGCGCGGATTCGACCTGGATCACTACGACGTGCCGGAAGCCAGCTACCACGAGCTGGTGGCCGCCGGCGCTCTCCCGGTCACCTTTCGCGAGATGATCGTGCGGTTGCGCGCCAGTGGCCTGCGGGTGACCGCTCGGGAGCGCCGCGGGCTGTAGCCGCGGCGTTGGCCACCCGGCAACTACTGCCAGGTGGCGTCGAAACCCAGCACGCTGCGGCGCAGCTCACCGGTCGCCACGTTCACAAACAGGGTCGTCGCATCCGTCGCCTGGGCATTCTCCGGGTAGCCGTCGGAGAGTTCGCTGTCTCGATTGGGCACCACCTGCACCGCCAGGTACTGGTCGTTGGGTGAGATCTCGAAGCCGACGATGGTTTCCAAAGCGGATGCCGGCGCGTAGACCGTGCGCGTCTCGCCCCCCGCAACGAGGGACAGGTACTGCCGCACCGCGCCGGTCGCCGGATCAAACTCGGCCACCCGCTGCACGTACCGGTCGGTCTCCGTATCCCCGTCTCCCCCGGCCAGAAACCTGAGCTCGGCCGTGTACCGCGTGGTGCCTGCCACGCTCTGCGGCACAATCGCCGACTCAGTGCCCTGCGAGAGATCGAGCACGTATTGGCCATCGCGGTCGGAGACGGCGATGCGCACCCCGTCGGGGGCAAAGGCGGTGAGGTTGGCAAATTGGCCGAGCGGTACCGGCGGGTCGAGCTCTGGTTCGTTCTCGAGCGGGTTACCGCCGGACTGGTCGATCGGGTTGATCAGCAGCATGGTCGAGTCGTATTGCTGTGCGACGATATCGGCGCGATTCGCCATGAATCCCCAGGTAGTGACGCTGAGTGGGTCGCCGTTCAGATCGGCTACCGGAGTGGACGCGTTGGTGCGCAGGTCGAGGATGAACAGCACATTGTCGTAGCGGGGGCCCGCGGCATCCGCTGCGCTGGTGAATCGAAAGCCGACCAGGGACTGGCCGGGAGCGGCCTGCAAGTCGTGCACGAGGCCAACTCCGGGCAGGTTGAGCACCTCGGCGGTGCCGTCGGCGCCGACCCGGTAGAGCGCGTTGGCCAGGTCGTCGTTGACCGTAACGACGGCCAGCTCCGTGCCCATCGGTACGAACTCCTGAATGTTCGCGGCGGCAAAGGCAACGCTTGTTTCAGTCGAACCGACCGTGGTGCGAAGGATCCGGTCGAGGGCCCGCGCGTCGGCACCGACCGAAGGGGCGGCCCGGCTGAGGTAATACAACGACGGTTCGGAGGTGCTGAACTCCGTACTGAAGGACGACTGGCGGTCAACGGCTGCCCCGGTGACACCCCGCACGGAGACGGCGTAGTCGGTGTTGTAGGCGAGCGGCTGGGGAAAGGAGATCACGACGGAGTTACCGCTCGTCGTCACCTGGAAGTCCGTGGCGGGCGCGATATCCACCTGGTCCGGCGTGACTTCGACGAGCTGACGATTGGTCGCTAGGACCAGGCGCTGGTTCGCGGCGGAAACCACAGCGGTCGTGTCGACGTCGACGGACGTGAGCCGGGGACCACTCATCAGGTTCACGGCGACTAGGGCGAAACAGGCCACGACCAGACCGCCAACGAGCAGCCAGAGTGCGCGACGAAACGGACGCAGTGCTGGCTGCTGCTGCTGGGTAGTCTGCTCAATAGACATAGGGATCATTCGGCTGATCGACGGGAAGAATTTCGACCGGGGTAATCGCGAGCGGGTCGCTCGCCGCTGCGCTCGCGCTCACCTCGAACCGACCGGTGACCTGCACCCAGTCATCGACCTCGTACTCGGCCTGCCAGCCGGGCAGATAGACCGGGACGCCGATTGGCTGGGCGTCGACGGCGCAGCAGGTCACGACGAACCGGGCGACGTAGAACACGTTCTCCGGGTCGCCGGCATCGGGGGTCACAAACCCGGTGACCTGCGCGGTCTTATCGGAGTAAAAGGCTGGGTCGGAGGATTGCGCGAGCAGGGAGACCCATTCCCGTACGCTCAGCTTCTCGAAATCACCCGTGCCGATCAGTGCAGCCGCCTGCTCGGCATCCTCGTCGGTGCCGAGTCCGCCGGAATTTACCTCGCGCTGGGTAGCGGTCGCGCTCGTCAGTGTGGTCGGCGGCACCACGACAATGGCGACACCCATGACGAGCAGCAGCACGACCCCCACACCGGTCAGGGTCGTTTCCACCCGGCCGGTACGTTCCACCGCGAAGTGGCGGCGGCGCGCGAAACCGGCGCTCACCAGCACGAGCCCGACGACCGCCATGGCGATCGTGAAGACGAAGTAGCGCGGGTGGATATACAGCCCGAGCTGACCGCTCAGGCCGAGCCACAGGGTCGCCACGACGACGACGAGGCTGAGCAAAACACCCTGCCAGCGCTCAGCCCAATAGCGAAGCGCCGAACCGTTCCTACGCAACATAGTTCACCAGCAATCCGAGCGCCGCGCTCATCAGCCCCACCACCACTGTGATGTGCAGGAGCGTGCGACTCGTGAAAGTCGTGCGCATAAGGGCGAGCATCTTGACGTCGATCAGGGCACCGAACACGAGGAACGCCACGATACCGCCGGGAAGAAAAGTGCTACCAAAGGACAGTACGAAGAAGGCATCGACGTTGGAACAGACCGCCACGATGAAGGCCAGGGCCATCATGGCCAGCACGGACCAGACCGGGTTGCTGCCGAGGGCCAGCAGCACCGAGCGCGGCACGAACACCTGGGTGAGGGCGGCCACGGCCGATCCGATGAACAGGGCCGGCATGATGACCGAAGTCTCGCGAATGAAGATCTCGGTGGTGCGGCTGAACCGGCTCTCACGGCCGTGCTCATGATCGTGGCCTGCACCGCCGTGGCCGCTGGTCGAACCGACCGCGCAGGCGGCAGCGAACCTCGTCGTCAGCAGGCTTTGGGGGTCTGGGTGCTTGCTGAACAGCCAGCCGACGACGTTAGCGATCAGAAACCCGCCGAGCAGCCGGGCGACCAGGATGTGGCCGTCCCAGCCGAAGGCCTGGTGCGTGGTGATGATGGTGATCGGATTCAAAATGGGCGCGGCGAGCAGAAACGTGATCGATTCGGAGACAGTGAAGCCTCCCACCATGAATCCGCGCGCGAGCGGAACGTTGCCGCACTCGCAGACCGGAAAGAACATGCCGAGGAGAGAAATGGATGCCCGCCGCAAAATCGGATTGCGCGGCAGGTGCCGGGCCAGCACGCCGTGCGGCAGCCAGACCTGCACGACCGCGGACAGCAGAATGCCCAGAAAAACGAAGGGCACCGACTCGATGATGACGCTGATGGCGAGGGTGAGGGTGTCCTGTACCCGGTCGGGCAGCTGCCAGTCGGTGAGCTGCTCGTCGACGAAGGCCGGCGACAGGGCCCGCACGACGAAAACGGCGAGCACCACCAACACCCCCGCGGTGAGGCCGAGAGGCCATCGCCGCAGGAGCGGAAGCCGCCCACCGATTACGTCGTCGCCCAACTCGCTGCTCGCGCCTACTCGCCGTGCGGCGGCTGGCTGGTGGCAGAGGCGGCGGACGCGGCCGGAACCGTTCCGGTCGCGGTCAGAATGGCCTGGCCGGCGGCACCACCAGCGGTTGTGACGCGACGGCTGCGCGCGCGTCCCTGACCGGGCAGTTTCGGTTCTGGCAGGGAATCGAGCACGGAGTCCAACAGCTGGTCGGTGACCTGCTTGCTGGGGCGCCGCGTATTGCGGGTGGACTTCTTAACGGGAATGTCAAGAATTTCGACGGATTCCGACTGCTCGGGCGCGGGTGTCTGCACGGCCGGCGCACCGGCTGCCAGGGTGCTGCGACCGCCGCGGGTGCGGGGTGCTGCTTCCGTGGCGACCGACTCGACTGCCGGCTCGACTGTTGCCGCGGGTGCTGTCTCAGCGGCCGGGGCAGCGGATGCCGCTGGCTCGGTCGGCACGGTGTTCGCCGGTGCAGTGCTGGCCTGAGCAGTGCTGGCCTGAGCGGTGCTGGCCTGCTCCGCCTGGCGGGCGCGGGCCTGTTCGGATCGCGACTGCTGGCCGCGCCCACCCTGGCCGCGCGAGCGCGACTGGCGACCACGCGAACGCTCGGTGCCCGTCGTCGGGTCGGCCGATTCTGTGCTGACTGGCACGGCTGTCGACTGATCCGCTGCTTCCGGTTGGACACCGGCCTGCTCGGTACCGGCCTGCTCGGTACCAGCCTGCGAGACCGCAGGTGCCGCAGCATCCGGTGCGGTCACGATGGCGATGGAACCGGTGCGGGTGATGGTGCGGGCGGCGATCAATGCGAGGGCATGCTTGGCGTCTTCGGTTATGCCGTGCGTGCCCACCCCGCTCTTGGGAGCATCGGACGACGAGTTGGAACCCGCGTGCTGGTCGCGGTTGGAGCCGTCACGCTGGCCCGAGTTGTGCGCGCTGTCACCGTTGCTCGTGCCCCCGTTGCTTCCACTCTTGGTGCGCGGGCGTCGTTCCTGCGGCGGCTGCGCCGTCTGGCGGTGCTTGATGACCGGGTCGTGGTGCACGATGATGCCGCGGCCAGCGCAGGCCTCACAATTCTCGCTGAACGATTCGAGCAGCCCGAGGCCCAGCTTCTTGCGGGTCATCTGCACGAGTCCAAGCGAGGTGACCTCGGCCACCTGGTGCTTGGTGCGATCCCGGCTGAGGCATTCGATCAGGCGACGCGACACGAGGTCGCGGTTGCTTTCGAGCACCATGTCGATGAAGTCGACGACGATGATGCCGCCAATGTCGCGCAGGCGCAGCTGGCGCACAATCTCTTCGGCCGCTTCAAGGTTGTTCTTGGTGACGGTCTCTTCGAGGTTGCCGCCGCTGCCGACGAACTTGCCGGTGTTGACGTCAACGACGGTCATGGCTTCGGTGCGGTCGATCACGAGGGATCCACCGGACGGCAGCCAGACCTTGCGGTCGAGGGCCTTTTCGATCTGCTCCGAGATGCGGTACTCGTCGAAGGCGTCGACCTCGCCCTCGTGGGTTTCCACGCGCTCGAGCAGGTCGGGGGCGACCTGACTGAGGTAATTCTCAATCGTCGAGCGCACGTCGGGGCCGGCCACGACCATCCGCTGGAAATCTTCGTTGAAGACGTCACGCACGATCTTGACCAGCAGGTCGGGCTCGCTGTGCAGCTCGGCGGGCGCCTGCGCCGACTCGACCTGCTCGGCGATGTTCGCCCACTGCAGGCGCAGCCGGTTGACGTCAACGGTGAGCTGCTCGTCGGTGGCGCCCTCGGCGGCGGTGCGCACGATGACGCCGACGTTGTCGGGCAGAACCTCCTTGAGGATCTTCTTCAGGCGGGCCCGCTCGGTGTCGGGAAGCTTACGGCTGATGCCGTTCATCGACCCGTTGGGCACGTAGACCAGGTAGCGGCCGGGTAGCGAAACCTGGCTGGTGAGGCGGGCACCCTTGTGGCCGATCGGGTCTTTGGTGACCTGCACGAGCACCTTGTCGCCGGGCTTGAGCGCGAGCTCGATGCGGCGGGCCTGGTTGCTGGTGCCGGAGTTCTCGGCGGCGGCGTCCCAGTCGACTTCACCGGAGTAGAGCACGGCGTTGCGACCGCGTCCGATGTCGACGAAGGCGGCTTCCATGCTCGGGAGCACGTTCTGCACCCGGCCGAGGTAAACGTTGCCGATGAGCGAGGCGTCCTGGTTCTTGGCGACGTAGTGCTCGACCAGCACGCCGTCCTCGAGCACGCCAATCTGGATCTTGTTGTGCTTGGCGCGCACGACCATGAGGCGGTCGACGGACTCACGACGGGCGAGGAACTCGGCCTCCGTGATCACCGGGCGACGACGTCCAGCATCGCGGCCGTCGCGACGACGCTGCTTCTTCGCTTCGAGCCGGGTCGAGCCCTTGATGCGCTGGGGTTCGGTGATGAGTTCGGGTTCGCGCGGGGCGCGCACCTTGACCACGGTGTTGGCGGGGTCGTCGGTACCCGAACGGTTCTCGTCGCCGGTGCGACGACGGGCCCGACGACGAACCGTCGTGGACTCTTCTTCCTCGTCGTCATCCAGCTCGTGCAGTCCCTGCTGCGATTGCTGCTGCGACGAGCGGATGCCGGTGCGCGCCGGCAACGGCAGAATCTCCGGCGCCTGAAACAACAGGGAATACGACGGGCGAACCGGGGCCGGGGCCTGGCCGTCCTTCTGGTCGTCCGTCGTCTTGGCGCGCTCTGGCGTGGAGTCGGTCATCTGCTGCGCTCCGGTGACGTTGTTGTACTCGGCGATGGTCACCTTGTTAATCGGAGGCTCCGGCGGCATTGCGGGCGCTTCGATGGCGGGCGCTTCGACTGCTGGCGCAACGGTCGGTAGAGTGACCGGCGTCTTCCGGGTTGACTTGCGAGTGCCGAACAGGCTCTTGCGTTTTTTGTTTTCGTTGTCTTCCACCATCACTGGTGCGCTCCTTGACCGCTGTGAATGACCGCGCCATCCACCGGTTACTCTCTCGTGCGAGGTCTCCACCTGCGTGAAATCCCCGCGAATCTTTTACTGCTGCACCCGGCTTTGACCCCCGGTGTAAATTCGGGGACCTGTGCTCTGGCTGCTAAAACTGCGGGTCGTGGGACCCTTCTACTGGGCGACTATTGCCCATTAAGCTCTGTACTCGTTAAGCACTGTGGCGTCTGCTTGAGCGCGGCTCAACGACTACCAACGATTATCGCATGCAATCGCACTAAGCCACGCCGTGCGGGTGGCATAATCACAAGAGTGCCGCAGACAGAGCGTTATCACCGTCCAACCGGGCTGGCCTTTTTCCTGATCATCGCGGGAATCATCGCGTTTGCCGCCGCATTCGCCCTCACGCTGGACAAGATCCACCTGCTGGAGGATCCCACTGCGCAGCTCAGCTGCAGCTTCAGTGTGTTGATCGGCTGCGCGACGAATCTGTCCTCGCCACAGGGCGCCGTTTTCGGTTTTCCGAACCCGCTGATCGGGCTCGCCGCCTGGAGCGTCGTGATCACGATCGGCATGGCTATTCTGGCCGGCGCCCGGTTTGCGCGCTGGTTCTGGGTCGGCTTCAACGTCGGTGTGCTCGGTGCGATGATCTTTGTGATCTGGCTGATCGGGCAGAGCATCTTCGTGCTCGACGTGCTCTGCCCGTGGTGCATGGCCACCTGGGCGGTGACCATTCCGGTCTTTTTAGCCGTGACGCTGTACAACTTCAAGGTCGGCAATCTGCCGGGTGGGGCATCCGTTCGCCGCGCGGCTGCAGGGGCTTATTCGTGGATGTTCGTCATCACGATCGTCTGCTACATCGTGTTCTTCATCGTGGCCCAGGTCAATATGGACGTGCTGAACCGCCTGTAACGATAACCAGAAAAGGCCCCCGTCTCCTCGAGACGGGGGCCTTTTAGATGGCGCCTAGTCGAACCAGAGCGCGAGTTCACGCGCGGCGGATTCGGGCGAATCGGAGCCGTGCACGAGGTTCTGCTGCACCTTGGAACCCCAGTCGCGGCCAAGGTCACCACGGATCGTGCCCGGAGCGGCGGTCGTGGGGTCTGTGGTTCCGGCCAGGGCGCGAAAGCCTTCGATGACCCGATTGCCGGCAACGCGGAACGCGACGATGGGGCCGCTCTCCATGAATTCGACGAGGGGCTCGTAGAAGGGCTTGCCCGCGTGCTCGGCGTAGTGCGCGGCGAGCAGTGAGCGGTCGGGTTCGACGAGCTTCACGTCGACCAGGGAATACCCCTTGGCCTCGATGCGGCGCAAAATTTCGCCGGTCAGGTTGCGGGCAACGCCGTCCGGCTTGACCAAAACGAGGGTTTCTTCAATCCGGGTGTTCATTCAATCTCCTTGTGTTGATCTGGATGCGTGTGATCTATTCGGGAGCCGGTGACCATGCAGTAGGTCCACATGGCGGCAAACAGGGCGCCGACAAAAAACATGGCCGGGGTGACGAACCCGGTGGCGATAATGATCGCCTGCAGCGCCCAGCCGATCGGGTACGACCAGCGGTAGCGGAGCAGTGGGATCAGGGCGACCATGGCCGCACAGAGCAGCACGCCGCCGATGATCACGCCGAGCGGCGCGACCGGGCCAGGCTCGGTCGCCACGGACACCAGCCCCAGGGTGACGACGCCGCCCAGAAAGACGACGATGGTCTCGAAACCGAGCAGAATCGTCGCGAGCGACCGCTTGACCGAGCGCGGACCGCTCACTTCTCCATCCACTCACCGGCGGCGGCGAGGGTGATCGCGTCGCCGACGAGCACGATCGACCCGGTGACGAGCACAGCACGCTTGGGTGCCTCGGCGGCCCATTCACGGGCGCTCTCCAGGGCACCGGCCAGGTCATCGAAGCGGAAGGTGATCTGGTCGCTGGTCCACTCGGCAATGTTGTCGGCGAGGTCGTCCATGCGCACGGCCCGCTCCGAGTGCGGCTCGGTCACGTAGAAGCGGTCGACCCGCGGCGCGAGCGCAGCGATGATTCCCTGCGCGTCTTTCTCGGCCAGAATTCCCACGACCACGGCGATTTCGTCGAAGTCGAAGTACGCTTCGAGGGCTGCGGCGAGGGCTGTGGCACCGTGCGGGTTGTGCGCGGCGTCCACGAGCACGGTCGGTTCGATACCGACAAGCTGCAAGCGGCCGGGAGACGTCGTCGTCGCCAGGCCCTCGGCGAGGAGATCGCTGGCGAGGGCCTGACTGCCGGCGCCGAGAAACGATTCGACGGCGGCAATGGCCACGGTGGCATTCTGCGCCTGGTGGGTGCCGTAGAGCGGCAGGAACAGTTCGCTGTAGGTGCCGGCCAGGCCGCGCACCGAGATGACCTGCCCGCCGACGGCGACGGTGCTCGAGAGCAGTTCGAAGCCCTCATTCTCGAGGGCCAGCGTCGACTCAGTCAGTTGCGCTGCGCGATTAAGTTCGGCCCGCACGTCGGCGCTCTGCGCCGCGGAGACCACGGATGCCGCCGGCTTGATGATTCCGCTCTTGGTGCGGGCAATCTCGGCGACGGTATTGCCCAGGCGCAGCGTGTGATCGAGGGCGATCGGGGTGAAGACGGCGACCTGGCCGTCGGCGACGTTGGTGGAATCCCACTCGCCGCCCATGCCGACCTCGATCACGGCGACATCCACCGGCGCGTCAGCGAAGCAGGCGAACGCCAGCACGGTGAGCGCCTCGAAGAAGGTCAGCGGCGCTTCGCCGGCGGCTTCAAGCTCGCCGTCGACCAGCTTTAGGTAGGGCTGGATGTCGGTCCAGTTCGCGGCGAGGATCTGGTCGCTGATCGGTTCGCCATCGATAACGATGCGCTCGTTCAGCCGGACCAGGTGCGGACTGGTCAGCAGGCCGGTGCGCAGACCGTAGGCACGCACGATGCTCTCGACCATACGACTCGTGCTGGTCTTGCCGTTAGTGCCGGCGATGTGAATGATCGGATACGACGTCTGCGGGTCGCCGAGGAATTCCAGCGCCCGACGTGTCGGTGCGAGACGCGGCTGCGGCTGGGCCTCGCCCACCCGCTGCAGCAGGTCGGCGAAGACGGCGTCGCCGGCTTCACGAAAAGAATCGAGCGGAGCCGGCTGGTTCATCGGCTCCTCATCGTCACCGCGACCGGTGATGTTCTTCCAGCCGGCAGTGTCGTCGTCGGGCGTGCCCTCAGCAGGGGCGTTGGTGTCAGACAAGGATGGCTCCATTCACGCGTGCGACGGCAACAATGACGGCGCCCAAATTGACATAGTGGTCGGCTTCAAAGCGCACGTAGTGTTCGACCGGCGCGCCGACGCGCGCTTCGAGCCATTCGGACGGCAGATCGGCGGAGAATTCGCCCTGCGACGGGCGATGGGTGCTGAACGTCGTGGCGAGGGTTTCGTCCGCGACGTTCACCCCGAGGGCAAGGTCGAAGGAGTCGGCATCCGCTTCATTCTGAAACAGCAGATCGAGACGGATGCGGTCGCTCACCTGAAAACCGGCCGATTTGCGGGTGTCCTGCACGGCACGAATGAGGTCGCGGGCAAAGCCCTCGGCCTCGAGTTCGGGCGTGGTGCTGGTGGCGAGCAGGGCGAACCCGCCGCCGGGCAATAACGCCAGCGCGGTGCTGCCGTCACCCGCCTCGTTGTTCGCTTCGAGGGTCAGTTCGAATTCGCTCGGCTCGAGGGCGATGCCGCCGGCCGTCACGATGCCGTCGGTCTCACTCCAGTCGCCGGCGCGAGCAGCCTTGATCACCTGCTGCACCTGCTTGCCGAGGCGGGGACCGGCAGCGCGGGCGTTGACGACGAGTTTGCTGGTGACGCCGTACGCGGCGGCACTGTCATCTTCGAGCTCGATCAGGGTGACCGTTTTCACGTTGAGTTCGTCGCGGAGGATGCCGACGAACGCAGCGAGAGCGGACGTGTTGCCGGTGACGACGGTGAGGTTGGTCAGCGGCAGGCGCACGCGCAGGCCGGCCTGTTTGCGCAGCGACAGCACGGTGCTGCTGATCAGGCGCACCTGGTCCATCGCGGTGACGAGTTCTTCGTCGGCCGGGAACAGGGCGGCATCGGGCCAGTCTTCGAGGTGCACGCTGCGGCCGCCGGTCAGGCCCTGCCAGATGCGTTCGGTGACGAGCGGCAGCAGCGGAGCCGTGACCCGGCAGACGGTTTCCAGCACGGTGTAGAGCGTGTCGAAGGCTTCGTGCGAGGTGGCACCGGCAGCCGCGCCGCCCCAGAACCGGTCGCGGGACCGGCGTACGTACCAGTTGGTGAGCACGTCGGCGAAGTCCCGCAGGCGGGCGGCGGCGACCGTGCTGTCGAGGGCTTCGAGGTCGCTCGTGACGCCGACGATGAGGTCGCGGGTCTTGGCGAGCAGGTAGCGGTCGAGCACGTCGGTCGAGTCGGTACGCCAGGTGGCGTCGTAGCCGGCGGCACCGGCGGTGTCAGTGGACGCAGACGCGTTGGCGTAGAGGGAGAAGAAGTACCAGGTGCTCCACAGCGGCAGCATGACCTGGCGGGCACCCTCACGAATTCCCTCCTCGGTGACGACGAGGTTGCCGCCGCGCAGCACCGGCGAGCTCATCAGGAACCAGCGCATGGCGTCGGCGCCATCGCGGTCGAAGACCTCGTTGACGTCGGGGTAGTTACGCAGCGACTTGCTCATCTTCTGGCCATCGTTGCCGAGCACGATGCCGTGACTGACCACGTTCTTGAACGCCGGCCGGTCGAACAGGGCGGTGGAGAGCACGTGCAGCAGGTAGAACCAGCCGCGGGTCTGCCCGATGTACTCCACGATGAAGTCGGCCGGGTTGTGCGCTTCAAACCATTCCCGGTTCTCGAACGGGTAGTGCACTTGGGCGAACGGCATGGAGCCCGAGTCGAACCAGACGTCGAGCACGTCCGTGATGCGGCGCATGGTGGACTGGCCGGTGGGGTCGTCGGGGTTCGGTCGGGTGAGTTCGTCGATGTACGGGCGGTGCAGGTCGGTCGGGCGCACCCCGAAATCGGCTTCCAACTCGTCGAGCGAGCCGTAGACATCCGTTCGGGGGTAATCGGGGTTGTCGCTTTTCCAGACCGGAATCGGGGAGCCCCAGTAGCGGTTGCGGCTGATCGACCAGTCGCGGGCGTTGCCGATCCACTTGCCGAACTGGCCGTCTTTGACGTTCTCCGGAACCCAGTTCACCTCCTGGTTGAGCTCGACCATGCGCGGGCGAAAGTCGGTGACGCGCACGAACCAGCTTGACACGGCCTTATAGATGAGCGGGTTGCGGCAGCGCCAGCAGTGCGGGTAAGAGTGCTCGTAGCTGGCCTGGCGCAACAGCCGGCCGTTGGCCTTGAGCAGCGCGGTGAGCGGCTTGTTGGCGTCGCTCCAGAGCTGGCCGGCCACCTCGGAAATGTCGCTGAGAAACTTTCCCCCGTCGTCGAGGGAGAGGATGACGGGGATTCCGGCGGCCTCGCAGACCTTCTGGTCCTCCTCGCCGTAGGCGGGAGCCTGATGCACGATGCCGGTACCGTCGCTCGTGGTGACGTAGTCGGCGACGACGAAACGCCAGGCCTGCTCGGTGCCCCAGACTGCGGTGTCGGCGTAGTAGTCGAACAGGCGGTCGTAGCCGACACCGGCGAGCTCGGTCCCGGTAACAGTGCGCGAAACGGATGCGACGGCGTCCGCCGCCGACTCATAGCCCAGGTCCTTGGCGTAGTTGCCGACCAGGTCGATGGCGATCAGGTATTCGGCTCCGAGCACCTCTGCCGTGGCATCGGCGGCCTCCCGCAGCACCTCGGCGTCCGGCGTGCCGTTCGGGCCGGCCGGAACGACGGCATAGGTGATGTCGGGGCCGACGGCGAGGGCCATGTTGGACGGCAGGGTCCACGGGGTGGTAGTCCAGGCCAGGGCACGCACCGCGGTCAGGCCGAGGGCTTCGGCCTTCGTGCCGATCAGCGGGAAGGTGACCGTGACGGTCTGGTCCTGGCGCATCTTGTAGACGTCGTCGTCCATACGCAGCTCGTGGTTGGAGAGCGGGGTCTGGTCTCGCCAGCAATAGGGCAGCACCCGGTAACCCTCGTAGGCGAGGCCCTTGGTGTGCAGCTGCTTGAAGGCCCAGATCACCGACTCCATGAAGGTGATGTCGAGGGTCTTGTAGTCGTTCTCGAAGTCGACCCAGCGGGCCTGCCGGGTGACGTACTCTTCCCAGTCCTTGGTGTATTCGAGCACCGACTCGCGGGCGACGGCGTTGAAGGCAGCGAGGCCCATCTCTTCGATCTGGCTCTTGTCGGTAATGCCGAGCTTGCGTTCAGCCTCGAGCTCAGCCGGCAGGCCGTGGGTGTCCCAGCCGAAGCGGCGGTGCACCTGCTTGCCGCGCATGGTCTGAAACCGGGGGAACAGGTCTTTGGCGTATCCGGTGAGCAGGTGCCCGTAGTGCGGCAGGCCGTTGGCGAACGGCGGGCCGTCGTAAAAGGTCCACTCTTCGGCGCCGGCGCGTGCGTCGATCGAGGCCTGGAAGGTGTCGTCGTTCTTCCAGAATTCCAGCACCTCGCTCTCGAGCACGGGAAAGTTCGGTGACGGAACGATGGCCTCGGCGGGTGTGCCGTGGGGGGTCGTGTTGCGGCTCTTGGGGTACAAAATGCTTCTCCTACCGGGACGGGTCACTGGGGCCCTGCTCCACGAGGACGAACGATTCTGTAGAAATCGCCGCGGTACCACCTCGCTTGCCGCCCAAAACTGCCGGGCGACCGCTTGTTCACAGGCTGTAACGGGCCCGACTCGTTCGGTTCTACTGAGCTGTCCACCCGAAGGTGGGCATCCGTTCTTCCGAAGACTTCCCGGTGATGGCCGGGTCACTGTCATCCACTTTCGATTGTACTGGAGTGGGACGGCGTTAGTGTTATAGGTCGGCCCATTCGCACGATGGGTCGGTTCAGTTGAGACCAACTCGGCAATGGATGAAAGAGTTTGTGAATGTCTGCTCCCCACCGCGTTTCCACGCGCACCGCTCGGTCATTCGGAGGGCTCGTCGGCCTGGTCACCGTCGGCCTGCTGGCCGCCGGCTGCACGCCGACCACCTCGAACGAACCCGTCGGCGAGCCGCAAAGCGGCGGCACCCTCACCTACGCCTCGGGTGATGCCGAACCGAGCTGCCTCGACCCGCACGTCGGGGGCAATTTTCCGCAGGGAATGATCAGCGCGCAGTACCTGGAGTCGCTGGTTTCGCGTGATTCCGCCGGCCAGATCATTCCGTGGCTGGCCGAGACCTGGACGCCGAGCGCCGATGGCCTGACCTGGGACTTCACTCTGCGCGATGACGTCACCTTCACCGACGGCACGGTCTTCGACGCCGCAGCAGTGCAGGCGAATGTCGCCCACCTGCAGGATCCCGAAACGCTCTCCTCGACTGGTTACCTCGCCCTCGGCAAGGTCGCCAGTACTGAGGTTGTCTCCCCCACCGTGGTGCGTTTTATTCTGACGGAACCCGACAGCGCTCTGCTCGAGTCGCTGTCGCAGGTCTGGCTCGCGATGGAATCCCCCACCGCGCTCGAGCGCAGCCAGGACGAGAACTGTGCCACCCCGGTGGGCACCGGCCCGTTCCGGGTCGACAGCTGGGTCAAGCAGAACGCGATCACCCTCGTGCGCAATGATGACTATGTTTCCCCGCCGGCGGATGCCGACCACAGCGGTCCCGCCTACCTCGACAAGGTGATCTGGCGCTTCATTCCCGACTCGGCCTCCCGCTACGCCGCGCTGCAGTCCGGCGAAGTCGACGTGATCGACAACGCTCAGCCCGACACCATCGTGCAGGCCGAGCAGAGCGACTCGATCGAGCAACTCGACTCGCCGCGCCCCGGCGCCTCCAACCGCATCGAACTGAACTCGGGTCAGGCACCGTTCAACGATGTGCGCGTTCGTGAGGCGTTCATCCGCTCGGCCAACGTCGACGACGCGGTGTCGAGCCTGTTCCAGGGCACCGCCACTCGGTCGTACTCGGCGCTGTCGAGCGTCGAGGCCATGGGCGTGTCGAACGAAGCCCTGTTCAACTACGACCCGTCGGCCGCCGCGGAGCTGCTCGATGCGGCAGGCTGGCGCGAGACGGATGCCGACGGCTACCGGGTCAAAGACGGCGTGCGACTCTCGGTGGAATTTCCGGTGAGCACCAACCAGTCCATTCCGGCCGAGCAGAGCGTGTTCGAACAGATCCAGGCCACGGCCAAGGAGACCGGTTTCGAAGTGAAGCTCGCCCCGATGGATCTCTCCAGCTGGTATGCCGCGCTCGCCACCAACGACTACGACGCCGTGAGCGCACCGTATACCAAGGTCGGCCCCGACGTGCTGCGCATCCTGTATCACTCCGATAGCATCGTGCCGGCCCCGAGCGGGTACTTCGCCAACCTCGCCCAGGTCAACGATCCCGAGATCGACGAACTGCTCACGACGGCGGCCCGAACCGCGGATGAAACAGAGCGCACGTCGCTCTACGCCGAAGCGCAGGACCGCATTCTGGCGGGCTTCTACATTCTGCCGCTCTACGACCAGCAGAACCACTACCTGCTGCGCAGCGACGTCGTTGGCCTGCGCACGCTGCCGACCGTGGCCGTTCCCACGCTGTACGACGCGTGGCTGAACCGGTAGCGCCGACCGATCGCTCCGGGCTGCGGGCGCTCGGCCGACTCGGCGTGCGTCTGGCCGGAGCGATCTTCGTGCTGTGGGCCGTGGCATCCGTCACTTTTTTTTCGGTGCGGTTGATTCCCGGCGACCCGGCTCAGGCTGTGCTCGGTGGCCCGGGGTCGCAGGCCTCCCCCGAGGCACTCGCTGCGGTCACCGCGGAGTACGGCTTCGACCAGCCCGTTTTCACGCAGTACCTGGTTCAGCTGGGACGCCTAGCAACCGGTGACCTCGGGCGTTCCTACGCCCTTAATATGGAGGTCGGCCCGCTCGTTCTGGCCCAGCTCGGCGGCACCCTGCTGCTCGCCGTGCTCGCCCTCGGCCTGGCATGGGTGATTGCTCTGGCCCTGGCCACCTGGTCGACGCGCGGTGGTCGGGTCGCTGCCCGGGTGGGGTCGAGCCTCGAAATCGTCGCGGCGGCGCTGCCGCATTTCTGGCTCGCGACCTCACTGATCGTCGTGTTCAGTATCTGGCTCGGCGCACTGCCCCCGATCAGTACTGGCGGGGTGGCCGGACTGGTCTTACCGGTGCTCACCCTGGCCATTCCGCTGGCCGGTTTTCTCGGGCAGATCATGCGTGAGTCCCTCATGATCGCTCTGGAGAGCCCGTTCGTGCTCTCGGCGCGGGCGCGTGGCGAGGGTGAGCGCGGGGTCCGCTGGATCCACGCACTGCGTCATGCCTCCCTGCCGGCGATCAGCCTCTCCGGCTGGGCCTTCGGCTCACTGATCAGTGGCGCGGTCGTCGTCGAGACTATTTTCGCCCGGCCAGGACTGGGCCGCACCCTGCTGAACGCGGTCACCCTGCGCGACGTTCCGGTGGTGATCGGCGTCGTCATGATCGTCGCCGTCGCCTATATCCTGATGACTTTGCTGACGGATGCCGTCAGTCGCCTGGTCGATCCCCGGCTGCGACTCTCGTGAGCGATCTCGAGGTGCAGGCCGAGCTCGCCGTGCGTTCCAACCAGTCCGTTCGGCCAGCACGTCTGGGAGTGGCCGAGGGCGTGGCCGGCTTGCTCGCCCTCCTGTTGTTGATCGCGGCAGTGGCGCCGCAGTTTCTAGCCCCTGGCGATCCACTCGCCATCGACCCGCTGGCGGCGTTTTCGCCACCGAGCTTCGCGCACGGTTTCGGCACCGACGAATCCGGCCGCGACATCTACACCCGGGTCGTGCACGGCACCCAGTACTCGCTCGTGATCGGTATCGCCGCGACCGCGATCGGTCTGGGGCTCGGCGTGGTGCTCGGCACCCTGGCCGGAATGCTCGGACCCATCGTCGATTTCACCGTGAACCGGTTACTCGAGGTATTGTTCGCGTTTCCAGGTCTGCTGCTGGCCCTGCTGTTCATCCTGGTGTTCGGCCCCGGCGTGGCGACGGCGACCATAGCGGTCGGGCTGTCCACCGCCCCGGGCTACGCCCGCATTATTCGCGCGCAGCTCATCGCCGTGCGCGGGGCCGCCTTCGTCGAGGCCGCGACCGTGCTCGGCCGCACCCGCTGGCAGATATTGGTGCGTCATATTCTGCCGAATACGCTCGCGCCGCTGTTCGTGCTCGCCACCCTCGGAGTCGGCCAGGCGATCGTCTGGGCCGCAACACTGAGCTATCTCGGCCTCGGTGCCGAACCGCCGACCGCAGAGTGGGGCGCGATGCTCTCGGCCGGACGTACGTACATCACCTCGGCCTGGTGGATGAGTTTCTTTCCCGGTCTGTTCATCGTGCTCACCGCCGTGACCGCCACCGTGCTCGGCCGCAGCATCGACCGCCGAATGCGGCACGCATGAGCGCCACCGCGGCGCTGACCGTGCACAACCTGCGTGTGGGCTTCGGCGCGAACGAGCCGGTCGTGAACGGAGTGTCGTTCGAGATAGCACCGGGCGAGTGCCTCGCCATCGTCGGCGAATCCGGCTCGGGCAAGAGCGTGACCGCGCGCAGCCTGCTCGGACTCGCCGGCGGCAACGCCCGGGTGCAGGCCGACCGGCTCGACCTCGGCGGGCGCAGCGTGCTGGGGCTGACCGACCGGGCCTGGCAGTCTCGGCGCGGCAAGGACGTCGGCCTGGTGCTGCAGGATGCCCTGGTCTCGCTCGACCCACTCCGGCCGATCGGCCGGGAGATCGCCGACTCGCTGCGCCTGCACACGACCCTCGGCGCCGCGGCTCGTGCCCGCCGGGTGGTCGAACTGCTCGATGCCGTCGGACTGCCCGACCCGGCTCAACAGGGACACAAACTGTCCGGGCAGCTTTCCGGCGGTGAACGCCAACGCGCCCTGATCGCGGCGGCGATCGCGCTGGGCCCGCCGCTGCTCATCGCCGACGAACCGACGACGGCGCTCGACGTGACCGTGCAGGCGCAGATTCTGGCGCTGCTCGAGCAGATCAAACTGAGCGGCACCGCCCTGCTCCTGATCAGCCACGACCTCGCGGTGGTGAGCCGCATCGCCGATCGGGTTGCGGTGATGCACGACGGCCGGCTCATTGAATCCGGCCCGACCGAACAGGTTTTGGGTTCCCCACAGCACGAGCAGACCCGCCGCATGGTCGCCGCGGTTCCGGCGGACAAGCCGCGCGGAAGCCGGCTGAGCCCGCTGGATTCCCCCGCCGCCCACACTGTTCCCCGCTCCCCGGCCCCGAACGCCACGGAGCAGGGCGAAATCGTGCTCGAGGCCATCGGCCTGACCAGGAGTTTTCGGCGTCCCGACGGCAGCCGGCAGCTCGCCGTCGACGACGTCTCGTTCGCACTGCATCGGGGCAGCACCCTCGGCATCGTCGGTGAATCCGGCTCCGGAAAAACCACGACGGCTCGCCTGATGCTCGCACTGCTGAAACCGGAACAGGGCGAAGTAGCGCTGTTTGGCCGGCCGTGGAGTTCGATCGCCGAGAAGGACCGGCGGGGACAACGACCCGGCATTGGGGCGATCTATCAGGATGCCCTCGGCTCGTTCGATCCGCGCCGCAGCGTCGCCGAGATTCTCGCGGATGCCCTCGGTCCCACGCTCACCGACTCACGGGGTTCGCGGCGGTCTCCGCAGAACCTTGCCCGGCTCACGACTCTGCTGGATGAGGTCGAACTGGCCCGAACAGTACTGCCGCGGCGCCCGCTCGAACTTTCCGGCGGACAGCGCCAGCGTGTCGGCATCGCCAGGGCACTGGCCGGGCGTCCCGAAATCCTCATTTGCGACGAGCCCGTGTCCTCCCTCGACGTGAGCGTTCAGGCGCAAGTGCTCGATCTCCTCGACGACGTGCAGCGGGAACGCGGACTCAGCCTGATCTTCATATCGCACGACCTCGGGGTCGTGCAGCACATCAGCGACGAGGTCGCGGTGATGCGCAGCGGGCGCATCGTGGAGAGTGGTCCGGCGGCGCGCGTATTCGCCGCGCCGCAGCATCCGTATTCGGTGCAATTGCTCTCAGCTGTGCCCCGACTACTCGGTTAAACACCTGCCGACGCGCCCTACCGCTCTGCCCGTTCGGGGAAAAAGAGCCGATCGGGTAGATTAGACGGGCAGACTTAGGCACCTCACCACCGACACGGTGCCGCATACGAACCGGAGAGCTATGACCACCGCCGATCGCGCCGCAGACAATCGAGTGCCAGAGAAACCAGCCCTCGAAGGGCTCGAAGCTAAATGGGAGTCCCGCTGGGAGACCGACGGCACCTATCGCTTCGCCCGGGGGAACGCGACCCGCGAGACGATCTACTCGATCGACACTCCCCCGCCGACCGCCTCCGGCTCGCTGCACATCGGCCACGTGTTCTCGTACACCCACACGGATGTCGTCGCCCGCTTTCAGCGCATGCGCGGCAAGAACGTGTTCTACCCGATGGGCTGGGACGACAACGGCCTGCCCACCGAGCGTCGTGTGCAGAACTACTACGGTGTGCGCTGCGACCCGTCGCTCGGCTACACCGACGACTTCGTTCCGCCGTTCGAGGGCGGCGACGGCAAAAGCGTCAAGGCCGCCGACCAGCTGCCGATCAGCCGCCGCAACTTCATCGAACTGTGCGAAACCCTCACCAAGGAAGATGAGAAGCAGTTCGAAGCGCTGTGGCGCACCCTCGGCCTCTCCGTCGACTGGACCCAGACCTACCGCACCATCGGCCAGGAAGCCTTGTTCACCTCGCAGCTGGCTTTTCTCGGCAACATCGAACGCGGCGAGGCATACCAGGCGATGGCACCGACCCTGTGGGACGTCACGTTCCGCACCGCGGTCGCCCAGGCCGAACTCGAAGACAAGGACATGCCGGCCGCGTACCACCGGGTGTCGTTCGCAAAGCCCGACGGCACCACGATAGAGATCGAAACAACCCGTCCCGAGCTGATGCCGGCCTGCGTGGCACTGGTGGCGCATCCGGATGACGAACGGTACAAGCACCTGTTCGGCACCACGGTGACCACCCCCGTGTTCGGCGTTGAGGTTCCGGTGCTCGCCCACCACCTCGCCCAAAAGGACAAGGGCTCGGGAATCGCCATGATCTGCACCTTCGGCGACGTGACCGACGTCGTCTGGTGGCGGGAGCTCGACCTGCCCAACCGTGCAATCATGGGCTTCGACGGTCGCATTATGGCCGAAGTCCCAGAGGCGATCACCTCCGAAGCCGGCCGTGCAGCGTATGCGCAGCTCGCCGGCAAAACGGTGTTCGGTGCGAAAGCGGCCGTGGTCGAGCTGCTGAAAGCCAGCGGCGACCTGATCGGCGACCCCAAACCCATCGTGCACGCCGTGAAATTCTTCGAAAAAGGCGACAAGCCGCTCGAAATCGTCTCGACCCGCCAGTGGTATATCCGCAACGGTGCTCGCGACGAAAAGCTGCGCGCCCGCCTGCTCGAGCACGGCACCGAGCTGGCCTGGCACCCCGAATTCATGAAGGTGCGTTACGAGAACTGGGTCAACGGCCTCACCGGCGACTGGCTCGTCTCGCGTCAGCGCTTCTTCGGCGTGCCACTGCCGGTCTGGTATCCGCTCGACGCCGACGCCAACCCGGTCTTCGACCAGCCAATCGTCGCCACCCGCGACCTGCTGCCGGTTGACCCCTCGTCGGATGCCGCCCCCGGCTACACCGAGAGCCAGCGCGGCCAGGCCAACGGTTTCGTCGGCGAGGTCGACGTGATGGACACCTGGGCCACCTCCTCGCTCACCCCGCAGCTCGCCGGCGGCTGGGAGCGGGACCCGGAGCTGTTCAACCTCGTCTTCCCGTACTCGCTGCGACCGCAGGGCCAGGACATCATTCGCACCTGGCTGTTCTCCACCCTGCTGCGCTCAGAGCAGCAGCACGGCAAGTCACCCTGGCAGCACGCCGCGCTCAGCGGCTTCATCGTCGACCCCGACCGTAAGAAAATGTCGAAGTCGAAGGGCAACGTGGTCACCCCGGCCGACATGCTCGAAAAGCATGGATCCGATGCGGTGCGCTACTGGGCGGCATCCTCTCGCCTGGGCACCGATGCGGCCTTCGATCCGCAGAACCCGACGCAGATCAAGATCGGCCGTCGCCTCGCCATCAAGATTCTCAACGCGAGCAAATTCGTCTCCATGTCGCAGGGCAGCATCGACGCCCCGGTGACCGAGCCGGTCGACCAGAGCATGCTCGCCGGCCTGACCGCCGTCGTCGCCCAGGCCACGACCGCGTTCGAGAACTATGACCACGCTCGGGCGCTGGAAACCACCGAGAGCTTCTTCTGGACTTTCTGCGACGACTACCTTGAACTGGTCAAGGAGCGCGCTTACGGCGAGCCCGGAACCGGCCAGGCTTCCGCTGTTGCTGCGCTGCGCACCGCGCTGGCCACCCTGCTGCGCTTGTTCGCACCGTTCGTGCCGTTCGCGACCGAAGAAGCTTGGTCCTGGTCGAATGAGGGTTCGGTGCACACCGCACCGTGGCCCGTCGCGGCCGACCTGCTCGGCAGCGATGAGGTTGCCACCGGCAACATCGCCCTGCTGGATTTGGCCAGTCGCGCGCTCACCGGCATCCGTCGGGCTAAAACGGATGCCAAGGCCTCCCAGAAGTCCGAGCTGGATTCCGCAGTGATCTGCGGTGCACCGGCCGAAATCGCGCTGCTTACCCTGGCCGCCGCCGATCTCAAAGCGGTCGGCCGAATTCAAGA
This sequence comes from Cryobacterium sp. Hh7, assembly GCF_004403155.1. NCBI lineage: Bacteria > Bacillati > Actinomycetota > Actinomycetes > Micrococcales > Microbacteriaceae > Cryobacterium > Cryobacterium sp. Hh7. The sequence goes on along the minus strand of NZ_SOHG01000012.1, from coordinate 190,880 downwards.
ATTAACCTTTGTCGACGGCAGCGAACTCGCCGTGACCGACATCGTTTTCGCCACCGTGTTGGAAAGTTAGGAAACCAGATGTCAGTTACCGTACGCCCGCTGGGCGACAAAGATTTCTTCCCCTGGCTGGGCCTGTTTGAGGGTTACAGCGCGTTCTACGAGAGCGAGTTGACCGACCAGATCGCGCTGCAGGTCTGGAGCTGGATCATCGACGCGAACAACTCTCTCGACGGTGCCGTCGCGGTCAATGACGCCGGCGACTTCGTCGGTTTCGCGCACTACCGCACCGTGCCGCGCACGCTCAGCGGCGATCTTGCACTCTTTCTCGATGACCTGTTCGTGACCGAGGATTCCCGCGGCCAGGGCGTCGCAACGCAGCTGATGGATTTCACCAAGTCCTACGCGCGTGTTCGAAAGCTGGCCCAGGTGCAGCTGCTGACCGCCGCCGACAACGCCACCGCCCAGGTGCTCTATGACCAGGTCGGCACCCGCACCGACTGGGTCACCTACGAGATCGACGTCTAAGTCATGCAACTCGGCACTCGCTGGTCACTCGGCGGTACCCTGCCCGCCGGCCTCCCCCACGTCGTGGAAATCGCCGTGCACGCCGTCGAGGAGGACCTCGCTGCCCTCGCCGTGGACACCAGCACCTGGCGCTGGACACTGACCTGGCTGGAGTCCAAGCCGGTGATCGAGCTGGACGATGGCACCATCATTCGGTTCAACCCGGTCGATGACAGCGCCACCATCACGCAGCCGTCCACCAACACGGATGACGATGACGAGGAGTGGATCTAACCCGTAACTCCTGGGTCAGGCCCGCGCGAGAATTTCGCCGTGCGGCATGCCGAACCACCCGTTCGGATCGCGCACCCACACCCGCCAGGCGGCCGCCATCCGTTTCAGATCGGCCAGCTCGGCCACGCCGGCTTCGATGGCGTGCGCTGCGAAGCTCGACTCGGTCACCCGCACGGCCCAGGATTCTCCCCACCATTCCCGTTCGGCGTCGGACGCGAAACACCACATGGAGGCACTGCTCGTCACGCTGGTGAAGCCCGCCGCCAAAGCCCACGCTTTCAGCGAGCGTCCGGCATCCGGGTCACCGCCGTTCCAGTAGTGCACCTCGCGGTAGACCCGCATCCACTCGGTGAGAGCATCGATCACGGGAGCGATCATCACTCCCCCGTAGTCGACGTCACGGGCGGCGAAGACGCCGCCGGGCCGCAGCACTCGCCGAATCTCGGCCATGGCGGCGACGGGACGGGCCAGGTGCTGCATCACCTGGTGGGCGTGCACAATGTCAAACGACGCATCCGGAAAGTCCAATGCGTAGACATTTCCGACCTGGAACTGCGCGTTGTGCACTCCCTCATCGGCGGCCAGCCCGGCTGCACGCTCGACGATCTCGGACGACGCGTCCAGGCCGACGACTCGGCCGGGGGCGATCCGACGGGCCAGATCAACCGTGATCGTGCCGGGTCCGCAGCCGACATCCAGCAGCACGCCGCCGGCTACGAGATCGGGAATCAGATAGGCGGCCGAGTTGGCCACCGTGCGCCAGGTGTGTGAGCGCAGCACGCTTTCGTGATGACCGTGGGTGTACTGGTCACGTGGAGCGGACTCGGAGCTCGCGGTCAGGTCTGTCATGGTCAGATCCTACGACCCCGCGGCAGCCTGCGCCTGATTTGCGCGCCGCGCGCTGGCGAGCGTGCTCGGGCCGGTCGCTAGTCTGGGAGTATGGCTTCCACCGCGAACAATCCCTTCTTCGCCCGCAGTACGCTGCCCTACCAGTTGCCGCCCTTCGCGCAGATTGCCGACGCCCATTACCGGCCGGCTTTTGTGCAGGGCATGACCGACCAGCTCGTCGAGGTCGCTCTCATCACCGGCACAGCGGATGCGCCCACCTTTGAAAACACCTTCGTCGCCCTCGAGCGCAGCGGGCAGACCCTGGGTCGGGTCGCCGAGGTCTTCTTCAACCAGAGTTCGTCAGACTCCAGCGACTTCACCAACGACCTCGAAGAAGAGCTCGCGCCGTTGCTGGCCGCCCACGCCGATTCGATCCGACTCGATCCCGCACTGTACGCGCGCATCGCCGCCGTGCACTCGCAGCGAGCGAGTCTGAGTCTCGATGCCGAGTCGCTCTATCTGATCGACCGCTACTACACCGAGTTCACGCTCGCCGGAGCCGGGCTCGACGATGAAGACAAGCGGGCACTGCGTGATTTCAACTCACGCCTGTCGATCCTGACCACCCGCTTCGAGAAGAATCTGCTGGCCGACACCAACGAACTCGCGCTGGTGATCGACGACGTGGCCGAGCTCGCCGGGCTCACCGACGGCGAGATCTCCGCTGCGGCTGAAGCGGCCGCCGAACGCCGCCTCGACGGTAAATACCTGATCAGTCTCGTTCTGCCCACGTCGCACCCGTACCTCGCGAGCCTAACCAACCGGAGCGTGCGGGAACGGTTGTTAACGGCGAGCCGGGCCCGCGGCATCCGTTCTGATGAGGCCGGAGCCGGCAACGACAACCGGCCGCTCGTGATCGAGATCACGCACCTGCGTGCCCAGCGCGCCAGCCTGCTTGGGTTCGACAGCCATGCCGCCTACGTTACCGCCGACGAGACTGCCAAGACTCCCGGCGCCGTCTGGGATCTGCTCGGCGGTCTTGCTCCGGCCGCCGCCCGGAACGCCCTCGTGGAACAGGCCGACCTGCAGGCCGTGATCGATGCCGAGGGCGGTGGCTTCGAGCTGGCGGCCTGGGACTGGGCGTTCTACACGGAGAAGGTGCGCCGGGCGAAGTACGACGTCGATACCGCGGCGATGCGCCCCTATTTCGAACTCGAAAGCGTGCTCGCCAACGGAGTGTTCTTCGCGGCCCAGCGGCTCTACGGCCTCAGCTTCACTGCGCGGCCCGACCTGGTCGGCTGGCATCCCGAAGCACGCGTGTTCGAGGTCAGCACCGACGACGGCACCGGTATCGGATTGTACATCGGCGATTTCTACACCCGCGATTCCAAGCGTGGCGGAGCGTGGATGAATTCCCTCGTCTCGCAGTCCGCGCTGCTCGGCACGGACACAACCGTGGTCTGCAATAACCTCAACGTGTCCAGGCCGGCAGCTGGCCAACCCACGCTGCTCACCTATGACCAGGTCACCACGCTGTTTCACGAGTTTGGCCATGCCCTGCACGGGCTGCTCGCCCGCGCGACCTATCCCAAGTTCTCCGGCACCAACGTGTACCGCGACTTCGTGGAGTTTCCCAGCCAGGTCAACGAAATGTGGATGCTCTGGCCCGAAGTGCTGGCGAACTATGCCCACCACTACGAGACGGGCGAGGCGATGCCGCAACACCTGGTAAATCGCATCCAGGCGTCCTCGGCCTTCAACGAGGGATTTCTGACCAGCGAATACCTCGCCGCCGCGCTTCTCGACCAGGCCTGGCACCGCATCGACGCTGACACGGTCGTTACCGACGTTGCCCAGTTCGAAGCGGATGCCCTCGCCTCCGTTGGACTCGACAATCCTGCCGTGCCCACCCGTTACGCGAGCACGTACTTCGCGCACACGTTCTCCGGCGGCTATGACGCTGGGTACTACTCCTACATCTGGAGCGAGGTGCTGGACGCCGACACGGTCGAATGGTTCAAGGAGAATGGCGGGCTCACCCGCACCAATGGCAACCGCTTTCGGGACCGCTTGCTCGGCGTCGGCGGTACGAAGGACCCGCTTGAGGCCTACCGCCACTGGCGCGGCCGAGACGCAGCGTTGCAGCCGCTCCTCGACCGCCGCGGCCTGAACGAGGCTGCGGCATCCGCTCAATAGACAACTTTGGTGGGTGCGGACCCGCCGGCACCCACCAAAGTTGTCCACTGAGCCGGGTCCATGGTCGTCTACGCACCGAGGGGCCGCCGCCAGCCAAGCCAGAGCATGAAGATGCCACCGACCACGAGGCCCCAAAACGCCGACCCGATGCCCACGATTGTGATGCCCGATGCGGTCACGAGAAAGGTCGCCATCGCGCTGATGCGGTGATCCGGTTCTTCGAGCGCGCTGGTCACACTCGTCACAAGCGCACCGAGCAGGGCCAGACCGGCGACGGCAATGATCAAAATGGGCGGCGACGCCGCAACGAGGGCTGTGGCTAGCCCTGCCCCGAGTCCAAGCACGAGATAGCCAAAACCCGATGCGACCGTGGCAATCCAGCGTTTCGACGGATCGCGGTGAGCATCCGGGCTAGCCATGAGGGCCGCCGTAATGGCCGCCAGGTTCATATTGTGCGCGCCGAAGACCGATCCGAGCATGGTGCCGATCCCCGACCAGACCAGCACCGAACGCGGCGGCGGCCGGTAGCCGAAGGTTGAGAGCACGGCGAATCCGGGAACGTTTTGGCCCGCCATGGTCACGACGAACAACGGCAAGCCGAGGCTCACAATGACGAGCGGATCAAAAACCGGCGCGACGAAGACCAGACCGGGAGCGGATGTCGGTGCTGACAGCCAGCCCGTTCCCGCGGTTATGCCGATACCGATCGCGGCCACGATCATGGCCGTCGGGACCGCCCAGCGCGGGGCCAGCCGGTAGAGCACCAGCCACACCAGCACGACGGGAATCGCCAGCAGCGGCTGTTCAATCGACGCCTGAATCGGCGCGAGACAGATGGGAAAGAGGATACCGGCCAGCATCGCGCCGGCGAGGGGCCTCGGGATGCTCGTGATGACCCGTCCGAGCGGCGGCCAGAGGCCACAGAGCACGATGAGCGCACCGCAGACGAGAAAGGCGCCGACGGCCGCGCCGAAGTTGTCGGTCGTGGCGCCCGCCGCGACGAGGAGTGCCGCGCCGGGTGTTGACCAGGCAAATGAGATCGGCATGCGAAAGTAGCAGGGCAACGCGATGCAGGCCACACCGACGAGTAGGCACAGCGCCAGCAGCCCTGAAGACGCCTGAGCTTCGGAGGCGCCGACGGCGCGCAGCCCCGCAATCACCAACACGAACGAACTGGCGAACCCGGTGATCGCGGCAACAATGCCGGTCGAGATCGGCTGAAACACGCCGGGGCTTGCGCCGGATGACTGCTCGCTCATCGTCGCTTCCCCGTGCGACTATTCAGCGGCTTACGCCGACTTCACCTGGCGGGTTTTGTGCAGCACCATTTCAGCGGGGGCATTGTTCAACACGGTGTCGCGGGTGATGATGACCCGCTCGACGTCGGTGCTGGAGGGCACCTCGAACATGACCGGTCCAAGCACTTCTTCGAGGATGGCGCGCAAACCGCGGGCACCGGTCTTGCGAAGCACAGCCAGGTCGGCAATGGCTTCCAGGGCGGGCTGCTCAAATTCCAGCTCAACGCCGTCGAGCTCGAACATGCGCTGATATTGCCGCACGAGCGCGTTCTTGGGCACGGTGAGAATCTGCATGAGCGCCACCTGGTCGAGCTGGGTGACCGTCGTGACGACGGGAAGCCGGCCGATGAACTCGGGAATCAGCCCGAACTTGTGCAGGTCTTCGGGCAGAACCTCGCTGAACAGGTTGATGTCGTCGCCCTTGATGTGCAGCGGAGCGCCGAAACCGATGCCCTTCTTGCCGGCCCGAGACGAGATGATGTCTTCGAGCCCGGCGAAGGCGCCGGCCACGATGAATAGTACGTTCGTGGTGTCGATCTGAATGAACTCTTGATGCGGATGCTTGCGCCCACCCTGTGGGGGCACGGAGGCAATGGTGCCCTCGAGGATCTTCAGGAGCGCCTGCTGCACGCCCTCGCCGGAGACGTCGCGGGTGATCGACGGATTCTCGGCCTTGCGGGCGATCTTGTCGATCTCGTCGATGTAAATAATGCCGGTCTCGGCGCGCTTGACGTCGTAGTCGGCGGCCTGAATCAGCTTGAGCAGAATGTTTTCGACGTCTTCACCGACGTAGCCGGCCTCGGTGAGGGCCGTCGCATCCGCTACGGCGAAGGGTACATTGAGACGCTTGGCCAGGGTCTGGGCCAGGTAGGTCTTGCCACAGCCGGTCGGGCCGATCAGCAGAATATTGGACTTGGCAATCTCGACATCGTCGTGGATCGCCTCGGCCGCGGTGAGCGTGGCACGAGACCGCACACGCTTGTAGTGGTTGTACACGGCGACGGCGAGGGCACGCTTGGCGGGTTCCTGGCCGATGACGTATTCCTCGAGGAAACCGAAGATTTCTTTGGGCTTGGGGAGGTCGAATTCACCGGCGGTCGCTTCAGAGCCGGCCTCGGCCAGTCGCTCTTCAATGATCTCGTTGCACAGCTCGACGCACTCGTCACAGATGTACACGCCGGGGCCGGCGATGAGCTGTTGTACCTGCTTCTGGCTCTTTCCGCAGAAGGAACACTTGAGCAGGTCGGCACTTTCGCCTATTCGGGCCATGTCCGCCTCCTCCATTGGTCTCGCTGCAATTGAGCCTAGCCTGTGCGTCCGACACTTTCGTGCAGCGCGCCACAAACCGAAACGGCGCGGCGCCCGAAGGCGACGCGCCGCAGCGGTATTTCGGTGTGCGGCTACTTAACCAACATCGGAAGGTTCTTGCGGCTGGTCAGAACCTGGTCGATCAGGCCGTACTCGAGGGCCTCGGCCGCGCTCATGATCTTGTCGCGATCGATGTCCTTATTGACCTGCTCAACGCTCCGGTTGGAGTGGTGCGCGAGGGTCTCTTCGAGCCAGACCCGCATGCGCAGAATCTCGGCGGCCTGAATCTCGATATCAGAAGCCTGGCCGCCACCCTGCCCACCAACCGAGGGCTGGTGAATCAGGATACGCGCGTTCGGCAGCGCGAGGCGCTTGCCGGCGGTTCCACCGGCGAGCAATACGGCCGCAGCGGATGCCGCCTGGCCGAGGCACACCGTCATCACGTGCGGGCGAATGTACTGCATGGTGTCGTAGATCGCCGTCATGGCGGTGAACGATCCACCGGGCGAGTTGATGTACATCGTGATGTCGCGGTCCGGGTCCTGGCTTTCGAGCACGAGGAGCTGGGCCATCACGTCGTCGGCGGAGGCGTCGTCAACCTGCACGCCGAGGAAGATAATGCGGTCCTCGAACAGCTTGGCGTACGGGTCCTGGCGCTTGTAGCCGTAGGCGGTGCGTTCTTCGAAGGTGGGGAGGATGTAGCGCGATTCAGGTGCGCCGTTATTAGTCAAGTGCTTGGTCGAGCCGCCCATCGAGCTGTAGGCCGTTCCACCGAATGTGGGGATAGTCATGATTTCTTCCTGTTCAGTTTCGGCGGACTACTTGGTGGCGTCGGCGTCGGGGTCGGTGCCGCCGCCGCCGATGACATCCGAAGCGGATGCGCGGAGATGGTCGACGAAACCGTACTCGAGGGCTTCCTGCGCACTGAACCAGTTGTCGCGGTCACCGTCGGCGTTGATCTGCTCGGGGGTCTTGCCGGTCTGCGCGGCCGTGATCTCGGAGAGGCGCTGCTTCATGTCGAGGATGAGGCGAGCCTGGGTCTGGATGTCGGCGGCCGTGCCGCCGAACCCGCCGGACGGCTGGTGCAGAAGCACGCGAGCGTTCGGGGTGATGTATCGCTTACCCTTGGTCCCCGAGGTAAGCAGGAACTGACCCATCGAGGCTGCCATGCCGATACCGACCGTGACGATGTCGTTGGGTACGAACTGCATCGTGTCGTAGATCGCCATGCCGGCGGTGATCGAGCCGCCGGGAGAGTTGATGTAGAGGTAGATGTCGCGTTTGGAATCTTCCGCTGCCAGCAAGAGGATCTTGGCGCAGATCTCGTTCGCGTTTTCGTCACGGACCTCTGAGCCGAGCCAGATGATGCGGTCCTTCAGCAGTCGGTCAAATACACCATTGGTGGGTGTCGGGTCGGCCATGTCGTGCTCCGTTTCAGTTGTCGCTTCTCAATGAATCTATCGGAGCGCGAGCGTCAAAATGGCTCTGTTCGCCCTCGGCAGATTACCGGCCATCGCACAGGTGCCCGGCGGCATGCAAGAGGCCGGCTGGCCAGCACCTCTAAAAAGTACTGACCAGCCGGCCTCTCACGCACACAGGTACTACTTCTTGGCAGCAGCCTTCTTCTTCTTGGGCTTCTCGTCGACCTCAGCTGCGACCTCAGCGTCAGCCTCGGCGGCCGGGGCTGCCTCGACTGCGCTGTCAGCAGCATCCGCTTCAACAGCCGTGTCGTCGCCGACCGGGCCGGTGAATTCACTCAGGTCGACCGGCTTGCCGTTGGAGTCAACGACCTCGGCCTTGCCCAGGGCAATGGCGAGGGCCTTGTTGCGGGCGACCTCGGCCACCATCGACGGGATCTGTCCGTTGGTGTTGAGCGTCTGCACGAACTCGCTCGGGTCCATGCCGTACTGGCTGGCACCCTGAATGAGGTACTGGGTGAGTTCGTCCTGGCTGACCTTGACCTGCTCGGCTTCGGCGATCGTGTCGAGCAGAATCTGCTGACGGAACGTCTTCTCGCTGGCTTCGGTGACCTCGGCGCGGTGAGTGTCGTCTTCCAGGCGACTTTCGCCCTCGAGGTGACGGTTGACTTCGTCGAGGATGATCGCGGCGGGGATCGGAACCTCGACCGAGCCGAGAAGCGTCTCGATGAGACGCTCACGGGCCTGGCTGCCCTGGCCGAAGGCCTTGGACTTCTCAACCTGAACCTTGAGGCTCTCGGTCAGCTCGGCGATCGTGTCGAACTCGCTGGAGATCTGAGCGAAGTCGTCGTTCGCCTCGGGAAGCTCGCGCTCCTTGACGGCGATAACCGTGATGGTGATCTCGGCCGTCTCACCCTCGTGGTCTCCGCCCATGAGGTCGGAGTTGAAGGTCGTGGTCTCGCCGGCGCTGAGCGAGTCAAGCGCCTCGTCGATGCCGTCGATGAGGTCTCCGGAGCCAACCTCGTAGGAGATTCCGCTCGCGGTGTCAACCTCTTCGCCGTCGATCGCGGCGTTCAGGTCGATCTGGGCGAAGTCGCCGGTCTTGGCGGGGCGGTCCACCGTGATGAGCGTGCCGAAGCGGCTGCGCAGCTTGTCGAGCTCTTCGGCGACTTCCTCGTCGGACACCGCGACGGCGTCAACGGTGAGTTTGAGGCCGTCGTAGCTGGGAAGCTCGATCTCCGGGCGCACGTCAACCTCGATGGCGAGGAGCAGGTCACCGGAGAAGTCGGTGTTGCTCGGCCATTCGACGATGTCGGCCTCTGGACGGCCGAGCGGGCGCAGCTTGTTCTCTTCGACAGCCGCGCGGTAGAAACCGTCGAGACCCTCGTTGACGGCGTGCTCCAGAACGGCGGCCTTGCCGACGCGCTGGTCGATGATTGCCGGCGGGACCTTGCCCTTACGGAAACCGGGGATGTTGATGTCTTCGGCAATGTGGCCGTAAGCATGGGTGATGGCTGGCTTCAGCTCGTCGGGGCTCACCGTAATGGTGAGCTTGGCGCGCGTGGGGCTCAGTTTTTCGACCGTGGACTTCACTCGAGACTCTCCTGTGTATTGAAACGGTGTGCTGCGGATAATGTCGGGGCGACAGGAATTGAACCTGCGACTTCTCGCCCCCAAAACGAGCGCTCTACCAAGCTGAGCTACGCCCCGGATCTACTTCGACCCATCGGTACTACTTTGTTGGGGAACCAATCCGGTGGTGCACGCAGTAGCTCGCGACACGCGGAATGACCTCAGTCAGTCTAATGCACGCCTTTCGAGCGGATGCGCCCGCACTGGCAAACGACCCCCGGTTTCCTGTACTACGATATTCGAGTGCCCAGATTTTGGGCCTGGGGTCGTAGCTCAATGGTAGAGCCTGAGTTTTCCAAACTTATGACGCGGGTTCGATTCCCGTCGACCCCTCTGTTTAATGCAGAGACACTGAAAGCCGCCGGCTCAAGCTGGCGGCTTTCTCTCGTTAAGCGGATGCGGACAGCTAGTGACCGTGGGCTGGCGCGAGTGCCCGCGGCCCGCTCCCGACGGCCAGGTTCGACTGGGGAACGATGGCGTCGTGAGCGGTCGGCGGGGTGCCTGCTTCCTCTCCGGGCTCGACCACGACGAACTGGCCCATCATTCCGGCGTCCTCGTGCGAGAGCATGTGGCAGTGGAACATATACGGAAAGTCGGGGTCGGTATATTCCGCAAACTGCATAATGAGTTCGTAGCGCACTCCGGGCTCGAGGTAGATCGTGTCCTTCCAGCCCGACAGCTCGACGGGCGGCGGCTCGGTGCCCACCCGCAGCACCTGAAACTGCACGCCGTGCACGTGAAAGTTGTGGGGCAGCGGCATGGCGTTGTCGACGGTCCAGACCTCGGTCGCGCCGGCCTCGATCGTCTCGTCGATGCGGGTCATGTCCATCAGCCGATTGTTGATCGTGTAGCCGTTGAGGGTGAACGACCGGTCGACTGTGGCATCCGCTTTGTCGAGCGGTTCGATGCTCGCGAGGGTGCTGGCGGTCTCCCCGATGCTGCTGAGCGTGTCGGCGGCGCGCAGCTCCAGCACATCGAGGGTGTCGTCACCGGCGTTGCGCGTCGCGGCACTGGCTGAGATGCCGAGGTCTGGCGGGTTCGACTGCAGGTTCACGGTCTCCCCCGGCACCAGCTCAACGAGCACTTCAGCGCGTTCCCCCGGCGACAAACGGATGCCGTCCATCGGCGCCGCCTCCTCCAGCAGTCCGCCATCGGTTCCGATCAGGTCGAAGGACCGGCCGTCACTCAATCCGAAGTCGTAAACCCGGGAGGTTGACCCGTTGAGCAGTCGAAGGCGCACCACCTCGGAGGTGACGTCGAGGTAGGGCGCGAGGGTGCCGTTGACGAGCAGCTGGTCACCGATCGGACCGATGTAGCCGCGCCCGTCGGTGACGAACTGCCCGTTCTCGTCGAAACGGCGGTCCTGCACCACCACCGGAATATCGTCGACGCCGTAGCTGCGCGGCAGGTTTAGGGCTGCCTCCTCGTCGTCCTGCACGATGAAGACCCCAGCCAGACCCATCTCCACCTGGTGCTCGGTATCGCCTTCCGGGTGTGGGTGATACCAAAGGGTTGAGGCTGGCTGGTCAATCTCGAAGTTGGGGCTCCATTCGGCGCCGGGCTCGACCATCTGGTGCGGTCCACCGTCCATTTCGGCGGGCAGATTGGCGCCGTGCCAGTGCACGGTGGTGGCTACGTCGAGGTCATTGTTGACGTTTATGCGCACGTTTTCGCCGCGCCGGGCGACGATCGTCGGGCCGAGGTAGCTGCCGTTGTAGCCCCAGGTCTCGGTCACGACGCCCGGAGTGAACTCGGTCGTGCCAGCCTCCGCCGTGAGGTCGAACACCCGCTCACCGGCGGCATTGACGGTTGATTCGGCCAGCGGCGGGATCGCGAGCGGGTTGACGAAGTCAACGCTGCCGACCGTGTCGATCACGCCGGCCCCGTCTTCGCCGGAACACGCGGTGAGGCCGAGAGCCAACACGACCGCGCCGACGACGCTCACAAAGGTGGCGACGCGACGACGGGGCCTGGCAATTCGGATCATGCTTCTATTTTCGCAGTCCACCCAGTGCGCTGACACCACAGGGACTCAGGCCTGGCAGCGCGGGCACCAGTACAGCTTGCGGGCGGCCATCTCTTCAAGCACGATGTGGGTGCCGCAGACACGGCAGGGCAGCCCCTCCCGCTTGTACACCCAGTGCCGGTCGGCCCGATTCTTCATGGCGAGTCGGTACGGCTCGCCATCGAGGCCGTCCATGGTCATCATCTGGCCGGTCGCCACCCCGATGTGAAGGAGGTGTGCCCAGTCGCTCCACAGGTCGCGTACGGTTTCGTCGCTGAGCGATTTTCCGGGCGCGTGCGGGTTGAGTCCCGCGCGAAAGAGCATTTCGGCGCGATACACGTTGCCGATTCCGCTGACCACGGTCTGGTCCATCAGCAGGCGGCCGATCGGGGTGGGCTTCTTGCGCACGACGCTGACGAAGCGCTGCTCCGCTTGCGGCGTATTCTCCAGCTCGGGGTCGGGCCCGAGCTTGGCGATGACGGCCTCGACCTGGGCTGGGTCGAGTACCTCGCAGGCGGTCGGTCCGCGCAGGTCGGCGCACACCGTGTCGCTGAGCAGGCGCACGCGCACCTGGCCGACAGGCTCCGGCGGAAAGGTGTCGGCGAGGTCGATCTCTTTCTCCTGCTCTGACATGCGCACCCGGGTGCGGCGGGGCGCTCCGATGCTGAAGATCGAGTTCTCCCCCGCGGAGTCAAACGTTGGTAGATCCGTGCCGTGCTGGTTGGTTTGCCCCATCCGGCCGTTGGCCGAAGCCATCGTGGCATCCATCTGAATCTCGCCGCTGAAATCCCACGCCCCATACATGCCCAGGTGGATGCGCAGCCACAGTCCGTGGTCGAACTCCAGAAACATCTGTTTGCCGACGGCGCGGGCATCCGTTACCGTGTGCCCGCTGAGCTGGGCGGCACCGATCACGAACCGTCCCTGCGGTGAAGAGACGGTGACCCGGTGGCCGACGAAGTTGCGTTGAAACTGGCGGGTGATGCGGTGAACGGAGTGGCCCTCTGGCACCTCAGTTCACGACGCCGTCGACGTCTTTTCCGGCGATGGTTCCGGTCGTTTCATACTCTCCGAGCTGGTGGATACGACGCACGTGACGCTCCTCGTCGCTGAACGGCTCGGCGATGAACGCGTCGATGAAGCTGGTGGCTTCCTCGATGGTGTGCTCGCGGGCACCGATGGAAATAACGTTGGCGTCATTGTGCTCACGGGCCAGACGGGCCGTGCTGAGGTTCCAGACCAGGGCGGCGCGGGCACCGGACACCTTGTTGGCGGCCATCTGCTCGCCGTTGCCGGAACCGCCGAACACGACGCCGAGCGCTTCGATGCCGCTTTCTCGGTCGTCGACGGTGGCCTGCGCTGCATTAATACAAAAAGCAGGGTAGTCATCGAGGGCGTCGTAGGTCTGGGGCCCGTGGTCGACGACCTCGTGCCCGGCCGCACGCAGGTGCGTGATCAGGTGGTGGCTGAGGTCGAGACCGGCATGGTCCGTGGCGATGTGGATGCGCATATGAGCAGTCTATTTTGTGCTGGCCGACGTGCTGACGGCCTGGGCGAAAATAGGCTCGCGGGTTCGACTGCGCTTGAGTTCGAAGAATCCGTCGTAGCTCGCCAGCGCAACGACGCCGTCCCAGAGGGCCAGGGCCTGCTCACCCATCGGGGCCGGGGAAATGACCGGGCCGAAGAAAGCGACACCGTTCACCGCGATCACGGGCGTTCCCACGTCCTGGCCGACCCTGTTGATGCCGTCAAAGTGGCTCGCCCGCATCTGGCGGTCGTACTCGTCACTGTCGGCGTAGGCGGCGAAGCTGGCAGGCAGGCCGACCTCGGCGAGCGCGGCCGGAATGACCTCGTCCGGGTTCGTATTGCTGCCTGGGTGAATCTGCTGGCCCAGTGCGTCGTAGAGGGCCTTGACCATCGCCTGGCCGTGCAGTTCATTGGCGGCGGCGACGAGGCGGGTGTACTTGAGTGCCCGCGGAAAGAACGCCGCGTACTCCTCGCTCACCTGCTGATCTTCGTTGAGCACGGCGAGGCTCATGACATGCCAGGTCACCTCGAAATGACGCAGCCGAGCGACCTCGTCCACCCAGCGCGAAGTCATCCAGGCCCAGGGGCACGAGGGGTCAAACCAGAAATCCACAGAATCAGTCATGCAACCAGCCTAAGCGGGGGCGTGCGGGCCCGTTCATCCCCGAACCCGAGAATTCCAATTAGAGCAATGCCCCCCATTCAGGTATTGTCGATGGGTCGAAAAAAATCTGCACTATGCAGTACAGCTCTACGTCGCAAGCACAATATCTCCCCGGGAGAAATTAACATGCCCATTGACCGAAGCACGCCCAACGCGAATTCCGGCGCCACGAGCGCCGCCGCCGCCGCCGCGGTGAAGCCCAAAAAGGCTCTCCTGCGCCGCCGCATCTCAGTATCCGACGTCAACGTCGTCGACAAGCCCATTATGAAGCGCGCCCTCGGCGGCACCATCGTGGGAAACACCATGGAATGGTACGACGTCGGTATCTTCGGATACCTCATCACCACCATGGGGCCCGTCTTCCTGCCAGAGGCCGACGCATCCGTTCAAACCCTGTTTCTGCTCGGCACCTTCGCCGCGACGTTCTTCGCCCGACCGCTCGGCGGCGTGTTCTTCGGCTGGCTCGGCGACCGGATCGGTCGCCAGAAGGTGCTCGCCACCACACTGATTCTGATGGCCGCCTCGACCTTCGCGGTCGGCCTGCTGCCCGGCTACGCGCAGATCGGCGTCTGGGCGGCGGTGCTGCTCGTGTTCGTCAAGCTCGTGCAGGGGTTCTCCACCGGCGGCGAGTACGCCGGTGCGACGACCTTCGTCAGCGAGCACGCACCCGACAAGCAGCGCGGCTATTTTGCCAGCTTTCTCGACATGGGCAGCTACCTCGGCTTCGCCATCGGAGCCTCGCTCGTCTCGGTGCTGCAGCTCACACTCGGTCAGTCGGTCATGGAGGATTGGGGCTGGCGCATCCCGTTCCTCATTGCCGGGCCGCTCGGCCTGGTCGCCATCTACTTCCGTATGAAGATCGACGAGTCGCCCGCGTTTCAGGCCACCCTCGACGCCCAGGAAGCCGCCCAGAAGAACCCAGTGGGTGCCACTGCCGAAACCCCTAAGGGCCCGATCCAGATCTTCAAGGCCTACTGGCGCAACATCATCATCGCCATGATCCTGGTCGCCGCGGCGAACACGGTCGGCTACGCGCTCACCTCCTATATGCCCACCTATCTCACCGAGAACAAGGGCTATGACGAGCTGCACGGAACGGCGCTGACCATTCCGATTCTCGTGATCATGGCGCTGTGCATCCCGCTGGCCGGCCGCCTGTCTGACCGAATCGGACGGCGCCCGGTGCTGTGGATCGGAGCCATCAGCACGGTGGTGCTGGCCTACCCGGCGTTCCTGCTGATCGGCATCGGCGACATCTGGTCGACGCTGTTCGGCTTGGCACTTATTGCGTTCCCGGTCACGTTCTACGTCTCGAACCTCGCCTCGGCCCTGCCGGCCCTGTTCCCGACGGCGAGCCGGTACGGCGCCATGGGTATCTCGTACAACTTCGCCGTAGCCATTTTCGGCGGCACCACGCCGTTCATCATCGCCGCGCTCATCGTGGGCACCGGCAACGACATGATGCCGGCGCTCTACCTGATGGCCACCTCGTTCATCGGGGCGATCGCCATCTTCTTCCTGCGCGAATCAGCCAACCGCCCGCTGCCGGGCTCCATGCCAAGCGTGAACACCGACGAGGAAGCGCACGAACTGGTGAAGACGCAGGACGACAACCCCCTGCTCGACACTGACCAGATGCCGTTCGACCACACCTACGAGCCGCCGACCATCGCCATTCCCATTCAGGAACCGGCCCAGGTCTAGTTCAGTAGTTGCCGGCGGGCGTGGGCGGTTTCGGTCGCGCACGCCCGTTTGTCGTCGGTTGAACGGATGCTCACAGTCGGCCCGCGTAGAATTCGCGGATGACCACCGCGCCCCCCACCACTGCGCCCACCGACGCGAGCGCAGCCGAATCGAGCGCGGCGGCCCCCGAATTCGCCGGAATCGACCCGCACGACCTCGAAGTGACCCTGCGGGTGCTCGCCTCGCTGCGCGACGTGGACCCGGACAGCGCCGACTTCGTCACCGTGCGCCAGGCGACCGCCAAGATGTTCAAGTCGGTCAAGATGTCCAGGCGTTTGGAGAAACGCGCGGTCATCGCCGACGCCGATCGCAGCGTCATCGCCGCCACAGCGACCGGCGCCCCGACCCGCATCGACGACGAAACCCGAGGCGCCCAGCTCTCCCTCGGCACCAGCGCGGCGACGGCCGGCGAGCTGCTCGTTCCCCGCGCCTGCTATATCTGCAAGCAGAAGTACACCGTGGTCGACGCGTTCTACCACCAGCTCTGCCCGAGCTGCGCCCTCTCCGGTCACGCCAAGCGCGACGCTCGCACCGATCTCAGTGGCAAGCGGGCGCTGCTCACCGGCGGCCGCGCCAAAATCGGCATGTACATCGCGCTGCGCCTGCTGCGTGACGGCGCTCACACCACCGTCACCACCCGGTTTCCGCGCGATGCCGTTCGCCGCTTCGCCGCGATGGACGATTCGAAGGATTGGCTGCACCGCCTGCGCATCGTCGGTATCGATTTGCGTGACCCGGCCCAGGTGATCGCGCTCGCCGATTCGGTTGCGGCCCAGGGTCCGCTCGACATTCTCATCAACAACGCAGCGCAGACCGTGCGCCGCTCGCGCGGCTCGTACTCCCCGCTCGTCGAGGCCGAGGAATCTCCCCTGCCCGACGGCCCGCTGCCCGAGATCGTGTCATTCGGGCACACCAACGATGCGCATCCGCTCGCCCTGGCCGCGTCGGTCTCCGGTCACCCGCTGCTCGCGGCCGCGTCCGGTGCCGGCGCCCTCACAGCGGATGACCTCACCCGGCTGGCCCTCGCGGCGGGGTCCTCGTCGCTTGAGCGACTCGCCGCTGGCACCGCGATCGACGCCGGCGGTCTCGTACCCGACCTGCACTCGCGGAACAGCTGGACCGCGAACGTCGAAGACGTGGACCCGCTCGAGATGCTCGAAGTACAGCTGTGCAATACGACCGCACCATTCTTATTGGTGAGCCGTCTGCGGGCCTCGCTCACGGCATCCGCCGCCCGCCGAACGTACATCGTGAACGTGTCGGCGATGGAGGGCGTGTTCGGTCGCGGGTATAAAGGACCGGGCCACCCGCACACCAACATGGCCAAGGCCGCACTGAACATGCTCACCCGCACCAGCGCCAAGGAGATGCTCGAAGACGGCATCCTCATGACGAGCGTCGACACCGGCTGGATCACCGATGAGCGTCCGCACCCGACCAAGGTGCGCCTGGCCGAGGAGGGCTTTCATGCCCCGCTTGATCTGGTTGATGGCGCGGCCCGGGTCTACGACCCGATCGTGCGCGGCGAGGCCGGCGAAGACCTCTACGGCGTCTTTCTCAAGGACTACCAACCGGGCGCCTGGTAGTCAGTCG
The DNA here is from genome assembly GCF_004403155.1 of Cryobacterium sp. Hh7. Taxonomy (NCBI): domain Bacteria; kingdom Bacillati; phylum Actinomycetota; class Actinomycetes; order Micrococcales; family Microbacteriaceae; genus Cryobacterium; species Cryobacterium sp. Hh7. The sequence goes on along the minus strand of NZ_SOHG01000012.1, from coordinate 173,870 downwards.
AGGTCGAATGCCGCGGCGATGGCGGCACTCAGCCGCACCTCTTGTTGGGGCAGCAGAAAGCCAATCTGGCGACCGAGGCTGGCGACCGGAATGGTCACGACATTGTCACAGCTCACCGCGCAGTCCTGGTCGAGGCCGTTCGCGGGGCCTACCGGGACTTCGGTCGACAGACCCCGCACGGTACTGGTGATCGGTGCGACGGTAACTCGGGTGAGGTGGGGGCGCACGAGTTCGCGCGTTAGAACGAGGACCGGCCGGGCCCTGTCGAGGTGCGCTATGTGAAGTGCCCGCATCGTTAGGCGAGGTCAGACGGAATACTCGCGCCAAAGCTGGCAAGTTCGTCCAGATCGTCGGCTTGAGCGAAACGGTCGGTCAGAATGCGCACGTCGCGCAGGGCGAGTTCGCGTCGCCGTTCTCGTTCGAGAGCTTGAGTGATCACGGAAGCACGGCTACTTTCCCGCCCTTCACCCACCGCCTGGTCAAGGTATTCCACTAATTCGTCGGGCAGGCGCACCGCTATTTGTCGGCTCATTTCCTGAGCATACCATTATGGGATCCATTCAGGTATGCTCTCCGTTTGGTTACGGAATACCAAGGAAAGCACGGTTCATGCGGCAAAATGCCCGCTGCTAGGCTGACCGAATGTTACGCCGTGGTCGCATCGCGCCGACCGTTCTTCTCGCCATCGTGGCGCTCAGCGGATGCACCGCTCAGCCCCCGGCAGAACTGTCAGAATCGCCAGCGACGATCGCACCGACGACAGCGACGGCGAGCACCTACACCTGTGACGACATTGCCACCCTCGATAACGTGGCCGCGGTGTTCGTCACCGCAGACGGCCAGGCCGCCCTGCCGCCCGTCGCCCCGGAGGGCGCGGTCGAGGGTGAGCACGCCATGCAGATCAGCGCCGATACGTCGTCGTTTTGCACCGTGATCTTCTCGCTCGGCCAGTCGGCGTACCAGGTCGAGTCCCGCACCGACGCGGTGGCCGTCGCCGAGGCAGTCATCGCTCAGTCCAGCTAGCTACCCGATCGAAAGGACTTATTCATGACCGAGGACACTTTCGACCGAGACGTCGTACGTTCCTTCAAACAGTTCATGGACCGCGTCGTCGCCAACGCGGATGACCGCGGCCGGTCCGCGCTGTCACCGCTCGGCGAAAAGGTCACCGAGCACCTCGGCGCGAACGCGTCGACCTTGCCGGTCGTGTCTGAGACCCTCGCCGATCATCGACTGGTGGATGCCGATATCGCCCTGACCAGCCTCAGCGGCCCCGACCCTGATGTATTGCTCGGCGTATCCGGCGGCCAGCAGCGGTTTCACTCCACCCTTTCCGAGCTCGTGGCCAGCCCGTTCCAGGGGTTTGCCCCCGGTCCGGTGGACTACTCGGCCAGGGCGACCGGTCCGACGTCGACCCGTCAGGTGGTCTCCTTCGGCGTGCGGCTCATCCGCTTTACGGGCCAGCCGATCGCTGTGCTGCAGCGCGCCGCGAACCCGCAATTCGGGCGAAACACCGCCGAACTCGAAATCATGGCGGTCGCGCCGGAGATCGTGACCGCGTTTCTGGCTCACCTGCGCGAGCTCATGATCGAGCACAGCGTGCTGCGCGGGCAGGTGCTCTCATTCGTGCAAACCGAATACGGGTCCGGCGCCGGAATCACCTTTCTGGAACGCCCCGTCGTGCCCGCTGCGGCGATCGTGCTGCCGGAGGGAATCCTCGGCACCATTTCCGACCACGTCATCGGAATCGGTGAGCAACGCCAGGCCCTGCTCGCCGCCGGCCAGCACCTAAAGCGCGGAGTACTGCTCTACGGTCCTCCCGGCACCGGTAAGACGCTCACCGTGCGCCACCTGCTGAGCGAAACACCGGGCATCACGGCCGTACTGCTCACCGGGTCCAGCATCGTGCACATCGCAGCCGCAGCTGAGATCGCACGCACGTTTGCGCCGTCAATCGTCGTCCTTGAGGACATCGACCTGGTCGCGATGCAGCGCCACGCCACGCCGCAGCCGCTGCTGTTCGAGGTGCTCGACGCTCTCGACGGACTCGACGGTGACGCCGATGTGGCCTTCGTCATGACCACCAACCGGGTCGAAGTCCTGGAGCGAGCCCTCGCCGAACGGCCCGGCCGGGTCGACCTCGCCGTCGAGGTGCCATTGCCCGCGCTGGCAGAACGCGAGCGGCTGTTCCGCCGCTACGCAGGCACCTTGCCCTTCACCGCGGCCGCCCTCGACGCGGCGGCCGTACGTTCCGAGGGCGTGACGGGGTCCTTCGCGAAGGAACTCATCCGCCGTGCCGTGTTGCGCGCCGCGCTCCGGTCCGAACCCGTTGACGACGACGATTTGCAGGTCGCCCTCGACGATTTGTTGTCGGCGGGTGCGGCCCTGACCCGGCGACTCCTGGGCACGAGCAGCGGCGAAAATGAGCGCTGGCAGCCCGATCAGGAGCCAGGCGACGGGCCGAACGGTGGCGGCTACGTTCCACTGCACGGTGTGGCGGCCGTAATGACGCGCCAATTCGTCTCCTTCAGGGCGAGCGGTAGCACCCCGCCAGTCACGGTCAAGCTACCCGCCGACGCCCCGGGCGCACCTGACCATACCGACGAAACCCACTGACCGGCACTGACCGGCACCGACCGGCACCGACAAGTTGCCGCCGAACCTGCAGATCTTTTGCTCACTCTCACCAGGATGAGCAGAGCCACGCCTTAGCCAGCGCGGCAACCAGTCATGGTTAGGCTTAAGGGGTGCGATGGCGCCACGAGCGCCAAAGCCTCACAATCGTGAACCGAATTGGAGAACCAAGTTGCCTGGAGAAAATCTCACCCGCATCGAAGCCCAGGAGCGCGCCGCGCTCGTGACCGTCGCGAGCTACGACGTCGTGCTCGATCTCACTACCGGTCCAACCACCTTTGGCAGCACCACCACGGTGCGCTTTATTGCGACCCCCGGCGCCTCGACCTTCATCGATGCCATTACTTCCACGGTGCACTCGGTGACCCTCAACGGCGGGGCGCTCGACCCGGCCGTCGTGAGTGACGGCATCCGTATTCAGTTGGATGATCTGCAGGCCGAAAACGAGCTCATCGTCGTCGCCGACGCGCTGTACACCAACACCGGAGAGGGACTGCACCGCTTCGTTGACCCGGTCGACAACGAGGTCTATCTCTACAGCCAGTTCGAGGTACCCGACTCTCGCCGCGTATTCGCCGTGTTCGAGCAGCCCGACCTCAAAGCGAAATTCGCTTTCACCGTCACCGCGCCGAGCAAGTGGCAGGTTGTTTCCAACTCCACCACCCCCGAACCGACCGACGCCGGCAACGGTGCCAGCACGTGGGCGTTCGCACCGACCCACGTGATCTCGAGCTACATCACCGCCCTCATCGCTGGTCCTTACGCCGTCGTGCGCGGCGAACTCGTTTCGAGCGACGGACGTACCATCCCGCTCGGCGTGTTCAGCCGCAAGAGCCTCAGCGAATATCTCGACGCCGACTACATCCTCGAGAAAACCCGCCAGGGCTTCGCCTACTACGAGGAGAAGTTCGGCTACGCCTACCCCTTCGACAAGTACGACCAGCTGTTCGTGCCGGAGTTCAACGCCGGCGCCATGGAGAACGCCGGCGCGGTCACCTTCACCGAAACGTACATCTTTCGTTCCAAGGTGACCGACGCCATCAAGGAACGCCGCGTCGTCACCATTTTGCACGAGCTCGCCCACATGTGGTTCGGCGACCTCGTCACCATGACCTGGTGGAACGACCTCTGGCTCAACGAGAGCTTCGCCGAGTGGGCGTCGACGATCGCCACTGCCGAGGCCACCGAGTGGCATGAAGCCTGGACAACCTTCGCCGTGATGGAGAAGAGCTGGGCCTACAAGCAGGACCAGCTTCCCTCGACCCACCCGGTCGTTGCCACAATTCGCGACCTCGATGATGTGCTCGTCAACTTTGACGGCATCACCTACGCCAAGGGTGGCTCTGTACTCAAGCAGCTCGCCGCCTGGGTCGGCATCGACGCGTTCTTCACCGGCGTCGGCTCCTACTTTCAGAAGCACCAGTGGGGCAACACCGAGCTTTCCGACCTGCTGGTCGAGCTCGAGGCTGCCAGCGGCCGCGACCTCAGCGGCTGGGCCCAGCTCTGGCTCGAGACCGCCGGCGTCAACACTCTGCGCCCAGAGATCGCCGCGGACGAGACGGGCACGATCACCGGCTTCACTGTGCTGCAGACTGCGACCGCCGACTACCCCACGATTCGCCCGCACCGCCTCGCGATCGGTTTCTACACCTTCAACGACGCGCAGAAGCTCGTGCGCACGCATCGCGTCGAGCTTGACGTTGACGGTTCGATAACGGATGTCCCCGCTCTCGTCGGCCAGAAACGCCCAGACCTGATTCTGCTCAACGACGACGACCTCAGCTACGCCAAGGTGCGCCTCGACCCGGTTTCGGAGGCCGTCGCGCTCGAGCACCTCTCGGCCATTGAGAGCCCGCTCGCCCGCGCCCTGGTCTGGGGTTCGGTCTGGGACGCCACCCGCGACGCCGAAACCACGGCCCGCGACTTCGTGCGCCTGGTGCTGAACAATGTCGCCACCGAAACCGAGTCGACCACGCTGCGCACCGTGCTTGGCCAGGTCGTGCTCACCGCGAGCTACTACGTGGCGCAGCCGTACCGCGAAGCCGTAACGACCGAGGTCGCCGATGCACTCTGGGCGCTCGCACAGGGCGCGGCGGTGGGAAGCGATGCCCAGTTCCAGTTCGTGAAGTTCTTCGCCTCCGTCGCAGCCACCCCGGCGCAGCTTGATAACGTGGCGGCGCTGCGTTCGGGCAGCACCGTGCTCGATGGCCTGACCGTCGACACCGACCTGGCCTGGGAGCTGCTCACCGCCCTCGTGGCCGGTGGCCGCGCTGACGCCGCTGAGATCGACGCGGCCCTCGCGGCCGACAACACGGCGACCGGCGCACAGTCGGCTGCCCTGGCCCGGGCCGCCCTGCCCACTGCGGAGGATAAGCTCGCCGCCTGGTCGTCGCTGATCGATGTTGACACGGCTGCGACGACCATCGTGCGCACGACGGCCGCCGGGTTCCTGCGGGTGAACGACTCAGGCCTGCTCGAGCCGTTCGTCCCGACCTACTTCGAGATGCTGCAGCGAGTGTGGGAGGCGCGCAGCTTCTCGATCGGCGAAAAGCTCGTGATCGGTCTCTACCCGGCACCGCTGAACAACCAGGCCCTCGCCGACGCGACGAAGACCTGGCTCGACGCGAACCCCGAGCCGGCCGCTCTGCGCCGCCTCGTGGTCGAAAACCTGGCCGGAGTCGAGCGTTCGCTCCGGGTACAGGCTCGCGACGCCGAATAGTTAGCACCACCGAGCACTGCGAACCCCGCGACCAGCCAGGTCGCGGGGTTTTCGCGTGCGCCGACGCGTTCACAGCTAATCGAGAGGATGCCGCTGCCTGCGTTCTCTGCACCGGGTTGCGCTGGCCGCGTGGGTGATCGGTCACCAGCGACCGGGGCTACCTCCCGGGTACCGCCGAGGCCCCTCGGTAGACTGGCTTGGATATGAACTGGGAAACTTTCTGGGCCAACCTCGCCACCTCCATCGCTGATATTCCGTGGACCGATTACGTCGGAAAGATTTTCGCCATTGCGGCAATTATCGTCGTCGCCTTCGCACTGCGCTGGGCCCTGCAATTCGTGATTCGCCGGGTCGTGCAACAGATCGTCTCTGGCGTCAAGAAGAACCAGAAGGTCGACGACACCCAGGCGCTGAACGTCTCCCCCCTGGCTGCCGTGCGCGTCGTGCAGCGCTCGCGCACACTCGGCGCCGTGCTGGCGAACATCGTCAACGTGTTCATTCTGATCACCGCACTGCTGCTCATCGTCACCACCCTGAACAAAGACATCCTCGGCTCCTTCGCGCTGCTCACCGCGGCGATCGGCGCAGGCCTCGGTTTCGGTGCTCAAAACATCGTCAAAGACATCCTCAACGGCTTGTTCATGGTGGTGGAGGATCAGATCGGCGTTGGCGACATCGTCGACGTGGGATTCGCATCCGGTGTCGTCGAAACGGTCGGAATTCGCATTACTCAGGTGCGCGATGTCGACGGCACGCTCTGGTTCGTGCGCAACGGTGAGATTCTGCGGGTCGGCAACATGTCGCAGGGCTGGGCCCGCGTCATCATCGACCTCGCCATCCCTTACAGTTCCGACGTGGAGGCCGTGCAGGACGAGCTGCTGCGCGTCGCCAGTGCCCTGGCCTCGAGCCGCAAGTGGCGCGCCTATATCCTCGAAAAGCCGGAGATCTGGGGCCTCGAGTCGATCAGCGCCGAAGCCCTCGTCACCCGGCTTGTGGTCAAGACCCGGGTCTCAGCCAAGTGGGACTTCGCCCGCGACCTGCGCCTGCACATGAAGAAGGCCCTGGACGGCATGGGCGTTCCGCTGACCCCGCTCAACAGCGTCGTCATGACCACCGGCGACGGCACCATCGACGGCTCGACCGTTGAACCGGTCGAGGGTGCCCTGGACGCGGCCGAAGAGGCCGCGGCAGCCGTGCCCGACGTCGTAGCCGGCGTGCGCACCGGCCCGGTCGCGGTGCGGAAGCCCCGCGGGCCGCGCAAGGCCAAGCCCAAAGACGTGCCGGCTCCGATGAAGGCACCAGACCCCGAAGTTCGCGGCGACGGCATTGACTGACCCGTACCGAAGAGAAAGCTGCACCGAATGACCTCTGAACGACACCCGACCGATCAGCCCGCCACCCCCGCCGGCGTGCACCTGCGCGATGGCGAGAACGGCCCTGCCGCGGTGTCGACGTTCTTCGACGAGGTCGGTGGAACGCCATTCTTCGAAAGGCTCGTGCACGATTTCTATGTGGGCGTTGCGACCGACCCGGTGCTGAAGCCGATGTATCCCGAAGAGGATCTCGGCCCGGCCGAACACCGGCTGGTCATGTTCCTCGAGCAGTTCTGGGGCGGTCCAGGCACTTACAGCGAGCAGCGCGGTCACCCGCGTCTGCGCCAGCGGCACCAACCGTTCAAGGTCAATCCGGATGCCCGCGACCGGTGGCTGGGCCACATGAAAGTCGCCGTGGACGCGGCCAACCTGCCACCGCTGCAGCAGGGCATCCTCTGGGATTATCTGGAACGTGCAGCTTTCGCGATGGTGAACAGCTTCGAGGACTAGGTGTACCGAGCCGACGGCGACACCTCCACGGTGCTCGGTGCGTTCGGGCAACGACGTGGTTTTGGGGTTTTACGAGCACCTCGGCTACGAGGACGCCAGCCTGCAGGTGCGCTCCAAATGGCTGATCCAGCCGTCAAACTAACCGGGCTGGGCCTGTTACTGTGCGAGCGACTCGGCGGCCGCGCAGGGGCTCGCCGTTGGATCGGCGCGGTGCACGCTCGTGGCCAGCGCGCCGAGCAGCCCGGCCAGCCGGTGGGCGTCATCGTCGTCCATTCCGGAGAGGATGCTGGCTTCCACAGCGGCAACGCGCGTCTCGTACCGGGTGAGCACGCTCAAGCCCTCTGTTGTGGCCCGAATCTTTCGGGCTCGACGATCGGTGGGGTCGGGAATGCGTTCCACCAGCTTGGCGTCCACCATGCCGTCGAGCAGGTAGGTCAAGACCGTGCGATCGATGGCGAGGTGCGCCCCGATGGCCTGCTGCGACGGTAGGTCTCGGTGAATGACGGTCGACAGCACCTGATAGCAGCGCACTCCCCCGGGCAGCCCCTCGACAGCGGTCTCCAGCTGCCGCTGATAGCCGCGCAAAACCATCGCGAGGTTCCACCCCAGATCTCCCGGCACGGTGGCCGGCAGAATCGATTCGGAAGTCATGAAAGCGATCCTATCCCAAACCATGCGGTTGCATAGATATTCTTAGCGTCATATGATCTGTAAAGCATCATATTTCGACGGGAGCAGCGCTATGAGCAGTCAACGTGCCAGAAGCAGTCAAAGTGCCAGAAGCAGTCAGCACACCACCACCATCGGCATTCTGGGCGCCGGACGGGTCGGAACAGCCCTGGCTCGGCAGGCGCTGAAAGCCGGTTACCAGGTGCGCATCGCGACCGCGCAGCCCGCGGCGGACAACGCGCTGCTGGTGGACATTGTGACCCCCGGGGCGGTGGCGGTGGAATCAAGCCAGGCCGCGGCATCCGATCTGGTGGTACTCGCGATTCCACTGCACAAGTACCGCACGCTCAACCCGGGCGAGCTCGCCGGCCGAATCGTTATCGACGCGATGAACTATTGGGCACCGGTCGACGGCGTGTTCGATGATTTCGAGCGCGACTCGCGCACAACGAGCGAGGTCGTCGAAGAGTTTCTGCGCGATGCCCGGGTGGTGAAGTCGCTCAACCACATCGGCTACCACGAGCTCGAAGAAGACGATAGGGCCGGGGGCGCGCCGATGCGACGAGGGCTCGCCCTGGCCGGTGACGACCTCGAAGCCAAGGCAGTCGTCGCAAGTTTCATCGACCGACTCGGGTACGACGCGATCGATGCCGGCCCCCTCGCCGCCGGCCGCTCGTTTGAGCCGGCCACCGAGATCTTCACCGGCAGTCACACCGCGAACCAGCTTCGCGCCCTCATTCAGAAGGCCCGTCCGCTCGCGGTCGCTGCCTAAGCCACTCACACAATGGAGAACACCTTGGAAATCGGCGCCTACAGCTTCGGTGACACTCAACGGGGCCCCGACGGCAGCTCGCGTTCCACCGCGGAGGCGATCAAGAACCTGTTCGACGCCATCGTGCACGCCGACCAGGCGGGGTTGGACTATTTCGGCATCGGTGAACACCACACCGTTTCCATGCCCGCCTCATCACCCGGCGCGATCATCGCCGCGGCTGCTGCGGCGACGACTCGGATCAAACTCGGCAGCGCCGCCAGCATTATTGGAACGGATGACCCGGTGCGGGTGTTCCAGCAGTTCGCCACAGCAGACGCCATCTCCGGCGGCGGCCGCATCGAGATCACGGCCGGCCGCGGCTCCTCGGTCGAGACCTTTCCGCTGTTCGGCTACGAATTGAACGACTATGACGAGCTCTACGCCCAGAAGCTCGACCTGCTGCTCACGCTCAACAACAGCGCCACGGAGAACGTGACCTGGTCGGGAACCGCGCGTCCCTCGATCCCCCAGCTCGACGTCGTGCCGCGTCCAGTGCAGGGCTCCCTGCCCATCTGGATCGCCACCGGCGGCAGCGCACCGTCGTCGGCCCGGGCTGGGCGCCTCGGCCTCCCGCTCGCCTACGCCATCATCGGCGGGCAGCCGCACCGGTTCGCGCCGCTCGCCAATCTCTACCGGCAGTCGGCGGCGCAAGCCGGCCACACCGGCGACAACATTAAAGTCTCGGTCGCCACCTTCGGCCTGGTAGCTCCGACCAAGAAGGAAGCGGTGGAGCGGATGTATCCGGGCTGGGTCAACCTCAACGTGGAGATGGGTCGGCTGCGCGGCTGGCCAGCGCCGCAACGAGGTTCCTACCTGGCCCAGGTCGACGCCCCCAATGCCTACTTCATCGGCGACCCGGACGACGTCGCCGAACGCATCGTCGACCTGCACCGGCACCTCGGCCACATGCGGCACTTTTTGCAGGGCGACCACGGCGGACTCCCCCAGGAACACCTGCTCGAGTCCATCACCCTGCTCGCCACAGAGGTCAAGCCACGCGTGGAACGGCTGCTCGCCGCCAAATAGCAGCAGACGACTCGCGCGAGTGATGTCGGCCCCTGAATTTCAGAGCCACGCTCGACATTGATCACGTCTGGTACCCGCCCGAAGGATGATCCTGAGCCAGATTACGAGCGGCCCGGTTTGTAGGCCGAGACCGACGGGGCATCCGCTAGCCAAAATCGCCAGGGGAAGTCCGTCGCACTGCCGCCGGGCCCGCTGACGCCCACGCGTGGTCCGGTCAGATGCGGGACGACCGCCCCGTCATCGGGTACGAAAAATGTCCACTGTCCGCCGAAAAGATCATCGCCATCGTCGGCCAGAGATGCCCCAAAGCTTTGCGCGACGCAACCAGGACCTCGCGCCAAACTTCGATCGAGCAGGGGAACCTTTCGTGGCTTGATTTCTCGGCGACTGCGAGCAATATCGGCTCCTTCGAGTACGTCTCCGGCTCTAATGAGACAACCGTAGGGCTGGCCTGGTTGTCCGGCGACGAGGTTCACCGCGTGGTGCATTCCGTAGGTGAAGTAGCAGTAAAGGTGCCCGGCGGGACCGAACATGGTCTTATTCCGATTGGTCATACCCCGATAGGAGTGCGCGCCGGGGTCGCGTTCACCGGCATACGCCTCGACCTCGGTTATTCGAATGGCCACAGTGCCATCGTCATCCGTGCGTTGCAGGATGCAGCCGAGAACTTCGGGTGCGAGTTCGAGCACCTCGCGGGCAAAAAATGCCCGGTCCGCTCGATGAAATCCCTCCAGCACCTTCACTCGAACAGTGTATCCACTCCCCTAAGGCCAAGTTTCGATGATGGCAGTGTGACCGGGGGCCGTGACGAACTTGCGGTCGTCGGTGAGCAGTGACATAGCCAACGACTCGGCCAACGCGACATAGAACCCGTCGTAGGCGGTGAAATTGTGCCGCAGGCTCAGGACCCGCCGCTGGAACGGCTGCATCGGGTAGCGCACCAAGGGCAAGTCCGCGAAATCGGCCAGCATCTCCTCCGCCCGGTTCAGATCAATTTTGATCATGGGCTTCGAGGTCAGTAGAAGCCCGCGAATGGCGGAGCTCACCTCAGCATCGATCAGCGTCGGGGCATGCACGTACCGCTGCTGATTGAACCGTTCCTGAAGTCCTTTGTCGCCCCGACGGTTCTGCAGCAGCCGCACGACGATCGAGGCATCGACGACCGGCACTATCGGCGGTCATCCTCAATATACGAACGGATGTCGTCACGACTGCCCTCTACGCTGCTTCGGGTACCGATTCGCGTAAGAACATCGACCATCGCTGGGCGCGACGTGTCGTCGTGAATCAGCTCGCGGAGGTAGCTCGACAATGACATGCCCCGCGACGCCGCGCGCGCACGCAGAACCTCGGCATCTTGGGCCGGCACGTCCCGAACCTGAATGATCTCGGTACTCATGCCCACAGCGTAGTCCCGCCGCATGCATTCTGCATGCAGAATTTCACGGGTTCCGATCCGATATCGACATTCGTACCCGAGGAGCACACCGCTGGAACGGTTCTTCTTGGCGCCGAGACGACCGACGTCGTGAATGAGAACGGAACCGTGCTGCTCTCACTCCATTATTCCGAGAACGGTGACGAAGCCGTCAGGGCCGCCATCGACCTTCTCGGCGAGCCAGAAGCCACTCATCATCAGGATGGCTCGAATCATTACCCCGAGATGGATGGGACATCGTGGGGTGGGTTCGACATCGTGGGGTGGGTTCGACATCGTGGGGTGGGTTCGACATCGTGGGGAACCGCTACCGGAGCGAGCGAACGTCCACCGACGAGGCCAGCCCATACTGCCCGAATTCAGTGTTCAGGCCACGGTCCAGCGCGGATAAGGGCAGCCGTCGGGCGACGCGCACGATCCGCGAGCACTATCGCCAGAACACCGAGCAACACGGTGCCGCCGACGCGCGCGAGACCGTCCACGCTCAGCAGGAACGCTGTAAATATGTTGCAGCGCTCTGTGGCACCAACGGACACGATAGCCAAAAACAACCATGAAGTGGATGCTGCCCCCGCGACCCACGCCGGCACCCAAATCCACGGCGTCGGCACGGCGCCAGCGCCAGCAATCTGCATGGCGGCGACGAGAGCCAGGGCGAACCGTACAAAGGAGTCAACATAGCCGAACACCAACAGCGCACTCGGCGCAGGATCGTTCGAAAAGCTCGCGGTGGTGGGGTCGAAGATGAGGGGTCCGCGGACCCAGGGGCGTCCGTGTCGCATGTCGATGTCCCATCCGGACGTTTCGATACTGGCATGCCCGGCGTTGCAGATGAGAACAACGTTGTCGATATTTGTCAGACCGCCCTTACTCCAGGCAATAACGTGGTGAGCCTGCGTCAGGTGCGGCGGCACGGTGCAGCCGGGGATGACACAGCCACCATCACGGGCCGCTAACGCTCGGCGCTGGGTGGTGGTGAAGAATCGGTTGGTGGGGCCGAGGTGCACAACCTGACCCTGGTGGCCGAACAACACGGGCTGATACCCGCCGGCGCGAGCAACATGCTCAAGGATTCTTCATCACCGAGCAGCCCGAACGACAGCCCACCCAACGCCGCCAACAACGCATCCCGCGCCTGCTCCACCGCCACAATCACGGGGTTCGAACTGACCTCGCTCGGGTTGTCCATGAACATGGGCGCCATTGCCTCCTCCCCATGATTCTACCCCAAATCGAACGTAAAAGCGAGAGAAACTCAGGTATATTTCTACACGAATTTCGGTGCCACAGCGAATTGGCGGAGCTTCCCCCGCGCTGGAAGGCCCTGACTCACGTTCGATTGAAAGGTTCGTGCCATCAGAAGCGTTGCGGTGACGCGAGCGACCAATGAAAATAACTATCGAAACTCTGTCATTATTTTATGCAGGGCAGATTCGGCCGATTGGAATGGCGTCCCGATCCACAAGCAGCGTGTGCAGCTATGCCGTGCCGATGTTGCGAACTCGGTCCCAGCTGCTTGACGGGCCAGGACCAAGAACAGTGCGCGCCGGCGCAGCCCGACGGCCGGCGCAGAGGACTGTAGGGGCACCGGCGCAACGCAGCCGCAACGGTTTCCGCACCGCAGCAGCAACGCAACCGCAACCGCCGGCAAAGCTGCCGCACGGTGCGTGGGCCTTTGATCCGGACCAGGTGCAGAGCGGGGCATGAACGAACCATGAGGCGGTAAGCGTCGCGGGAGCCGCCGAACCGGCCTACCTCCTGTGCCCGGTCGGCACGGTCTCGGCCTGCGCGGTCGACTTCATCGTCGGCGATGGCTGGGTGCCACTGGGAACGTTCATCAACGGCCAACGGCCGGTTGAAGCAGCCGACCGGGACCAGGTGCTGGAGCTGGCCGGGCACGTCGCATCCGCTCTGGACTGAAGTAGGCGTTCCAACCGACGCGGCGGTCGGACGATCAAGCGCGGGTCAGCCCAGGCGGCGAGCGGTCTGGGCAGCGGACTCGTGCGCCGCGGCCAGTTCCTGGTACTGCTTGGCAACCTCGTCGGCGGGGGCGCCGAAACGTTCGCTCAGCGTGCGGGTGGCCACGATCGTTTCCACTGTCATTCCCAGTGCGTCCGCCAGAATCAGGTTGAGCGCGGGCAGTGCGTGATCGTCGAATTCCGTGGATGTTCCCGCGTCGTAAACCCCGCCGCGAGTCGAAACGAGCACGGCCGGGCGACCGGCCAGTGGCTGCTGGCTGGCTGGGTCGTCGAACGGAGCGGTCACCGCCGGCAGGTGGATGTAATCGATCCACGCTTTCAAGGTCGACGGCATCGAGTAGTTGTACAGCGGAACGCCGATCAGCAGCACGTCAGCGGCGACCAGTTCCGAGATCAAAACCTGCTGCAGGGCCTCCTGCTCCGCGCTCGGGTTCGCATCCGCGGGGCGTAGCCGGGGCGGAAAGTGCAGCGCGGCATCCGTCAGGTGGGGCAGCGGTTCGCGGTGCAGGTCACGGTGAACGACGGTGTGGTCGCCGCCGAGACTGCGCCAGGTATCGGCGAAGGTCGCCGTGATCGCCCGCGACCGCGAAGTCACGAGGTCTGCGGACGAGTCAAGCTGCAACAGTATGGGCATTCCCACAGCCTAGAGGCAGCGAGCGTGCCCACTCGTGTCGCCGTCGTCGTGGCGGCATCCGCTTTCACTCAGCGGATGCCGCAGCGCGGCTATTCCTCCCGCTCGCCGAAGCGCGGCGCAGCCAGGCTGAGCGTCTCGCCGCGGAAGAACGCCGGGCGTACCCGCGACTGCACGATCATGATGACAACACCGATCAGCAAAATAGCCATGCCGAGCACGAAGACCAGACCCAGCCCGAAGATCTCGGAGCCGCTGCCGTAGTTCGGGTCCATGCTGTCGACCAGGGTGGTGCAGAACAGCACCGCCAGGATGATGCCGCCGACCAGGGGAAACAAGAAGGTGAAGAAGGCGTTGCGCACGGTGGCGAACCACTGCCGGCGAAAATACCAGACGCAGGCGAACGCGGTCAGACCGTAGTAGAAGCAGATCATCATGCCGAGGGTCGTAATGGTGTCCCAGAGCACATCTTCGCTGACGAAACGCATGATCGTGTAGAACCCGGCGGCAACGACAGCGGAGGCGATGGTGGCGTATCCGGGAGTGAAGAATCGCGGGCTGACCTTCGCGTAGGCCGGCGGCAATGCGCCGTAGTGGCCCATGGCGAGCAGGGTGCGCGCAGGGGAGACGAAGGTGGATTGCAGCGAGGCGGCCGAGCTGGAGAGTACGGCAATCGACATGAGCACGGCGAACGGGCCGAGTGCCGGGCCGGCCAGCGCGAAGAACACATTGCCCTGGATCTCCGGGTTGCCGAGGCCAACGCCCACACCGCCGACACCGGCAAACGAGACGGCGGCAATGGCGACGAACAGGTAAAGCACCATGACGATGATCACGGTGAGCGTGGCAGCCCGGCCGGGAGTCGAGCGCGAGCCCTTGGTCTCCTCCGACATGGTCAGCGTGACGTCCCAGCCCCAGAAGATGAAGATCGACAGGCTCAGGCCGGCCGCAAAGGCGGAGAACGTGGTGACAGCGAAGGGGTTGAACCACGACAGCGAGACCGGCGTCGGGTCGAACGCGGTGCCATTGGCGATGTGCACGAAGGCCATGATGCCGAATCCGACCAGCACGATCAGCTGAAAGCCGACCAACCAGTACTGCACCTTCTGGGTGGTCTGCATGTCCCGGTAACTGATCCAGGTTGCGATCAGAATGAACACCAGGCAGGTTCCGACGTTGATGAGCGGGTTTCCGGCGAGCCCCGCGATCTCGGCGCTGTTCCCGAAGATCTGCGAGAGCATCAGATAGAAGAAATCGACGGCGATTCCGGCGAGGTTGCTCAGCACGACGACGGTTGCGGCGATCAGGCCCCACCCGGCCATCCAGCCGATCCATGGCCCGAATGCCCGCGTCGCCCAGGTGAACGAGGTGCCGCTGTCCGGCATGGCCTTGTTCAGCTCGCGGTAGCCGAGGGCGACCAGCAGCATCGGAATGAATCCGGCGACGAAGATCGCCGGCAGCTGCAAACCGACTTCAGCCACGGTAGGTCCGAGTGCACCGGTCAGGGTGTAGGCCGGAGCGATGCAGGAGATGCCGATGATGACGGCGCCGACCAGTCCGACCGAGCCGGCGCTCAGCCCCTTCTTGGAGATGCCCCCCGTCTGTTTTTCAACGGCTTCACTGGCGTTGATTTCTAGTGTCATGTTGTATTTATTTCCCCACCGTCTCGGTGAATTCGGGCAGCACTGTGGCATCGGGCAGCACGGTGAAATCTCGGGGCACCACGATCAGGGGCACCGGCAGTTCGCGCAGCATCTTGGCCGCGATGGAGCCCAGAAAGAGGCGATGGGGCTGGGCCAGCCGGCTGGAGCCGACCAGGCAGACCTCGGTCGGTTCCCAGGGCAGTCCGCGCACGGCGTGCTCGATGCTGCTGCCGGAGGCGACGCTGGCGGTCACCTCCAGCCCGTCCATCAGGTGGTCGGTGGCGTAGTCGAGCACTGCCTGGGCATGGTCGGCGGCCAATACGATCGTCTGTTCGTCGGCGCCGGGACGATCGATCGCGACGAGGGAAACCAACCGCAGCGGGGCATCCACTGTGCGCGCCAAAAGGATGCCGGCCGTCAGTAGTCCGTCGGCTCCCGCCTTGGTGCCGACCGCGCAGGTGACCCGGCGGATCGGTTCGTCGGTGCCCATCACCCGGGTGCCTTCGGGGGCAAGGGCAACGGGGACGTGGGAGGAGTGCAGCAGGCCGCCGGCGACGCTGCCGATCGCGAAGCGGCCGAGCAGGCCGTGGGTTGCCGCGCCGACGACGATCAGGTTCGCCTGGAGCCGAGCGGCGGCGGCGAGCAGCCCCTGGGTGAAGGAATCGGCGTGTTCGAGGTGGGTGCGCACCGAAATTCCGGCGGGTACCAGGGTGAGCGCTTCGGCCAGCCAGCCCTCGGCCGTCTCGAGTAGCAGCCGGTCGTAGCCGGGATCGGTGGGGGTGAGCGTCGCCCGGTCCCCCGCATTGAGAACGAGGACCACGTCGAGTTCGGCGCCGGGCGCGCGGGCAAGACGCACGCCGAGGGCGAGGGCATCCGCTCCCCCCGGGGTCGCCGTGTATCCGACCAGAAACCTCACGCGACCTCGCACTTGGCAAGGATCGCCGCGGCGGTCTCCTGCCCGACCCGGATCGCCCCGTCCACGTGTTGGTAACCCTTGCCGGCCATGTCGCTGCAGGAGAACGAGATCGGGCCGACGGGACTGCGCAGTTCGGCGCCGTACCGGGCCAGTCCGCCCATATCGAAGCTCGCCGCGTAGGCGCCGCGGGTCCATTCCTCGGAGCCCCAGTCGCTTTCGTAATAGACGACCGGGTGCAGCGCCTGCTCGCCGTAGTAGTGCGAGAGCGACTCGAGAATGCGGGCCTTGCGCTCGAGCGCGGTCAGCGCGAAGACGGCATCCGCTTCTTCATCGGAGACGAAACCGACCAGGGTGCCGCGTGGGTCCTCAAAATTGGTGTTGTCGTAGGCCTCATGCACGAGCTCGTACGGGCTGAACGCGGTGCCCGAGAGATCGTCGGCGCGCCAGAACGGCGTCTCGTAAACGGCGTGCACTTTGATCACGAAGCCCATGGAGAGGTGCTGGTGCAGCTGCTGCTGGCGGCGCGGCAGGGGCGGGTCGAAGCTGATCCGACTGATCAGGGGCGGCGGAACCGCCACGATCGCGTGCCGGGCGGTGACCGTCATACCGTCGGCAACGACGATGACTCCGTCCTCCTCCCAGGTCAGGCTGCGCACCGGCTGCCCGAGATAGACATCGCCGCCGAGCTTCTCGGCCAGCAGCAGCGGAACCTGCTGCAACCCGCCGACCACACGCTCGTCGAGAATGAAATCGGCATCGACGAGGTTGCTGAACGACCCGGCGCTGGCCGCCATGAGCAGCGCCTGCAACGCCGAGAAGGCGTGCGCGGGCTTGGTGAGCATGGCCCCGGCAATGAACATGCCGATGTTGTCGCGGGCCTCCTGATCGTCGGTCTGGGTCTCCAGCCAGCGGCTGAAGGAGACCTCGTCCAATTCTTTGGCGAGCGGATGCTCCCACGGGGAATCCGGGTTGATCTCGGCCACGAGGGCGTCGAGTTTCTCGATCAGGCCAAGAATCTGTGCCTCGGTGCCGGCTGGAACCGGAAATATCTCACCGTCGAACCGGCTGACCACGCCGGAACCGTTGATGTACACGTTGCGGCCAGCCCGATAGCGCGGGTAGGTCTTGAGGCCCAACTCGGCCAGGGTGGTCTTGAGTGCGTGCTGGTCGGGCGAGACCCACTGACCACCGATCTCGAGCATGGCACCCTCGATCTCATGGGTCCACAACCGCCCGCCGACCCGATCGCGGGCTTCGAGCACCGCCACACTGAGGCCGGCCCTCTGCAATGCCGTGGCGGCGGTGAGACCGGATGCCCCGGCGCCGATAATAACGACGTCACGATCAATCGTGGTCATGGTTGCTCCTGTGATGAGGTGGGATTAGGACGCGGGAATGAGGGTGTACTTGGTCGAGAGGTATTCGTTGATGCCTTCAAGGCCGCCCTCACGGCCGAGCCCGGACTGTTTGACGCCGCCGAAAGGTGCTGCGGCATTGGAAACCAGGCCGGTGTTCAGGCCCATCATTCCGGTATCGATACTCTCAATCATACGATGACCACGGTTGATATCGGTGGTAAAAACGTAACCGATCAGACCATATTCGGTGTCATTTGCCATTTCGATGGCCTCTTCATCTGTTTCAAAAGTTTGAATGCCGACGACCGGTCCAAAGATTTCCTCCAGCACGAGGCGGCTGTCGGCGCTCACTCCGGTCAGCACAGTGGGGGCGTAGAACGAGCCGGGCCCCTCTGAGCGGATGCCGCCGGTGAGCAGCGTGGCGCCGCGCGCGATGGCGTCCTGCACGAGGGCAGCCACGTTGTCGACGGCCGCCTCGGTCACGAGCGGCCCGAAGTTCACCGTGGGATCGATGCCGGGTCCCGACACGAGGGCATTGAC
Source organism: Cryobacterium sp. Hh7 (assembly GCF_004403155.1). Taxonomy (NCBI): domain Bacteria; kingdom Bacillati; phylum Actinomycetota; class Actinomycetes; order Micrococcales; family Microbacteriaceae; genus Cryobacterium; species Cryobacterium sp. Hh7. The sequence goes on along the minus strand of NZ_SOHG01000012.1, from coordinate 155,680 downwards.
CCGCTCGGTCAGTCGACGGGCGAACTCATCGGCCACAGACGCGTGCACGATGAACCGGTTGGCGGCCGTGCAGGCCTGGCCGGTGTTGCGGAACTTCGCGAGCATGGCGCCGGTGACGGCCTGCTCGAGGTCGGCGTCGGCGAACACCACGAAGGGGGCGTTGCCGCCGAGTTCCATCGAGGTGCGCAGCACGTTCTGGGCGGCCTGAGCGATCAGGGCACGCCCGACGCCGGTCGACCCGGTGAAGCTGAGCTTGCGCAACCGGGGGTCGGCGATGATCGGGGCCGACACCGCCTGCGACCGGGTCGTCGTAATGACGTTCACCACGCCGGCCGGCACGCCGGCATCCGCTAACAACTGCACGAACAGCAGCGTGGTCAGCGGGGTCAGCTCGGCCGGTTTCACGACCACGGTGCAGCCCGCGGCGAGCGCCGGGGCAATCTTGCGCGTGGCCATGGCGAGCGGAAAGTTCCACGGCGTAATCAGGTAGCACGGGCCCACCGGCCGCTGGGTGACGACCATCGTGCCGGTGCCCTCCGGGTTGGCACCGTACCGGCCGCTGATACGCACGGCTTCCTCGCTGAACCAGCGCAGAAACTCGCCGCCGTAGGTCACTTCACCGTTGGCCTCGGCGATCGGCTTGCCCATTTCGAGCATCATGAGCGTGGCGAAATCCTCCCGACGCTCCTGCAGCAGGTCGAAGGCGCGGCGCAGAATCTCCGCGCGCACCCGTGCCGGGGTCGCTGCCCAGGCATCCGCTGCGGCAACCGCTGCGTCGAGGGCTCGGGCACCATCGGCGACGGATGCGTTTTGAATCTGTTTGAGAACCTGCCCGGTCGCCGGGTCGGTCACCGCAAACGGCTCCCCGGTCCCGTTCACCCACTGGCCGTTGATGTACAGCTGGTCGGGCACGCGGGCCAGCAGCTCTGCGCTGCCCTGCGCTGCCGGCTGGTCGGTGAGGGTCACGGTGCTCATGCGACGGCCAGTGTCTCAGCCAGTGCGTCGGCGATAACCTGCAGGCCCTCGAGCAGCAAATGGTCCGGAATGCTGAGCGGCGGCAGAAAGCGGATGACGTTGCCGTACGTTCCGCAGCCCAGCAGGATGACGCCCTGGGCGTGGGCGGCGGCGATGACCCGACCGGTCAGGGCGGCATCAGGCTCCCCCGTGGCGGGGTCGACGAGTTCGATGGCGATCATGGCGCCGCGGCCCCGCACCTCGATAATGCGCGAGTCGGCGGCGGCGAGCGCGCCGAGCTGCTCGTTCAGGATGGCTCCGATGGCGACGGCCCGTTCAACCAGGTGGTCGCTCTCGTAGGTGTCGATGGTGGCGAGCGCTGCGGCGCAGGCGAGCGGGTTGCCGCCGTAGGTGCCGCCGAGGCCGCCGGCCTGGGGCGAATCCATGATGTCGGCGCGCCCGGTAACCGCCGACAGTGGCAGGCCGCCGGCGATCCCCTTCGCGGTGCAGATCAGGTCGGGCACGATGCCCTCGTGTTCACAGGCGAACATGTGGCCGGTGCGGGCGAAGCCGGTCTGAATTTCGTCAGCAATGAAGATGACTTCGTTGGCGCGGCACCAGGCCAGCAGAGTGGCCAGGAATCCCTGAGCTGGAACGATGAAGCCACCCTCGCCCTGAATGGGTTCGATGATGATGGCGGCGAGGTTGCTCGCGCCGATCTGCTTCTCAATCTGCGAGATGGCCCGGTTCGCCGCTACGACGCCGTCCAGGCCGCCGTCGCGCAACGGGTACGACATGGGCGCTCGGTACACCTCGGGAGCAAAAGGGCCAAAACCGTTCTTGTACGGCTGGTTCTTGGCGGTCAGCCCCATCGTGAGGTTGGTGCGGCCGTGATAGGCATGGTCGAAGGCGACGACGGCCTGCCTTCCGGTGAAATGGCGAGCGATCTTGACGGCGTTCTCCACCGCTTCGGCGCCGGAGTTGAACAACACGCTGCGCTTCTCATGGTCACCGGGGGTGAGGCGGTTCAGGGCTTCGGCAACCTCAACGTAGGAGTCGTAGGGCGCCACGGTGAAACAGGTGTGGGTGAACTGGGCCAGCTGCGCGGCGACGGCCGCCACCACGCGCGGCGCGCTGTTACCAACGCCGGTCACGGCGATGCCGGATCCCAGGTCGATGAGCGAGTTGCCATCGACGTCGACGACAACGCCCCCGCCGGCGGCCACCACGTACACCGGCAGCGTGATCCCGACGCCGGCCGACACGGCCTGGGCCTTGCGTTGGCTCAGCGCGCGTGATTTCGGGCCGGGGATGCTCGTGACGAGCTTGCGTTCCTGCGCCAGCTGGGGGCCACCAAGCGGGGTACTGGTGGGGCGAGGGGTATCCAGGAGGGTCATCAGAGTTTCCGATCCAAATCGACGGGCGGCATCGCGGCACGATACCGCTATGCCATGGGAGCACTGTGCCACTTGCGGCACGGAGCAATGCTAGGCAACACCGGGCCGCCGCAACATAGCCAGGTTGTATAGTTGGGGCCACCAAGCTCTCCAACCTGTATAAGGCCTCCCATGCTCCCCACACTGCGCCGCCTGCTCGCTGATCCCCAGCTCGGTCTGACTCTGCTCGGCATCGCCGAACCGGTCGCGCTCGATGCACCGGTGGAGTGGGTACACAGCTCCGATCTCGTCGACCCCACCCCCTTTCTGTCCGCCGACCAGGTGCTGCTCACCACCGGCACCCAGTTCGGCACCGATCCGAAAGCGGATGCCGACTACCGCCGCTATGTGCAGCGCTTGCGCGACCGGGGCCTCACCGCGCTCGGTTTCGGTACCGAGGTCATTCGCAACGGCACCCCGGAGGGGCTGCTCGCCGCCTGCCAATCGCTCGGCCTTCCCCTGTTCGAGGTGCCGTATCGCACACCGTTCATTGCCGTGGCGCGAGCGGCCGGCGACCTCGTCGCCGAGGATCGCTACGCCGGGGCGACCTGGGCGTTGCGGGCACAGCGTGCGATCGCGCTCGCCGCACTCCGCCCCGACGGTTTGAGCGCGACCCTCGCCGAGCTGTCGAACCAGCTCGGCCACTGGGTCGCGCTGTTCGACGCGAGCGGCACCCTCGATCGGGTGTTTCCTCGCGAGACGTTCAGCGCAGCCCCCGACACCCGCGCGACCGTGCAGCACGAGGCCCGCCGCCTGCTCGGGCGCGGCCAGCGATCGAGCAGCAGCGTCGAGGCCGGCGGCGAGACGCTGTCCCTGCAGACCCTCGGCGGGCACGACCACCTGCGCGGCGTGCTCGCGTTGGGCGGGCCGCGTGCCCTCGACCAGGCAAGCACCGAGGTCGTTACGAGCGTGATCGCCCTCGCCGGTCTCGCCCTCGAGCAGAACAACGCCCTCGATCGCGCGCAGGGGCTGCTGCGCTCCGGGCTGATGCACACCCTGCTCGGCGGTGACCAGAAACTGGTAGATCAGATTTCCCGGCAGATGTGGGGTGCACTTCCGGTCGGGCCGGTGCTGGTCGCGGTCGTTGACGCGCCGGCCGCGCGCCGCGACGCCATCACGGAGTACCTGGAGCTGCGCGTCGAGGACTCTCCAGGGCAACTATTCTTCGCCCGACAGGAGGACACCATCGTGCTCTGTCTGGACCGGGTGGCCGACGGCATCCTCTCGGACCTGTGCACGCTGTTTGAGTTGCACGCCGGCCTCTCGGAGCCAACCGAGTATCGCCAGCTGCCGCGGGGCCTCGACCAAGCCCAGCAGGCACTCGCCCGGGCGCGGGAGGGCGCCATAGGCGTGACCGGCTTTGACGTCGTCGCGCGGCAGGGCGTGCTCGCGCTGCTGGCCAGAACGGATGCCCGCGAGGTCGGCCTGACTACGCTCGCCCCGGTCCTCGCCCACGACCAGACCCACGGTACGGAACTACTCGCCACACTGCACGCCTGGTTGCTCTGCAATGGGCAGTTCGGGGCCGCTGCCGACGAGCTCGGGGTGCACCGGCACACGGTGCGCGCCCGTATTCTGCACGCCGAACTGTTGCTCGCCCGCGACCTGGGATCGTTTCCGGCGCGCGCCGACGTCTGGGCGGCACTGCTGGCCACCGATTCTGCCACCGAGACCGGCCGGACGACGAGAGAAGGGGGCTGAGGGAATTGAGCCCGCTGAGCGTCAGGTCAGCGAGTCGAAGGAACTCGGTCACTTCGTCGAGATCCTGGGCAGTCGTGGGCGTCAGGTGGAGCATTGCTCCACGATATCGCTCACGTAGATCAACTTGACCGGCACTGCAGGGTTGGCTGCGTGTGCCGTGCCATAGTCTGTGGCTGGGGAGCGCGGGCATCCGTTCTTGAAGACTTTCTTGTGGGCGATAGAACGGAACGAGTATGGAATACAGCGGCAGTCGCATGATCAACGCAACGAGCACGAGGATTGTGAACATTCTCGCCGATATTCGGCGACTGCCGGAGTGGAATCCCGCGATCTTTTCGGTCACAACGGTTGATTCCCTTGCGTTGGTCGGGAAGCCGTACCGGATTCGAGCCAAACTGCCTGGTTCTCCCACGATCACCTACGACCAGATAACCGACGACAACGTCGTCTGGCGCGTGGACGGCTTCCAGGCGCATGAAACAGGCGCTTGGAAACTCGTTCCGGTTGCCGACCAAAAAACTGAGGTTGCCCACACCATCACGCACAGTGGGGCCATCTTTCGCGTGCTTGCCGGTGCTTTTCAAACTATGCCAGGTTTGAGGCTCGATCGGCTGCAGCGCCGAGCAGAAGACAGCGAGTAGCGCGCCAAACCGCAGGACTGTCACATCGGAGTGACGCGGCGAGTGGCTAGTCCCACGGGTCGGGGGAATTCATGTACCGGTGCGGCGCGGCCCTCAACTTCCGTCGGCCGCTCGCTGATCATGGTCATGTCCGGGATCTTGCCCGAGTTCTTCGCAGCAGGCCGTCTCGGACGCCGGATGGCGCGGCCGGTGCGCAAATGCTGATGCAGATCAACGCGCAAGCCACCCCTACCGCCCCCATAAAGCGCCTGGCAGATCACTTCCGGGCTGACTCGCATTTCCTGCCGATCCGGAAACACCGCAGCCAGATGATCACTGATCTGGTCCGGACTCCATTTCAGGCACAACTTTTTCTGCACCACAAAGACCAGCTCCGGATGGTCGAATTTGCTGGCCTTGGGACGACGTCCCCGAAGCTCGGCCTGCTTCTGCGCCGCATACGGGGCATACTTCGTCCGTGCCTGCGGGCCAGTCTTGGACCCGCCTCGAGCCAACTCTCGACTGATCGTCACCGCAGACCGGCCCACCAGAGCAGCGATCGCCCGCACGCCGGTGCCACCCAAATGCAAGTCCGCGATCCGCAGTCGTTCCTCCAAAGACAAGTACCGCCCCGACGTCTCTGCCTCAGGAAGAGGGATCCGCCCACCCGTTGCTTGACGCCAACGCCGTCCAGTTCGTCGATTCACCCCGACAGCATCGCACGCTGCAGTCAGCGTCGAGCCTTGAGTGATCAACACCCAAAACCGCGCCTGTTTCCCAACCAGCTCATACTTCGACCACACGTACAACACCTCACAAAAATCGAGTGTTGCGACGACCGGTTGAATCCGCCATCCCCTTACGGGCGTTCCTATTGGCAGCTATCCTTTTCGCAACCTGTAGCGGAGTGCTTCAGGTGCGTCATGAAGACGATGCCGAGGCAACGCCGGTGTTCGCAGCCCCAACGACAAGACCGCAGGAATTCACCCGCCCTCCATGTCCTTGCTGGGCCCAATGGTGCAGGCAAGTCCACGTTCGTCCAAGCAGTATTGCAGCCTGTCACGCACTTACCGTTCATCAACGCAGATGAGATCGCAGCGCTCCGCTGGCCCGGCCACGAGATAGGGCGCGCTTAAGACCCCGAGAAGCATGACGCCCGACCGAGACGGCCAGCAGCACAAGCCTCCGGGGTGGTCGTTGCTACGGCTGGAGGGTCCAGGGCTTGCGCCGCACCAAAACGTGACCACGACTCGTGCTGAGGCGGGTCCACAGGCCCGACTCGTAGAGCTGCACCGGTTCGTCGGCGGCGAGAAAGCCGAGGCTGAACGCGGCAAACCCGGCGCCGGTCGGCACGAATTCGAGTCCATCGACCTGACGGCCCCACACTTCGGCGCGCACCCGCTCGACGATCATTTCTCCGGTTCCTTCCGGAATCGCCGCAGCGACCTCGTCGATGCCGGCGCGGGCGGCGGCTTCGAGATGCGCGGCCGTCGTCTGCCCGTGCCGGTCCCAGCCCCCCCTGGGCGGCGAGATTCCGGCCCAGGTCACAGTGTTCACCTCGAGGGGAACGGTCACCGTCACCGGCAGGGTCAGGTCACTGGTCGTCGATTCGAGCCGTTTGAGGCGCTCGATCAGGGAACGCACCGGCACGACCTTGTCGAGATCGACCGGCGTGGTCAACGCGAAGGTGCGCAGGCCGAGCACGGTCGGGCTGACATCGAGCAGGCCGCGCGGGTAGAAGATCGCGGTGTACACCGCGATCACCCCCTCCGATGCGATCAAGCGCACGGAACCATCGAGAACGCGACCGGACCGTGACAGAAACACGATCAGATCGCTGAGGGACTGGGAATCGGTAAGAGTGAATGACTGGCTCATCACCTTCTAAACTACCAAGATGCGCCACGACCGTTGGCCGCGCACGCAAACTTGCCAGAGGAGACAGCATGCACAAGCCGATGGAAGGCCTTCTGGCTGTTCTCGATCTGACCGACACCGGAGCCCGCACCAACGAAGACATCTTCACGGGCCCTTCCCAGTGGATGCCGCTCGGTCGCGTCTTCGGCGGGCAAGTGCTGGCCCAGTCCCTCGTCGCCGCGATGCGGACCGTGCCCGATGAACGCCATGTGCACTCGATGCACGGCTATTTTCTGCGCCCCGGTGATGTCAACCAGCCGATCACCTTTTCGGTCGAACGCATTCACGACGGACGCTCGTTTTCGACCCGCCGCACCCAGTGCTATCAGGACGGTGTGCCGATCCTGTCGATGATTGCCTCGTTCCAGGACGCCGATGAAGGCCTGGAGCACCACATCGAGATGCCGGCAGACATTCCCGACCCGGAAAGCCTTCCGACGGCATCCGATTCGCTCGCGCACATCGACCATTCGGTGGCGCGCTACTGGGCCAGCGAGCGCCCCTTCGATATGCGCCACGTTCCCTCTCCGATCTACCTCAAGGTCAATGGCGAGCACACCTCGCGTCAGGCCGTATGGATGAAGACTTTTTCGCCGCTGCCGGACGACCCCGACGTGCATCGCGCCGCGCTCGCCTACGCGAGCGACTACTCGATCATGGAACCGATCTTGCGTCGGCACGGCGTCGCCTGGGCCTCGCCGGGCCTCAAGGTCGCGAGCCTCGACCACGCCATGTGGTGGCACCGCTTCGGCCGGGTCGACGAATGGCTGCTCTACGTGCAGGATTCGCCGAGCGCGCAGGGCGGTCGCGGCCTCGCCACCGGCAGCATTTTCAGCCGCGATGGCGTGCTTCTGGCCACCGTGGCGCAGGAGGGCATGTTGCGCGTGCCCATAATCCTCGAATAGTTCCGCAGCTACCAGCTCGGTTTGGACTCCAGCAGCACGCGTTCGTCGGGCATCCACCGGATGTCCACGCTCGCGATATCGTCTTCGGCGACACTCGTGGTGCCCGCGGCGGTGATCGTGGTGCCGGGGCCGGCAATCCAGCTCGCCACCAACCTCTCGTCGCCGGCGGTGTCGGTCACGAACAGGGCGTAGGGCTGCGGCCCGAAGTCGTTGCCGCTCTTCGCGTAACTGCAGCTCGCGTCGATGCGGGTGCCCCAGTTTTCGCCGGTGAGGCGAAAGCTCGCGGTGAGCGGACTCGGAACGACGGCGGTCATGGCCACGGCCGGTTCCCTGGCACTGGTGACTCGCTGGTCCAGCCAGCCGGGCACCATCAGGGCAGCGGATGCAGCGATCGCGGCGGCCGCAAGCACGGCCCCCACCGTGCGCCGGCGGGCCCGCCGGGAGCGGACCCGTGCCTCGGCCAACAGCCGGGGCAGCAGTTCGGCGGACGGCGATGTGCCGGAATCCACTGCCGTACCGGTCGCGTGACCGAGCTGCGCAGCTTGATCCAGTGGCACCAGAGCGAGCAGCCCGGGCAGCCCGGCGAGGTGGGCGACGGCCTGACTGCAGGCGGCGCAGTCGTTCAGGTGTCGTTCGTAGTCACGCCGGTCGCCCGGCGTAAGCGCGCCCACTACGTAGGCGCCGTCCCAGTCTGCGTACCGGTCAGTAGGAGTGTTCATCGCTCCGTAACTCCTCGCTCTTGCAGTGCGAGACGCAGGGCTCGCAGGCCATAGTGCAGCCTGGATTTCACGGTTCCTTCGGGAATATCCAGGTGTCGTGCAGTCTCCGCGACGGACTGGCCTTGATAGTAGGCGCAGACAATGACGGCCCGATGGTCGAGCGAGAGGTCGGTGAGGGCATCCGCTACCAGCCAGGCATCGAGCAGGGCGTCGGTCTGATCGTCGGTGGGCTGTTCGGGCAGCTGGTCGGTCGGCATCTCATGTCGGGCGCGGGCCGAGCGTCGGTCGTCGATCACCAGGTTTCGGGCCACCGTGAACAGCCACGCCCTGGCCGACACCTCGGTCTGATCGAGCAGGCGTGGCCGGCGCCAGGCGCGCAGCAGCGTCTCCTGCACCACGTCGTCGGCGAGGGCGGTGTCGTGGGTCAGCCGCACAACATAGCGCCACAGGATAGGCCCGTGCTCGTCGTGGAGGGCACGCAATAGTTCGGCACGCTCATCGGCCATGGCCTACCTCCCCTGCTAACACGGAACCGGGGCCATTGCGGTTCAATTGACGTCCTGAAACACTGAACCGAACCACCGGCAGCTTCGTTGATAGCTGAAGCAGCGCCAACCTACCCGTTAATACGTTCCTCAAGGAGAATCATGGCCCCGGCAATCAACCTGTCACGTCGAAGCATGATCCTGGTGGGGGGAAGCGCCGCCGCAGCGGTCGCCCTGGCTGCCTGTAGCAGCACCCCGGATACCGGTACCGCCTCCACGGACGCGTCCCCGACCAAGACCGAGAGCGCGACCGATCCGACCGGTTCAGCCACGGATCCCGGCGCGGAAACGGCACCGGCCGGGACCGAGGTCGCCAAACTGGCCGATATCCCGGTTGGCGGTGGCATCGCGGCCACCCTCGATGGTCAACCAATCCTGCTCGCCCAGCCGACGGAAGGCACGGTCGTCGCCTTCAGCGCGATCTGCACGCATCAAGGCTGCAAGGTGGAGCCCGCCGCCACCGAATTCGACTGCCCGTGCCACCAGTCGCGCTACGACCTCGCCACGGGTGAAGTGCTCGGCGGCCCGGCACCACGCGCACTGGACCGGGTCACCGTCACTGTCGCTGGCGACACGGTTCTGGCCGGCTAACGATCCCGGCAGGCGCGGCGATCGATGGCCCGCGCTGGCTCAGCGGCGGGCAAACTCGATCGGGTCGTCGAGGTAGGGAGTCCAGGCGGCGCGTTCGGTGTCGTCGATGCGGCGCGGGCGTTCGCTCGCCGCATCCACGAGCACGATGGTCGTGTTCGCCCGCGCGTACAGCACCTCCGGCGTGACCCCCTCGGGGCTGAACACCTCGTAGCACACGTCAAGGCTCGCACCACCGAGCTTGCCGAGCCAGAGCCGCACGTCGAGCGGCTGACGCAGGTACGGCACCGGCGCCAGATACTCGATCTCCTGCCGGGCGATCAGCGTCAGGGTCGCCGCTCCCGGACGCCCGTCGAGCACGGCCGTGCTCGCGCCGATCGCCCCGTCGTCTTCGGTCACCCAGAAGGCCAGGATGCGCGCCTCTTCCAGCAGGCGCAGCATCTCGGCGTTGTTGACATGACCGTAGGCGTCGAGGTCGGACCAGCGCAGGCGGATCGGAACGTGCAGCTTCACTTGTTTACTTTCTAGTCGCGAGTGAGCTTGCGGTAGGCGGAACGGTGCGGCTTGGCCGCGTCGGGACCGAGACGCTCGATCTTATTCTCTTCGTAAGACTCGAAGTTACCCTCGAACCAGTACCAGTTGGCCGGGTTGTCGTCGGTTCCCTCATACGAGAGGATGTGCGTGGCCACCCGGTCAAGGAACCACCGGTCGTGGGTGATCACCACGGCGCAGCCGGGGAACTCGAGCAGCGCGTTCTCGAGCGAACCAAGCGTTTCGACGTCGAGGTCGTTAGTGGGCTCGTCGAGGAGCAGCAGGTTTCCGCCCTGCTTCAGGGTGAGAGCCAGGTTCAGGCGGTTGCGCTCGCCACCGGAGAGCACGCCGGCCTTCTTCTGCTGGTCTGGGCCCTTGAAACCAAAGGTCGAGACGTAGGCGCGCGAGGGAATTTCGGTCTTGCCGACCTGAATGTAGTCCTGGCCGTCGGAGACGACCTCCCACAGGGTCTTGTTCGGATCGATGCCGCCACGGTCCTGGTCGACATAGGAGATGTTGACCGTGTCGCCGATTTTCAGCTCGCCGCCGTCGAGCGGTTCCTTGCCGACGATGGTCTTGAACAGGGTGGTCTTTCCCACACCGTTCGGGCCGATGATGCCGACGATGCCGTTGCGCGGCAGGGTGAAGCTGAGATTGTCGATGAGCATGCGCCCGTCGAAGCCCTTTTCGAGCTTGGTCGCGTCGATGACCTGGGCACCGAGGCGCGGGCCGACCGGAATCACAATTTCTTCGAAGTCCAGCTTGCGGGTGCTCTCAGCGGCGGTGACCATCTCTTCGTAGCGGGCCAGACGGGCCTTCGACTTCACCTGACGGCCCTTGGCGTTGGAGCGCACCCACTCGAGCTCGTCGGCGAGACGGCGCGACAACTTCGCATCCTTCTTGCCCTGCACGAGCAGTCGTTCCTGCTTCTTTTCGAGGTAGGTGGAGTAATTGCCCTCGTAGGGGTAAAGGTGTCCGCGGTCGATTTCGGCGATCCACTCGGCAACATGGTCGAGGAAGTACCGGTCGTGGGTGACGGCGATCACGGCGCCGGGATACTTGGCGAGGTGCTGCTCAAGCCAGAGGACACTCTCGGCGTCGAGGTGGTTAGTGGGCTCATCGAGCAGCAACAGGTCGGGCTTCTGCAGCAGCAGCTTGGTCAGCGCTACGCGGCGCTTCTCACCACCGGAGAGGTTGGCGACCTCGGAGTCACCCGGCGGGGTGCGCAGGGCATCCATGGCCTGCTCAAGCTGGGAATCGAGGTCCCAGGCATCTGCTGCATCGATCGCTTCCTGCAGAATGCCCATTTCGGCGAGCAGGGTGTCGAAGTCGGCGTCAGGTTCGCCAAGAGCGAGGCTGATCTCATTGAACCGGTCGACCTTGGCCTTGATCGGCCCGACGCCCTCCTGCACGTTTTCGAGCACGGTCTTGCTCTCATCGAGCTGCGGTTCCTGCATCAGGATGCCGACGGTGTAGCCCGGGGAGAGTCGCGCCTCGCCGTTGCTGGGGGTATCCAGACCCGCCATGATCTTGAGAATGGTGGACTTTCCGGCGCCGTTCGGGCCGACCACACCAATCTTGGCACCGGGGAAAAAGGACATGGTGACGTCGTCAAGAATCAGCTTTTCACCGATCGCCTTGCGAGCGCGGACCATTGAGTAGATAAATTCGGCCATAGTACCTACCAGTCTATTTGTCGACTGGACCCAACCAGACACAAACCGGTCGAGAGGATCGGCGCGACCACGCTGTGGAAGCCGTCGCTGGCCGGGCCGATTTGACCGATCAGGCATTCGCCGGCGAAGCGCACGGAGAATTGTACGGAGTCGGCGACGAGATCGGCCTGGGTGCGGTCGAAGCTCACTTCCATCGCGCTGCGGTCGAACCCGCCGGCGACGAGGGCGTCGATGTAGGCACGGCCGTCAGCAGCGGGGTTGGCCTTGGATACCGCCGCGGCCAGAAAGTTGAAGTAGACCAGATTCTCCCCGGCGGTTCCAGTCGGTACCAGCGCCGGGTCGGGCGCTGGAGTGGCCGAGGAGTCCGGTGTCGCCGACGTAGTGGGCACAGCGGTGGTCGCGGCGGGCTCTGCGGGGACACCGGTACACGCGGCGAGGCTGACGCCGAGGAGCAGCACAGCGCCCACCGCGACCACGGCGGACAGGGAGAACCGCGAGCGGCCGGCGCGCCGACCGGCCGTAGTCACGACGAACTGATCCTGCGGTTTTGGTTCTGCCACGCTCACGTATTGCCTCCCCCGGTCCACGCGCGTGGACGATGTTACGAGTCTAAACGCGCGTAGGCATCCACATCCGCGTCGGTGTCGATCGGTACAAAGCCGTCTCCGGCAGGGTCGATCTGCCCGCGCTCCGCCTCGAACGCACTGGCCGATTCCTCCGATTCAGGGGATTCCACCGGGTCCGGCTCAGCCTGATCGGTGCTGGTACGCGAGGGTGCCGCAGAGCGCACCGGCGTCGTGGTGTACCAGGTGAGGTCGTGGCCGACAGAGTCAGCAATGATCTCCACGGAAGTTCCGGATTTCTCGGCGTTGGTCCATTTGCGAACGACCAGCCGTCCGGTGACGACAATGTGCTCGCCTTTGTTGAGCGACTTGCCCGCATTCGTGGCCAGCTGGCGAAAGGTCTTGACGGAATACCAGCAGCTTTCGTCGACGATCCATTCGTCTTTGGCCTGGTCGTGGTGGCTCTGGCGGGAGGCCAGCCGAAAGGAGGTGATCGGGGTCCCGTTTTTGCCGAAAGTCACACTGGGATCGGTGCCGATGACTCCGGATATCGTGATGTGGTCGCTCATGGTTTCTCCCGGCACGGTTGTCGCGAAGACGCTCGTTGGGCGCTCGACAGAGAGTGAGCGCACACGGCCCGGGAACGACAACTCGTGCCAGTCTTCGTCGCTCCCGGGTCGCACACTGCGAGTGTGCCGCCCCCATGGGCTGCGACGGATCGATTCAAGCGAATCAGTGGAGAATCCCGCCGACGAGCCGTTGTGGAGAAGAAACTAGCCGACGAGGTACTCGGAGTACGACTTGCGAATCTTGTTGACCTTCGGGACGGCAACGGCCATGCAGTAGCCCTGCCCGGGGTTCTTGTTGAAGAAGTCCTGGTGGTAATCCTCGGCATCGTGGTAGTCGCCGAGCGGTTCGATTGTGGTGGTGATTCCGGAGCCCCACCATTCGCTCGCCCGATCGCGGGCCGTCTCAAACAGCCGCTTCTGCTCATCGTCGGTGTAGAACATGGCCGACCGGTATTGGGTCCCGATATCGTTGCCCTGCCGGTTGAGCTGGGTCGGGTCGTGGAGTGTGAAGAACACGTCAAGGATGACGCTGGCCGGGATGACCTCCGGGTCGAAGGTGACCGCGACGGCCTCGGCGTGGCCGGTACGCCCGGTACAGACCGCTTCATAGTTCGGGTCGGTGGTGGTGCCGCCGGTATACCCCGACACGACCTCGCTCACACCGCGTAAGACCCGATAGACAGCATCGAGACACCAGAAACATCCACCTGCGATCACAAAAGTTTGCACTCCTCCATCCTAACTCGTCCGGCGTCGCCGCTGCCGAATGCTGCGTCAGCATCGCCGATTGTTCGCCGAAAGCGGATGTCGGTGGTCGCCCATACGGTGGAGGAAACAACCGCGGCCGGCCGAAGCAGAAGGAGCAATCATGACCACTCTCATCGCACCGATCGCCCGCATTCGTGGCCGTGACTTCATCCCCGTGCGCGAGGGACTGTGGCGCGTCGTCGACCCCCTTGGCGCTGTCATCGGCTATCTCGAATGCCACGCCGGCATCGACGGCGACCGGTACAGCGCCCGCAGAATAGTTTTCGCCACGCGCACGCGCGATCTCGGTGTGTTCTGCCGTATCGAGGACGCCATCGATTGTTTCCGCTAGTGCTCTAATAGGTGCCGCGCTGCACCCATTGGTTCCAATTGTGTGGGGGCACGCCGAGGCTGGTCCCTCAGAACAGAAACTGCGCGGATAAAATCCTCGACATGGAATGGTGGAATAGCTTCGTAACCTGGCTCACAGACGTCAGCACAGAACCGGTGGTTTTCAGTGCAATCGTCTTCATTGGTGCGATTGTCATCGCCAGCGTGCTGGCGGCGTTGATCTCCCGGGGGGCCGTCAAGCGGCTCCTCACTCAGCGGGATCGGGAGATTAAGGTGGCCGCGATCGCCGCTCTCGTCGATGCCGCCACCGAGGCATCCGTTTGGAATTCACTGACCCCGCAGGAACAGGTCATGAGCGACCGGGCCGTCGGACAGGCCGACATTCAGGTTCGACTGCTGCCGATCCGCGGTTCGGGCATCGCCGCGAACTGGGCCGCCCACGAGTTGTATGAGCTCAAGCGCACCTCGGCCACATTCGGGTACCAGCTGGAACCGGCCCTGGTCGAGTTTCGCGACCGCCTGGTGGAGTGGCAGAACAAGCCCGGGCGTGCCCGCAAAATCTTCCAGGGCGATCTCGATCGTTGGAAGGCCCAGAATTCCGGCGCCGAGAAGAACCTGCTGGCCGAGCAGGAAGCCTGGGTTGCCCAGCAGCACCACGACCAGCACAGTGCGGCAGAGTCCGCCCCAGCACCGGTGCGAGCGGCACCGCTCACTCCTGCGGCGGTCAACCGTGCGCCGGCAGCTACTTCGACGGCAGCTGCGGCCGACGCATCAACGGAGACCCAGCGTCTGCTCGACGACGTGAACAAGCTCGAGGTGCGCAGGACAGACCCGCTCACTCGTTCGTCCTCCGCACCGACCACCTAGGTCAATCAGCACCACCTGAACGAGCCGGTCGGCGCTCTCACAGCACTGACCGGCTCGTTTTTTCGTCGCGCTGGGGCGCTTACTTCCACCAGTCGTCAAACAGCGAAGCTGGCACTCGCCGCTTATGCTCCGTGCTCAGGAAGCGTGCTTCGATTGCCTCGGCCACTTCGTCCTCGACCGGAAGCCCCTCGAGAAAATCGTCGATGTGCTCGTACTGCAGCCCCAGATTGGCTTCGTCGGTCTGGCCGGGCGTGTGGTCGAGCAGATCAGCGGTCGGGTCCTTCAAATAGAGCTGTTCGGGGGCATCGAGCTCCACTAACAGGGCGCGGCCCTGGCGCTTGGTCAGGCCCGTCAGCGGAAGAATGTCGGTGCCGCCGTCGCCGTACTTGGTGAAGAATCCGGTGACCGCCTCGGCAGCATGGTCGGTCCCGACCACGAGCAGGCCGAGCTGGCCGGCGAGCGCATACTGCGCGATCATGCGGGAGCGCGCTTTGACATTCCCCTTGGTGAAGTCGGTCATCGCCACGTCGAGGCTTGCAAGAAACTCGGTTTCGAAACCCTCGACGGCGAGTTCGATATTGAAGACGGCCTGCGATTTTGGGCGGATGAATTCCAACGCGAGTTGCGCATCCGCTTCATCGCGCTGCACCGCGTATGGCAGGCGTACGGCGACAAAGGTGGCCGGATGCCCCTCGGCGACGAGTTCATCGATGGCGAGCGCGCACAACCGGCCGGCCAGGGTGGAGTCCTGGCCGCCGCTGATGCCGAGCGCCAGGCCCGCAGCGCCGGTGCGCTTGAGGTAGTCCTTGAGAAATTTCACCCGGCGGCCAATCTCGGCGGCCGGGTCGATGGTGGGTGAGACGTTGAGTTCCGCGATGATTCGCGCCTGGAGTTCTCGCATACTTGAATCTAGCAATCCTCGAGAATTCGTGCTGCCGCCTCCCTCGAGATCGGCACCGGGGTACCGGCGAATAGTGGCGAAATTTTCCCGTACGGTAGGACAAAGACCGCTCGGGGGACGCACTAATGGTTGTTAAGAATAAGTACAGCATGCACGAGGATTTCAGCGAAGCACGATCCGGCAGAACGGTTCGCGGAATCAGCCGGTCTGCACTGGCAATCGCTGTGTCCGGTATTCTCTTGGCCGGACTCGGCGGGTGCGCCGCCGTCACGAACGACGAAGTTGATACCACGCCTGCTGAGCAGACCGCGCAGCCGACTGGACAACTACAGCATCGCCCCGGCCGAGTGGTTTGCGGCGAATTCCGATTACATCACCACCGATTGGCAACCCAAGTTTCAGAATGCGATCGATAACGACGGTGCCGTGCTCGGCACGGCAGCCTTCGTCGTCACTGACATTCTGCCGGCCCCGCTTGCGCGCGACGGAGGCGCCCGCGCGTCGAGCACCGTCGTACGTCTGGATCGGGTGTACGCCGAAGAGCCAGACGGAGGCGAGCCGAATCTGATCTTCAGATTCAGCTCAACGAGCACGTTCGTTGCGACGGATGCCCAGATTGTCGCGCTGGTGCTCGCGGCCGACCCCGTCCAGAGCGCAGATGCTCTGCGAGCTTCCAACCCCGAACTCTTTGACGGGGCGGACAACTCGTTCCTCATCATGACCGGGAACACCGTTCTGGGTTTCGGCCTGGACAGCAACGATCAGGTCATCGGTATGAACTCAAATATCCAGCTGTACACGGACCAGGGCCTCGACGTCATCGCCTAGCCCGTTCGATGCAGAGCACCAAGGCCCCGCCGATGACGGGCCGGGTATCTCTGAGCGCCTCGATGGAGGCCTTGCGGAGAGCGCGCGGCAGAACCATCTGCTCCGTCCTCGCGAGAGCGGGTGAACGGTTACTTCGGCGCTCGTGAAGCAACCGTTCACTCGCTCGCGCCGGTGGGAAGAAACTTCTGAACTTGAGTCAGAATAATCTTGAGATTTGCTCGTGTTTATGGACGATTCGAGCTATAATTGTGAGTGAAGGAGGCACCGACGCCATGACCCTCACCGCCCCGCCCGCCGCAGCCGGCTCGATGCCGCAGGGTTCTCGCGTTGAAGCGGTGGCTCAGGCCGGTGCCATTCTGGCGGCAGCGTTTGACGATGTGCGGTTCGGTCACCTCGACGATGCTGAAGCTGTTGCGGTTCTCGCGGCGTTGGAGGGGCTCGGCCGCAAGGTCGATGGGGTCAGGCTACGCGCCACCAACGACATCGGCGTGCGCGCCGAGATCGACCTTGGCAGTGGCTCGCTGGCGTACCGAAACGGATGCCGCAACCGGGTCGAGTTCATCACCCAACTCGCCTGCATCTCGGGCCGCGAAGCCAAACGGCGCCTGAAGCTCGGCGAGACCGCGGTGGAACGAACCCCGCTGGGCCTGCCCGTCCCGGCCCGGTACCCGATCATCGCCGGCGGCCTGACCAGCGGGGAACTCGGCATGGAATCGGCGGAGATCATCGCCAGCACGCTCACCGCTCTGCAGGGGAAGGTCCTGCCGGGCGACCTCGACCAGGTTGAGCGCGCCCTCGTCGCCACCGCCACCGGGGCCATCACCCCGGAAACAGTGGGGCTCCCCGGCGTGGGCATCCGCTTCACGCCCGACGTACTCCGGGCGCAAGCGATGGAATGGCAGGCCCGCCTCGACCCCGACGGCACCGCCCCCAGCGACGACGTGACTGAGGCCAAGAGCACGCTGACGTTCGGGCTGCTCCGTAATGGGTTGTACCCGCTGCGCGCCGAGGTCACCCCGGAGCTGCGCGGCATCATGGACACCCTCTTCGACACCTATCTGTCCGCCCGGTCGCGCACCCCGATGTTCGTGCCCACTGAATCCCTTGACGGCAGCGCCGAGCTGGACGGCCTCGATGGCAGCAACACGGAGACTGAGCGGTTCAGCGCCGACCCGTTCAGTTCTGACCAGTACAACGGCGACACCCGCTTCGATGGGGACCGCCGCACCGCGGGCGAGAAACGTGCCGACATCCTCCGCGACGTCTTCCAGGCGGCCGCGCGCGACCCCAAGACCCCGACCATGGGCGGCGCCGCCCCCCTCGTCATGATCCACGTCAACGCCACCGACCTCAACGCAGGCCGCGGCGTCGGCTGGATCGACGGCGTCGAAGCCCCCGTCAGCATGCGCCGGGTGAAAGAGACAATCTGCTCCGGCGGCGCCCAAAAAATCACCTTCGGCGACAACGGCGACGTCCTCTACCTCGGCGACAAAGCCCGCTGCTTCACCCCCAAACAACGCGCCGCCATCGCCGCCCGCGACGGAGGCTGCATCATCCCCGGCTGCACCATCCCCGCCCGCTGGACCGAAATCCACCACGTACTCCCCTGGCAACAAAACGGCCGCACCGACATCGACAACGGTGTCCTTCTCTGCTGGTTCCACCACCACACCATCGACACCAGCGGATGGAAAATCCGCATGATCAACAGCCGACCCCAAGTACGCGGACCCCTACTCTGGGACCCCACCCAAACCTGGCGCCCCGCCCACAGCCACCGCGCCAACATCCCCAGCCCCGAACCACCCTGGCGCACCTAAGACCATCAAGCGCGGCCGGAATTGTGTTCATCTTTGACTTCGACCGGGCTCGCCTCGAGCGAAACGGCGAGTCGCGGCCTTCTGCATTACTCACTGCAGTCACCCAGGCGTGGTGCCCCCGGTAGGAATCGAACCTACGACAATCGGATTAGAAGGCCGGTGCTCTATCCACTGAGCTACGGGGGCGGTACTGTACAAGGTTACAGGTCGCGAGCGCGGTCGGTCGCCGAAGCGCTCAGGTCGACGAAGCCTGCCAGGTCAGGTGGCGCGGCGCCGGACCAGGTCGGGCATCGACGGTGTCGCGCTGATCAGCTTTCGGGTGTAGGGGTGCAGGGGCCGGTCGTAGACATCGCCGGTGGGGCCGCACTCGACGATACGTCCGTCGGAGATGACGGCCACGGCATCGCACAGGTGGCGGACGACGCCGAGATCGTGCGAGACGAACACGAGCGTGAGCCGGTACTGGTCGACGAGTTCGGCGAGCAGGTTCAACACCTGGGCCCGGACCGACACGTCCAGGGCGCTGACCGCTTCGTCGGCGACCAGAACCCGCGGCCTCGTGATGAGCGCTCGTGCGATGGAAATTCGTTGTCGCTGGCCTCCGGAGAATTGGTGCGGATGCCGGTCCATCACGTCGGCGTCGAGTCCGACCGCGGCCAGCTGGGCTTGAACCCGGGCTCGAGCCTCGGCCCGACCGACGTGCTGCAGGGGTTCGGCGACGATGTCGCGCACCTTCATGCGCGGATCCAGCGACCCCATCGGGTCCTGGAACACCATCTGCACCTGCCTGCGAAACTCGCGTAGTTGCCGTTCAGAGGTTCCCCCGAGCGGTTGACCGAGCACGTCGACCGTGCCGGAACTGGGCTGGTCGAGGGCGCACAGGATGCGCATGAGGGTGGACTTGCCGGACCCTGATTCGCCGACGATGCCCAGCCGTTGCCCCTCGGCCACGTCAAAGGACAGGTCGCGCAGGCCGTGCACGATCTGTTTCGGGGCGAGCAGACGGCCGCCGTTCCGCCGATACTGCCGGCTCAGGTTGCGCACCGAAATGGCGGGTTCGCCAGCCACCTCGTTGAAGATTATTGGAGGGCCTCCGGGTTCGAGGCGCTGGTGGGCGGCGCGGTGCGGCGGCGGGATCGCCGGCGGCGCGGCATCCGCTTCGGTTCGGCTGGGTGCGGTTCGGCTGGGTGCGATTCGTGTCCGGGGCGCGGACGTGGGCGTGCGCGTGGGCGTGGGCGTGGACGTGGGCGTGCGCGTGGGCGTGCGCAGTCGGCCTCGGTCGTCGACCACGGAGAGATCGGCGGCCGCAATGAGATTCTTCGTATACGGATGCCGCGGCGCGGCCAA
The DNA here is from genome assembly GCF_004403155.1 of Cryobacterium sp. Hh7. NCBI lineage: Bacteria > Bacillati > Actinomycetota > Actinomycetes > Micrococcales > Microbacteriaceae > Cryobacterium > Cryobacterium sp. Hh7. Next base: position 136,095 of record NZ_SOHG01000012.1, on the reverse strand, counting down.
CACCTGCCCCACCGGCCCCTCCTCGACGATCGTCCCCCGGTGCATCACGAGCACCCGCTGGCAGACCTGCGCGACCACGGCTATGTCGTGGGTGATCAGGAGCAGGGAGGAGCCCCGGTCGGCCACCAGTCCCCCGATGAGCCCCAGCACCTCGGCCTGCACGGTGACGTCGAGGGCCGTGGTTGGTTCATCGCAGAGCAGTAGCTGCGGGTCGTTCGCCATGGCCATGGCGAGCAAAACCCGCTGGCGTTGACCACCGGAGAGCTGGTGCGGAAAGGCGAGGGCCGCCTGGGCCGGGTCGGGCAGCTTGACCTGGGCCAGCAGCAGGGCGGCACGGTCCTGGGCCTGTCGCCGACTGGGTTGGGTGCGGTGCACCGTCATGATTTCGGCGATTTGAGCTCCGACCCGCATGAGCGGATTCAGGGCGGTCATCGGCTCCTGAAAGACCATCGCCATGGTGTTGCCGCGCACCTGGTTCAGGCGGCGCTCGCCAGCCGTGAGCAGGTTGGCATCGACGCCGCCCAGGCGCACCGAACCGGTGGCCGTGAGGGTATCGGGCAGCAGCCCCATAACAGATGTCGCGGCGAGCGACTTTCCCGACCCGGATTCCCCGATCAGGCCGACCCGTTCGCCGGCGGCGATATCAAAGCTGATGCCATGCAACAGCTCGGTGAAGGGCGAACTGACCCGCAGGTCGGTCACGCTGAGGGCGGGCGCGGTCACCGTTTCACCTGCATGCGCGGGTCGAAGCGATCGCGCAGACCGTCACCGAGCAGGTTGAAGCCCAGCACCGCGATGGCGATAGCGATCCCCGGCCAGACGATGAGCAACGGTTCGATGAACAGGTAGCCCTGGGCATCCTGCAGCATGCGGCCCCACGAGGGCGTGGGTGGGGGCGTGCCGAGCCCGAGGTAGGACAGCGCGGCCTCGGCGAGCACCGCGATGCCGAACGAGACCGAGGCCTGCACGATGAGCATGCCGCTGATATTGGGCAGAACGTGCCGCACCCCGATGAACAGGCCGTTCTTGCCCGCGGCGCGCGCGGCCAGCACGTATTCGCGGCTCATGATCTGCCGGGTTCCGCTGCGGGAGATGAGGGCGAACGCGGGTGCCGTGCCGATGCCGAGCGCGACCATCGCGGTGACCGTTCCGGCGCCGTAAATGGCACCGAAAATGATCGCAAGCAACAGGGCCGGGAAAGCCAGGGAAATGTCGTTGCCGCGCATCAGGAATTGGTCCAGCCGGCCCGGATTCATGCCGGCCACGATGCCGAACGGCACGCCGAGCACGGCCGCGATTGAAACGGCGACGGTGCCCACGAGCAGGGAGATCTGAGCGCCGCGCAGGAGGGAACTGAAGACATCACGCCCGAAGCTGTCGGTGCCGAGAAGGTGTTCCGCGCCGGGCGGCAGCAGGATCGAGTCCGAGAAGACCCCTTCCGGGTCGAACGGCGTCCACCACAGAGACACGACGGCGGCCAGCACGACGAGACCGATCAGCACGAGGCCGACCCGGAGCGTTGCGTCACCACCACGAACCGCACGACGAGAGGATTTCGCGGGCCTGCTGGCGGTCATGACGCGCTCCGCAGTCGCGGATCGATCACAGTGAAGGCCAGGTCGACGAGAAAGTTCAGCACCAGCACGAACACGACGAGCACCAGCACGATGCCCTGCACTGCGGGCAGGTCGCGCAGGGCGACCTTGTCGAGCAGCAGGCTGCCCAGGCCGGGAATGCTGAACACCCGCTCGATCACCACGGCACCAATCAGCAGGGTGGCGATCTGCAGACCGAGCACGGTCATCACCGGAACGGCCGCGTTGCGCAGCCCGTGCCGAAAGAGGGCGCGCGCTGTTCCGAGGCCCTTGGCCCTGGCCGTGCGCATAAAGTCGTCGCGCATGACGTCGAGAACCGCCGATCGCACATAACGGCTGAGCACGGCGCCCTGCACGCTGCCGAGGGCAATCGCCGGCAAAATCAGGTGCTCGATGAAGCCACTGAAATCGTCCGCCGGATCAACCCAGCCGCCCGCCGGAAGCCAGCGCAGCGTCACGGCGAAGACGGTGACCAGCAGAAGCCCGGCCAGAAACCCGGGCACGGCAACACCGATCTGGCTGATGCCCGAAAAAATCGCGCCGTCCGGCCTCCGCTGCCGGACCGCGGTCAAAATTCCAAACGGAATCGCGAACAACAGCGCCAGAACGACACTGGTCAGCACAAGGATCACCGTGATGCCGAGGGCATCCGCTATGTCGGGGCCGATCGGCTGACGCGACACGGTGGAGGTACCGAAATCGCCGACGAGCACGTGCCCGATCCAGTCCAGGTAACGCACAACCGCTGGGCGGTCGAGCCCCATCGCTGTGGCCTGCGCCGCAACATCCGCTTCGGTGGCTTGCACGCCCAGGGCGATGCGCGCGGCGTTTCCGGGCAGAATAGCCAGCAGCAGAAAGGTCACGATCGACGCCACGATGCCCGTCGTCGCGAAGACACCGATGCGACGCAGAATCACCAGAAACATTGCAGACTTTCTCGAAAGCGCGTGAAACGGATGCGCCATCCGCTCGACATCAACCGTAGGGGTGAACGGCTTCGTCCGTTACCGGGCGATGGTCGACAGGTCCAGCGCGAGGCTCGGCGTATTCTTCGGCACACCTCTCAGATCGGCGTCGGCCAGCGAAATCGCCGGCTGCAGATACAGCCAATTAGCGGATGCGTCCTCCGCCATCGTGCGCGTCGCCTCCTTCATGAGTTCCACATAAACGGCCGGGTCGGCGGCATCCGCTTCAGCGAATTTTGCCATCACCGCGGGCGAATCATAGCCGGCGTAATAGCTGGGGGCGGCGAAGACGCTGACGTCCCGTGGCTCGCTGTGCATGATGAGCGACAGGTCGTAATCGTGGTCGGCGAACACCTCGTCGAGCCACACCGCCGGAAATTCGAGTGGGGTCACCTCGGCGGTGATGCCGACTTCGGCGAGCTGGGCCTTGACTACCTGCGCGCCAGCCACGGCGTAGGGCAGGTTCGGAATCTTGAACGCGACGGTCAGGTCGCTCATGCCTGCCTCGGTGAGAAGCTCGATGGCCCGGGCGGGATCGTAGGGGTAGAGGTCAGCGAGGCTGGCGTCGTACCAGGGGTCGGTCGGCGGTACCATCGAGCCGATCAGCAGACCGTAGCCGCTACTCACCGTGTCCATGACCGCCTGCCGGTCGATGGCGTACATAACGGCCTGCCGCACCCGAACATCGCTAAACGCATCGCTGGAATTGTTCATCGACAGGGTGACTTCACCGGTGCTGGCGCCCTCGAGCACCTGGTAGTCAGAGTTTGATTTGAACTGATCAACCAGTTGAAACTGCGAGATGCCCGAAATGAGGTTGATGTCACCGCTAAGCAGGGCGTTGGTCTGCGCGGTCGCATCGGTGAAGTAGCGCAGTGTGACATCGGTCAGGTACGGCGCCGCTCCCCAGTAGTCAGCGTTGGCGGCCAGGACCAGGCTGTCGCCGGTTTTGAAGGAGCTGACCGTGTAGGGCCCGGTTCCGACAGGGGCTGTAGCCAGGTCGGAAATGCCGGCTTCGGTGAACATGGTGCCGACCGGGCCGGTCATATTGAAAAGCCAGCCGTTGCTCGGTGTCGACAGAGTGATTCGAGCCTCGGTGTCAGTGACGGCCTCGATGCCGGCAATCGGATCGAGGTAGGCCGGCCCGTTCGCGGTCCAGTTGTCTTTCACGCGTTCGAGGCTGAACTTGACGCTGTCGGCGGTGAACGGGGAGCCGTCCGAGAAGGTCACGCCCTCGTTCAGGACAAAATCGTAAACCAGGCCGTCATCACTGACCGTCCAGGACTCGGCGAGCAGGGGAATGATCGTGCCCTCGTTGTCGAGTTTCACGAGGCCCTCGTAAACGTTATAGAGAAGCGCCTGCGGAATGGCCGCACCGGCGGTCGTGGTGTAGTCGAGGTTGCCCGGCGTAGCGAGCAGACCAACGGTCAACGTCGTGTCCGGCCCACCGTCCGTGGACGCGGTTCCGGCGGAACACCCGACCAGGGCCAGCGACGCGATCAGCGTACCCGTGATGCTGGCGAGAATCGTGCGCCGGGTGGGGGCTCTCATCACTCAGAGGGCTTTGGCCGCGGCAACGAGAACCTGGGCCAGAGTCGGTACGCCGGCCGCACGAAAGACCTCGGCACCTTCGCTGTTGGTAATGACGACGGTCGGGGTATTGCGAATGAGCAGGGCTTCGGCTTGCTCTGGTGCACCGGCAACATCAATCTCGCGCACGGTCGAACCGGGAACGAGCCGCTTCGCCTCGGCCAGCACGGCACGCGTCTGCATGCACGGCTCGCAGAATGACGACGAATACAGGGTGAATTCCATCAGGGGCCTCGCAGATCACGCGCAAACGAACAGTGTTTTCAAGTTTACAGGCCCTGTCGGGGGCCACCGGTAGACTCAAGGCATGACGAACAGCACGACGGATACAGCACCGACGCCCGCCCCGACCGCCTCCCCGACCTCGAAGAGCCCCGACCGCCTGGTCTGGATCGACTGCGAGATGACCGGGCTGGACCTGGACCGCGACGAGCTCGTCGAGATCGCCGTCGTCATCACCGACTACGACCTCAATGTGCTCGACCCCGGGCTTGACCTCATCATCAAGCCCAACGACTCTGCCCTCGAAAACATGGGCGATTTCGTGCGCAACATGCACACATCCTCGGGGCTGATCACCGAGATTCCGAACGGGATCAGCGCGGCCGAGGCCGAGTACCAGGTACTCGAGTATGTCTTGAAGTTCATTCCGGCCGAACAAAAGGCACCTCTGGCCGGCAACTCCATCGGCACCGACCGTGCCTTCCTCACCCGCTACATGCCGCGCCTCGACAACCAGCTGCACTATCGCAATGTCGACGTGTCGTCGATCAAAGAGCTGGCCCGACGCTGGTACCCACGCGTTTACTTCAACGCCCCAGCCAAGGACGGCGGCCACCGTGCCCTGGCCGACATTCTCGAGTCGATTCGCGAACTCGCGTACTATCGCCAGACGGTGTTTGTGGCCGACCCAGGGCCCTCGAGTGACGAAGCCAAGTCGCAGGCCGCGGAGGTTGTGCACTTATTCGCCTCCGAGGTGTAATAGGATTGCTGAGTTGCCCCGCGTTGTAGACGTGGGGACGCATGGTGGGTATAGCTCAGTTGGCAGAGCGCCTGGTTGTGGTCCAGGAGGTCGCGGGTTCAATCCCCGTTACTCACCCCAATGATTCACCGTTCACGATTTGGTCAGTGATGCTAGAGCTGGACGCGTCCGAATTCGAAGCCCTCGTTGTCGGCGAGCTCGATCTGCTGCCCGATGACATGGTCGATGGTCTCGACAATATTATTTTCGTGGTCGAGGACCGGCCCGAGAACGGCACCCTGGACACCCTCGGCCTCTACGACGGCGTGGCGCTGACCGAACGCGGCCAGTACGGCTTCGGGGAGATGCCCGATCGCATCGTGCTGTACCGGGAGCCGCTACTCGCTATCTGTACGACACTAGACGACCTGCACGACGAAGTTCACATCACACTCGTGCACGAAATCGCGCATTTTTATGGCATTGATGACGACAGGCTGCATGAGCTCGGCTGGAGCTGACCGCAAGCGGTCTAGCCTTGCAGAATGAGCTCCTTCCGTCCTGGCCGTCTGATCGGAATTCTGGTCGGAACCGTCGTGATTCTCAGCCTTGGTGTCTACGGCCCCGCGATGCTTCTCGGTCCGCTACCCGCCGTGACCGCCACCACCGTCACGCCCGCCGCCGGCGCCTTCGCCCCCACTCCCCCGGTACTCTCCGCCAATGGCGCGAGCGCCATCGCCGTGCTCGCCGCGACGACGAGTGACGCCTCCGGCACCACGTCGACCGGTACCACGTCGACCGGTACCGTTTCGCAAGCTGCGGAGCCGATCGCCGTCGCCGGAACGGCGGAAGCACTGCCGATGGCATCCATCGCCAAGGTTGTCACCGCCCTCGTCGTTCTCGATGCCAAGCCGATCGCGGACGGGGAATCCGGCCCCGTGGTGACTTTGACTGCCGCCGATTTTCAGAGTTATCTGGACTACGACCAGGTCGGTGCCCGCTCGGTCACGGTCTTCGCCGACGAGCAGTGGACGGAGCTGGAATTATTGCAGGCACTGCTGCTGGGCTCGAGCAACAACCACGCCGACAGTGTGGCGCGCTGGGCTTTCGGCTCGCTCGACGCCTACGTTGAAGCCGCCAACGCCTGGCTCGCCGACAACGGGCTGACCGGCTCCGCCGTTGTCGACGCTACCGGCCTGGGCGATGGCAGCGCTGGGACCGCTACCGATCTGGCTCGCCTCGCGGGTCTCGCCGCAACCGACCCGATCGTCTCTTCGATCCTGGAACGCCCGGCATCCGCTTTGGCGGACCGTCGCGGTGTCGAGAACACCACTTCATTTCTGCCCGAGGAGGGCATCACCGGTATTTCGCGCAGCTACACGGATGCCGCCGGCGTCTGTTTTCTGTTCACCGCCGAGGTCAGCGACGGCGCGTCGAGCTTCACGTTCTCGGGCGCTTTCATCGGCGAACCGACCTACGATGCGCTCACCGCGGACCTCACCGCCCTAATGGAGAGCGCCCGCGCTGGAGTCGGTCCGCTGCCGGTACTGGCCGCCGGCGACGAGTACGCGACGTTCGAATCGGCCTGGGGTGACGAGGCTTCCGCCGTGGTCGGCGTCTCTCGCACCCGTTATGCCTGGCAGGCCGCCACGCCGGAGGCTGCCACGGTCACACTCAAGGATTTCGCCACCGCGCGCACCGGCGCGAACGTCGGAGAGGTGCGGCTCACCGTGGCCGGGGAGGAACTCTCGGCCGCGCTGAAACTCGACCAGGCGATCAACAATCCGGGGCTGGGGTGGCGATTGCTGCACCCGATCGTGATGATCACGGCGCTGCTCGATCAGTAGTTAGATCGGCTCCACCTCGGTGTCGATCGGATCACTCTCGTTCTTGTCGAAGGAGTAGCGCACGCGGCGTTGCCCGTTGACGTCTCGTTCGTCGACCTCGTCGTACCAGAACACCGACTCCAGTCCGGCGACGGCGGCCACCATGCTGATGCGGGGCGCGTGTTTGCCGCGCACAAGGGCCCGGGAATCGATCTGACCCTCGAGCGGGCCGTCGATGAACTCGGCGATATACAGGGTGGGGGCACCGGCATCGTCACGGTCGAAGGTATTCATGGCAGTTAATCTAGTCCTGTGCGCCCCGGGTTACCCGGTGGGCTCGCTGGCGCGTGTCGCCCGCTCTCGTCGCCTACCCGCCCGCCCGCAGGCGCACGGTGGCACGACGTTCGGGTGCCTCCTGCGTGAGGTAGGCCGTCCATTCGTCCTGCCACTGGTCCCAGTGCATTCGAAACGCCTCTCCATCGCGGTCGAGCGCTCGTTGTTTGCGCAGGTCGTCGTCGGCGGCCAGCCACACGCGCACGTCGCTGAGCGGCTCATGCGCGGCCGCGAGCGTTCCGCAGCCCTCAACGATCAGTGGTCGTTCTTTAGTCAGCGGATGCCACTCGGCTCGCTGATTCGCGCTCCAGTCGTAGCGCTGCCAGGCCGCCGGCCGCCCGGTGCGTCGGGGTTCGAGAAGGTGCCGGCGCAGGTGGTCGATGGCCGCGTCGAGGCCGTCCCAGCCGGGGTAGATATCGTCCATCCGCACAAGCTGCGGGGTTTGACTGCCCGGCCACTCTGCCACGAGGGCGTCGGCGAGGGTGCTCTTGCCCGCGCCACTCGGCCCATCGATGAGCACCACCGGGTTCGGCCCGGCGGCGGTGACGGCCTGGAACACCGGCGCCAGAAGGGTCGTGGCGCGCAGAGAATCAAGCGAAGACAAAGTTCCAGTTTCCCGTGGATACCGAGATCATGACGGCCAAAACGGCGATCATCAGCCCGATCCCGATGAGTGACCATTCCCGCAGGCCGAACGTTGAACTCCGAGCCCAGGTGCGTTGGATGGGAGCGCCGAAGCCACGCGCTTCCATGGCGGTGGCGAGTTTACTGCCCCGCCGAATGGACAACACCAGGAGCGCGAAGGTCTGGTTGCCCAGGCGGCGCAGCACCGCGCCATCCGCTACCCCGCGTGCCCGGCGGGCAAGTCCCAGGGCACGCCAGTCCTCGATGAACAGCCCGACCATCCGCAGCGCCGCAAGTCCGCCGAGCACGAACCGGGCGGGCAAGTGCACGACCTGTCCCAGCCCGTCGGCGAGATCGGTGGGATCGACGGTGATGAACAGGACGACGGCAGGCAGCCCGATCGCGAGCACCCGCAGGGTCGTGGCGAGGGCCAGATCAATTGAGCCATCGGTTACCTGGATGAGTCCGAATGACCAATATTCCTGACCGGAGGCCTGACCATACAGCAGCGTCGTGATTCCAGTGGACGGTGCAGCCAGCCAGACCAGCGCGGTTCGCCACAAGAAGACTCGAAGAGTAAGCCCAGCCCACAGAAAGAGCAGCATTTCGCAGGCCAGGGCGACGGCGGCGGATACCCAATCGATGGTCAGCACCAGGACTGCGGCGAGCAGGAGCGCGGCAGCGAGTTTCGCGACCGGATTGATCCGGTCGATCGCTCGCACTCCCCGCGTGGGTGTCAAGACACTCATGGCAGAACCGCGCTGAGATCGTACTTGGAGCCGCGGCCCTCGACTCGAAATTCCCGATCAGCGACGGCGGCAACGAAGTCTGTGTCGTGGGAGACCGCGACGATGGCGGTGCCCGCGTCCAGGAGGTCACGCAGCAGCGCAACGATCTCCTGCCAGGTGCGAAAATCCTGACCGAACGTGGGTTCGTCCAGCACCAGAAGTCGGGGTTGGGTGGCCAGCACTGTGGCGACCGACAGACGTCGTTTCTCGCCACCGGACAGGGTGAATGGGTTGGCCTCGGCCAGGTGGTCCAGGCGAAGGCGATCCAGCAGATCGTCGACGCGCCGGTGCAGCAGTGCGTCCGACAGACCGAGGGCTCGCGGTCCGACGGCCAGTTCGGCGCGCACGGTGCCAGCGACGAACTGGTGTTCCGGGTCTTGAAAGACGGTGCCCACTCGACTCAGAAGCTGGCGCGATTTCCAGCGGATCGGGTCGCTGCCTGCGCCAGCGGCGAGAGCGCTGCTGGCGACGACCCGCCCGGCGGCGGGGCGCAGGAGCCCCGCCAGGGTGAGCGCGAGGGTGGACTTGCCGGCTCCGTTGGGTCCGGTGATGAGCAGAGCACAGGCCTCCGGCACCTCAAGGTCGATATTTTCGGCAACCACACAATCCCGAGTGCGCGCAATCGCGAGAGAACTGGTCGACAAGAGCGTTGGCTGACCGGTCTCTCGCGGAGGCCTTACGGGAAGCGTGTGTGGCACACCGGGTACCCAGACGCCGGAGGCGGTCAGTGCAACTCCCTGCGCGAGGAGAACGTCGCTCGGGGATCCGTCGGCCAGGACTCCCCCGTCGGCACCCAGAACGATCACCCGGTCGACGAGGTCCTTCCAGATCTCAACCCGATGTTCAATAACGATGAACGTCGAGTCAGTGTGTGCCAGAACGCGGGCGACGGACTCGCGCACCTCCCGCACGCCGACCGGATCGAGATTTGCCGTCGGCTCGTCGAGGAGCAGCAGACCCGGCTGCATGGCCAACACTCCGGCGAGAGCAAGACGCTGTTTTTGGCCGCCCGACAAGGCGGACGTCGGGTGGTCAACGGGGACGTCGAGGCCGACCATCTCGAGGGCATCCTGTACGCGCCGCCAAATTTCCTCGCGCGGCACGCCGATATTTTCGCAACCGAAGGCGACATCATCGCCGACGCGAGCGAGAATTACCTGCGAGTCGGGGTCCTGGAGGACCAGGCCGACCTGACCCCTGGCGTTGCCAGGCTCGGTGCCGTTCACGCGCAGAGTACCGCGTTGCTCGCCCTCTTCGTCGCCGCCGAGCACGCCAGCCAGCGCGTGCAGCAGCGTCGATTTTCCCGAACCGGATGCACCGAGCAGGAGAATCCGCTCGCCAGGCTCGATGCGGAGGGACAGCTCGCTCACCGCCCAGCGCCGCCGACCGGAATGGCGCCAACCCCAGTCGCGGGCGTCGACGGATGCGCCTCCCCGCGTCGCGCCCACCAGCATCCGCTCGCCTAGATCGCGGTTCGACCGGCGATGCGACCCGCCGCGAAGCGGTTGAGCGCGCCCGTGCGAGCCAGGCCGCGCGCAGCGAACCAGGACAGGAGCCCGGCGATAACGACGCCCGAAATAATCGCGCTCACGATATAAATCGTCGCGAATGCGCTCGCTGAACCGGGATACCACAGCACCAGGTCGTTGATGGCCATGGCAAGTCCGGCCCCAGCGCCCGCCAACAACACGACGTAGAGACGATAGTTCGTGTAGAGGAACAGAGCGAAGACAAGCTCGGCGCCAAGACCCTGCACCAGGCCAGACACCAGAGTCAGTGGTCCCCATTGGTTGCCGATCAGCGTGGAAACGACGGCGGCAAGGAGCTCCGTGTACAGCGCGGCCCCGGGTTTGCGAATGATGAGACCGCCGAGCACGCCAGCGAACAGCCAGCCTCCGCCCAGGAGAGCCGATAGGCCCGGCAGCAGCGGCGAAAGTAGACCGCTCAGGGGGTTGCTCGCCTGATTCCAGACGAGGAAGATGACACCGCTCGCGACGCCGATGACGCTGGCAACGACGATGTCGACGACGCGCCAGCGAAAGTTGCGCTTCGTGGCTCCCGCCGGAGCGGATTGCTTGAGTGAACTCGTTGTAGCGTGCACTGTTTCGTGCCCTTTCCGTAGGTGAATACAGGGCACGGGATTGAGAAGCCTCCCTGCGCTGGCATGATCCAGATCAGGTTCGACGGTCGAAGCTTGGTCAGCTTCCTCTCAGCCCGGTTTACCGGACTCCCGTGATCGTGGTCAAGTATAGTGCCCCGCTTAGACTGACGACATGGGGATCACGACATGAGCATCGGCATTCTGCTCGTTTTGGCGGCCCTGTACCTGCTGCTCATGCGCCGGTTCGTTCTACGGCGGCGGCGAATTGCGCAGGGTCTGCCGGTGAGCGGCCCCTGGCACTTTCCGGCCTGGCTGCGCCCAAGAGTGCCGCGCTGGGCGCGGCGACGCTTCGCGCGTCGCCCGCGCCGTCCGCGCGCCGCGCGGCGGTTGCGCCACACTCGCCCGGGCCCACCTTAGCTCCGTGGGCCCATGATCTATCATGGGCCCGGTTTCCGGGCCCGGGCCCCGTGCAGAAAGCGACTACTTCTTTAGGGCTCGGATCACCCGGGCCAAGGCGCGGCCGGCGACGATGAGGAACGGCACACCGACGGCGAGCAGGGCGATGACGTTCGGCTCGAACCGGGCTGTACCGCCCGACTTGACGTACGCGCCGATCGGCAGCGAAACGCCGCCTCCTCCCCCGCCGGACCCGGCCCCGCCCTCACCGGCATCACCGCCGCCAAAGCCGTAATAGGCGAGCGCGACGGGTACCAGGGTGACGCCATCGATCTGTACAGGGTCACCGTACGCCGACTTCACACCGGCGGAACGGAACGTTTCTGCGAGTTTTTCCGGGAGGCTGGTCATGCCATCAGGTTAGCGTGACTGAGACTTCAGGGGCGAGGTGTGAAGTGCGAGGCCGGGCGCACGGTTCCCGCTCCGAATCGTTCGGTCACGGTGTCCACGGCCAGCTCCGCGCCCCGCCAGTCTTCGTCCGGGTCCCAGAGTCCGACCGATCCCGATGCCGTGCCGAGCTGCTCCGCACGCACCCCGATCAGACGCACCCGAATGCCGGAGGCCGCCAGCAGGTCGAACGCCGCCACCGCTTCCTCGTAGATGCGCCGGCCCACATTGCTGGGTTCGGCGAGGGTGCGCGACCGGGTCACCGTACTGAAGTCGGTGTAGCGCAGCTTGAGGGCGACCCGCCTGGCCACGAGATCGCCCCGCCGCAGCCGCACGGCAACGAGGTCACACTGCCGCAGCAATTCGCTGCGTAACCGGTCGATATCCGTCACATCGTGTTCAAAGGTCACCTCGTGGCCGATGCTCTTCTCCTCCCGCTCGAGCGTCACCGCGCGCGGATCACGACCCCAGGACAGCTCGAACAGTTTCTGACCGGATGCCTCCCCCAGCGCTGTGCGCAGTACGTCCAGCGGCGTGTGTGCGATGTCGCCGATCAATTTCAGGCCGAGTCTGCTCAGCGCCTGCTCGGTGGCGGCCCCGACGCCCCACAGCGCCGCGACGGGCAGCGGATGCAGAAACTCGACCGTATCCTCGGCGGGAACGACGAGCAGTCCGTTCGGTTTGGCCAGGCCGGAGGCAAGTTTGGCGACGAACTTGGTAGAGGCCGCGCCCACCGAGCAGACCAGCCCGGTCTCGGCGAACACCCGGGCGCGAATGAGTTCGCCGATCACGGCCGGTGAGCCAAACAGGTTGGTTGCGCCGGCCACGTCGAGGAAGGCCTCGTCGATGCCGAGCCGTTCCACCAGCGGGGTCACGTCATCGAAAATGCTCATGACCCGGCTGGAAAAGTCCCGATAGAGCCCTATGTGCGGCTCGAGCACGATTGCATTCGGGCATTGCCGCAGCGCGAGCGCCATCGGCATAGCCGAGTTCACGCCGTATTTGCGGGCGATGTAGTTGGCCGCAGTGACGACCGACCGGCCGCCGCGGTGGCCGACGATCACGGGCAGGTTGACGAATTCGGGGTGCGACAGCAACTCGACCGACACGAAGAACGCGTCGAGGTCGACGTGCAGCACGGTCGCCGAACGGTCGTCGACGTCGCCCGCCGACACCTGCCGCCCACTGCCGTCCTGTCTACCCACCGAAAAACCCTAACCCGATCCCCCGCCTCTCCACTACCGGCCGACACAGAGTCATCCCCCGTGCACAACTCCGGCCGTTTCTCTTCAGCTGACGCGGCTGCCGCGTGATCTCGCGGGCGGGCGGCATCCGCTTCTCGATCTGCCGGAGATGTTCTCGCGAACCCGGGGTCCGCGGCCCGCGCTGGGTTGATGTTACGGTCGTGTCACAACCTGAAACGAGCAGCCCATGCCGCAGTCCATCCGTGCCGGATCGGGAACCCGTGCGGCTATTTTCGCGCCGCTCGACGGTGCCGGCCGGGCCGAACTGGTCTTGCAGCGTCTCACCGACGCCATCGTGCTCGGGGTGCTGCACGATGGCGAGCGTCTGCCGAGCGAGGCCGAGCTGGCCAGGCAGCTCGGCGTCGCCACGGTCACCGCCAGGGAAGCACTCGAGATTCTGCGTCGGAATAAGCTCGTGCACACCAAGCGCGGCCGCGACGGCGGCAGTTTCGTCACGTTCGCCGGGCGCGGCGCGAACGACCTTCAGGACGAACGGCTGCTGGCCTGGTCGCGGGTTCAGGTGCGCGACCTCGGCGTGCACTATTCCGCGATCGCCGGTCTGGCCGCTGAACTCGCCGCCGACCGCGCCAGTGCAGCCGATATCGACAACCTCGAGCGCATTCTCGATCGCTCCGATGCCCTCACAGCGGATGCCGCGCGCCGCGGCCACGGTACGTTCCGTCTCGAGGTGGCCGCGCTGAGCCAGTCCGCCCGGCTTGTGCGCGAAGAACTGCGTTTGCAGGCCGAATTCGGCTCCCTGCTCTGGCTCAGCCTGAGCGAACCACTTCGGCGGGAACGCTGTCGTGCGGTGCAACGGGAGACGGTCGCCGCCCTCGTCGCCGAGAACGGCGCTCGAGCCAGGCAGCTCACCGTGAACCAGATCACCGACTCCATCGAGTGGCTGATCGAGGCCAAGTCCATTCTGGAACAGGAAAGCGTGTCACCGATGCAAGCCAGAACAACGACACCTGAGCGCGAGGACACCCGCTCATGACGTTCGAGCCGCTCGTTCACAACGAGGCGCATGGCTTCGCCAGCGTGTCCTGGATAGCGGCCGTCTTCGACCCGGTGTTCGCACGCCTCGAGGGCTGGGCCGCGCAGGTCGAAGACTGCGCCAGCCAGCCCGAGTGCGGCCGAACCACACTCGATCCCCTGATCGAGACCCTGGTGCGAAGGGAATTCGCCGACGCCGATGGGATGGTGATCGGGGCCGGTTTCGTCTCCGCGCCGAGCTTCCTGGGCTGGCACCTGGCCTGGTGGCTGGGCGGGCAGAACCCGGCGGGGTCTGCGCTGCCGGCCAGCGGCATCCGTCATCTGGAAACGGTTGAAGACCCCCGCGACGAGAGTTTTCGCGACTACACGGCGTTGGAATGGTGGCGCGTTCCCGCCCAGACCCGGCGCCGCCACGTGACCGGGCCCTACGTGGACTATCTGTGCACCGATGAATACACCCTCACGTTGACCCTGCCGGTCTACCGCGGCGGGACCGAGCTGATCGGTGTGGTCGGAATCGACCTGTCGGTGGATCAGCTCGAGCGCAAACTCGTGCCGCGCCTCGGCGTCGGCGGTGTGCCGGTGACGCTCATCAACGCCAGCGCGCGGGTCGTCGTCTCGACCGACGCCCACCTCGCCACCGGCGCTCTGCTGCGCCTGCCAGGGCTGACCGAGCGCCTGCGCGACCCGGCGCCGACACCGGCTCTACTGGCCGATGGGGCACACGCGTTCCGGTGGTGCGGTCAGACCGGACTCGCCGTCGTTGTCGGCCCGGCCGCGGGTCAGCCGATCGAGGCGCCGAACACCCACCCGAGCAGATAGGTCACCGCGGCTGCGCCGAGGCCGATGACGAGCTGCCGCAGGGCACGCTTCAGCGGCGGCCCGCCGGAGAGCAAACCGACGACAGCGCCGGTCGCGAGCAAGGCCACGCCGACCAGCACGGTCGCCAGAATCATGGCCGGGTAGCCGCTCAGGCCGAACAGGTAGGGCAGCACGGGCAGCAGCGCTCCGGATGCGAAGAAGCAGAAGCTCGACAGGGCCGCGCCGGTGCCCGTGCCGATGGCTTCGTGCTCGTCGGGCTCGACGGCCCCGTTGGTGACCGCGGAAATCGGACCGGTCGCCGCATACGCGGTGGCCAGCACGCCACGGGCATAGGTCTCGGCCTCATCCTCGGACATACCGCGGGCCCGGTAGACCAGGGTCAGCTCGTTGGCGGCGAGGTCGAGGTGCGAGAGCACACTCTTGGCCGGTGCCGCCGGAGTGGATGCTTCGAGCAACTCCCGCTGGGACCGCACCGAGACATATTCGCCAGCACCCATCGAGAGCGCCCCGGCCAACAACCCGGCAATCCCGGTGAACAGAATCGTTGCAGCCGGTACGCCGGTGGCGCCGATGCCGAGCACGAGGGCCAGGTTGCTGACCAGGCCGTCATTGACGCCGAACACGGCGGCGCGAAAGGTACCGGACAGGCGTTTGCGACCGCGCGCGGCGAGGCCGCGCACGACCTCTTCGTGCACGGTTTCGTCGGCCGCCATCGCGTTAGTCGCGTCGGCATCCGCATCGTAGGGCGAGCGGCTCTCGGCCCGTTGGGCGAGAGCGAGCACGAACACCGAACCGAACCGGCGGGCCAGCAGCCCCAGAAACCGGGTGCGCAGGGCACCACGACGTGGCGAGCCCACGTCGCTGCCGAGCAGTTGGCGCCAGTGATCTTCGTGTCGTCCCTCGGCTTCGGCGAGGGCGAGCAGAATCTGGCGCTCCTCACCGGCCCGACGGTTGGCGAGGTCACGATAGACCGCGGCCTCAGCCCGCTCGTCGGCCAGGTATTGCCGCCACCGACGGATGTCCCGCTGCGATGGCTCACGCCCGACCGGCCCCGCAGCGGTCACGCCTCCGGCGCCGCTTCGAGGAAGCCCTGCGGAATGCGCGCCGAATCGTGCGGGCCGGAGCCATCGAGGCCGAAGAACGGTTGCTCGAACTGGACCACCCAGAACTTCTCCCGCACCACGGTCGGTGCGTACAGCCCAGACCCCTCCGACTCCCCCGCAGCCACGATCACACCGATCGGGTCGTCGATCAGGGAGTCGGGAAAGCGGGTGCGGTCGAGGTGCACGATCACCTGCACGCCCACGCCGAAAGCCTGAGTTGTCACGTGCTACTCGACCGCCTGGGCGCGTTCGAGCACGAGCTCGCGCACGCGCGCGGCATCCGCTTGGCCACGCATGGCCTTCATGACCGCGCCAATGACCGCGCCGGCGGCCTGCACCTTGCCATCGCGAATCTTGGCGAGCACGTCGGGCTGACCGAGCAGCGCGGCGTCAATGGCCGCGATGAGCGCGCCGTCGTCGGACACCACGGCCAGGCCACGGTTCTCGACGACCTCGGCAGGGGTACCCTCGCCGGCGATGACGCCTTCGAGCACCTGGCGGGCCAGGCGGTCGGTGAGCGTGCCGGCCTCGACCAGCTGGATCAGCGCGGCAAGCTGCTCCGGCGTGACGAGCGAGTCGGCCGCGACCCCGGCCACATTGGCGAGCCGGGCGATCTCGCCGGTCCACCACTTGCGCGCAGCCTGAGCGGATGCCCCGGCGGCGACGGTCGCCTCGACCGCGTCGAGCAGGTCGGAGTTCACGACGTCCTGGAACTCGAGGTTCACAAAACCCCACGCGGCCTGCAGGCGCTTGCGGCGGACCGCGGGCGGCTCCGGCAGGGTGAGGCGCAATTCTTCGACCCAGGCGCGCGACGGCGCCATCGGCAGCAGGTCGGGCTCCGGAAAGTAGCGGTAGTCGTCGGCGTCGCTCTTGGGCCGACCGGCGCTCGTGATGCCGGTGTCTTCGTGCCAGTGCCGGGTCTCCTGCGTGATGGTGCCGCCGCCAGACAGCACGGCTGCCTGACGCTGGATCTCGTAGCGCACGGCGCGTTCGACGCTTCTCAGGGAGTTGACGTTCTTGGTTTCGGTGCGGGTGCCGAGCACGTTCGACCCGCGCGGGCGCAGGGAGACGTTGGCGTCGCACCGCACGTTGCCCTCTTCCATCCGGGCGTTGGAGACGCCGAGCGCCTTGGCGATCTCGCGAATGGCCGCGACGTAGGTCTTGCCGATCTCGGGGGCGTCGTGTTCGGCGCCCTCGATCATCTGGGTGACGATTTCGACCAGCGGCACGCCGCCGCGGTTGTAGTCGACCAACGAATAGTCGGCACCCTGGATGCGTCCGGTGGCGCCACCCATGTGGGTGAGCTTGCCGGCATCGTCTTCCATGTGGGCACGTTCGATCTCGACGGTGACCAAGCGGCCGCTTTCGAGTTCGATCGTGATCGATCCGTCATGGCAGATCGGGTCGTCGTATTGGCTGGTCTGAAAGTTCTTCGCCGTGTCGGGGTAGAAGTAGTTCTTGCGGGCGAACCGCGAGTGTTCCGCGATTTCACAACCCAATGCCAGCCCCAAACGGATGCTGGATTCCAGCGCCTTCTTGTTCACCTGCGGCAGCCCGCCCGGCAGCCCGAGGCAGGTGGGGCAGGTGTTCGTGTTGGCGCCGGAGCCGAACTCGTTGGCGCAGCCGCAGAACATTTTGGTTTTGGTGTTGAGTTCGACGTGCACCTCGAAGCCGAGCACCGGCTCGAACAATTCGAGCGCTTTGTCGAAGTCCATCAATTCTGGCTTGGCCATTAGACGGCTCCCTCTTCGCTGGCAAACATTTCGGTCGGGGTCAGTGCTGGGGCCTGGCTGAGCATGGTGTGCCCCCAACTCGCTTCGAGAAGCTGCTCGATGGCGGCGCCGACGGTGTAGAGGCGGGCATCCGCTTTGGCGGGGGCCATGATCTGCAAGCCGACCGGCAGGCCGTCTTCCGGCGCGAGCCCGATCGGGATGCTCATTCCGGGCACGCCGGCGAGGTTCGCCGGGATGGTGGTGATGTCGTTGATATACATGGCCATCGGGTCGGCGAGCTTCTCCCCGAATTTGAACGCGGTCGTCGGGGCGCTCGGCGACATGAGCACGTCGACCTGGCTGAACGCGGCGGCGAAGTCACGCTGGATGAGCGTGCGCACCTTCTGCGCGCTGCCATAGTAGGCGTCGTAGTAGCCAGCGCTCAGGGCGTAGGTGCCGAGGATGATGCGGCGCTTGACCTCTGGCCCGAAACCGGCCTCGCGGGTGGCGCTCATCACGTGCTCGCTCGTGAGCGAACCGCTGGCCGGGTTGACGCGGATGCCGAACCGCACCGAGTCGAAGCGGGCCAGGTTGCTCGACGCTTCGGCCGGCAAAATCAGGTAGTAAGCCGCGACGGCGTACTCGAAGTTCGGGGCGGAAATCTCGATGATCTCGGCGCCGGCGGCGACGAGCAGCGCGAGGGTTTCGTTGAAGCGCTGGGTGACGCCGGCTTGGAAGCCGTCGCCGGAGAGTTCCTTGATAACTCCGATGCGCACGCCCTTGAGGGCGCCGTCCTTGAGACCTGCCTGGGCGGCTGCGGCCATCGACGGCCAGCTGTCGGTCAGTGAGGTGGAGTCGAGCGGGTCGTGGCCACCGATGACGTCGTGCAGCAGGGCGGCGTCGTAGACCGTGCGAGAGACGGGGCCGACCTGGTCGAGGCTCGAGGCGAGCGCGATGGCGCCGTAGCGGGAGACTCCGCCATAGGTGGGCTTGACGCCGACCGAGCCGGTGACGGCGGCGGGCTGGCGGATGGATCCGCCGGTGTCGCTGCCGAGGGCGAGCGGTGCCTGGAACGAGGCGACAGCCGCGGCCGAGCCACCGCCGGAGCCGCCGGGGATACGGTCGCGGTCCCACGGGTTGCGGGTAATTCCGTAGGCGGAGTGTTCGGTGGAGGAACCCATGGCGAACTCGTCCATGTTGGTCTTGCCGAGCGGCACCAGGCCGGCCGCACGCAGTCGGGCAACGACGGTCGCGTCGTAGGGCGGAACCCAGCCCTCGAGAATTCTTGACCCCGCGGTGGTGGGCATGTCCTGGGTGGCGAGCACGTCCTTGATCGCGATCGGCACGCCGGCGAGCGGGTTCAGCGCCTCACCGGCTGCGCGGCGGGCGTCGATCTCGGCGGCGGTCGCCAGGGCGGCGTCAGCGGCGACGTGCAGAAAAGCGTGCAGGTCGGTGTCGACGGCCGTGATGTGGTCGAGGTGGGCGCGGGTCGCTTCAACCGCGCTGACCTCCTTGCGCACCAGGAGGTCGCTGAGCGCGGCGGCGGAGAGCTTGGTGAGATAGGTCATGGTTACTCCTCGTCCAGAATGGCGGGCACGCGGAATTTGTCGCCAGCGCGGTCGGGGGCGCCGGACAGGGCCTGCTCGACCGTCAGCGACGGCACGACAACGTCCTCACGGTAGACGTTGGTCAGCGGCATCGGGTGGCTCGTGGCCGGGGTGTCAGCGGTGGCCACTTCAGAGACCTTGGCAATCGAGTCGACGATCTGGCCGAGGTCACGGGTGAGACTGGTGATCTCGAGGGGGCTGAGGTCGATCCGGGCAAGGTATGCCAAATGGGCAACCTGCTCGGCCGTGATTTCAGACATGGTGCTCCGATACGCATTGGGGTGGATAATCCAATCCTATTCGCCAGCCGCCGCGCGCCCGATTCGCCGACCGCGCTAGGTGGGCACCCGCGCCCCTGGTGAAGTCCGTATCCGCTGCCCAGGACCGGCGCCGACACCGGCACCGGTTGGCGATTCGCGTTGATCGTACAAAACCAGGCATCGCCGACGACGAGAAAAAAGTCTCCACTGAGCCGAAATTTCGGCAGGAAGTAACCGTGAAGTAGCACACTGGCAGATATGAGAGCAATTGTTGTTGAGCAGAACCCGGGCGGATCCGTGCTGTCGATGCGGGATCTCCCGAGCCCTGAACCGGGCCCGCGTCAGGTGAAGATCCGTGTGCGGACTGCGTCGGTGAACCGTGCCGACCTGGGCCAGCGCGCGGGAACCCACCAGCCGGTCAGCCCAGGCAGCACTCCGGTCGTCGTGGGGCTGGATGCTGCGGGCGACGTCGTCACGGTGGGAAGCGAGGTGAGGGGCGTTCACGTCGGGGACCGCGTCATGGCCACCGTCAGTGGAGGTTTGAGTGAGGAAGTCGTTGTCGACGCTGCGCTGGTTGTACCGATTCCGCCGGCGTGGACCTACGCGGAGGGTGCTGCTGCCATCCTCGGATTGATGACCGAGCACAACGCGCTCCGTACTGCGGGTGACCTCAAGCCGGGCGAAACGGTGCTCGTTCATGCGGCGGCCTCAACGGTGGGGCTTCAGTGTGTACAGTTGGCAAAATACCTGGGCGCCGGACTCATCATTGCTTCCGTTCGCACGGACCGGGCAACTGACGTGCTCCGTTCTCAGGGAGCCGATCACGTGGTCGAGGTGGGCGAGGCCGGTTTTGCAGATCGGGTTTTGGAACTGACGGATGGCCGCGGGGTCGACGTCATCGTCGACCACGTTGGTGGCCCATATCTTGCGGACAATATTCGATGCGCCGCACTCCTGGGACGCCTGGTCGGTGTGGGGCGCCTCGGTGGTGCCCACGGTGATCTTGATCTGGAAGCACTGGCCTTTAAACGACTACGCATCATCGGGGTCACCTTTCGCACCCGTGACGCTGCCGAAAAAGCCGCCATCGTCGCCGCGCTCCTGTCCGAGGTCGACCTGGCTTCCGAAGCACTGCGCCCATTGATTGATCGGATCCTGCCCTGGACCGAAGTCCAACAAGCGCAGGATCTCATGGCCGCGAACTCCCACCTCGGCAAGATCGTTCTCAGTCTTCTGAATACGTAAGCCAGACCGTCTGGAAATGCACACTAGGTAAGGGACCGCATGCGCGAAACTGACTTCTTCAACGGCGTTCAGGTGCCCGTCATTGGCCAGGGAACCTGGCATCTCGGTGAGGACGCCGCAAAGCGAAAGACCGAGGTGTCGGCCCTGCGCGCGGGGATCGACGCTGGCCTGACCGTGATCGACACCGCCGAAATGTATGGCGATGGCGCCTCGGAAGAACTGGTCGGCGAGGCCATCCGCGGTCACCGCGATGACGTCGTGCTGGTCAGTAAGGTTTACCCGCACAACGCGAGCCGCAGCGGCGTCGTGGCTGCGTGCGAGCGCAGCCTGCGCCGGCTCGGAACCGATCGGCTCGATGGCTATCTACTGCATTGGTCCGGCAGTTTTCCCCTGTCCGAGACCGTCGACGGGTTCGAACACCTGCGTGCGGCTGGCAAGATTCGAAGCTGGGGGTTATCGAATTTCGACCGGGATGATCTGAGGCGAGCACCAGACGGATGCGCCACCAATCAGGTGCTGTACAACCTCGGCAGTCGGGGCATCGAATTTGACCTCCTGCCCTGGCAACAACGCCGGGGCATGCCGCTCATGGCCTATTCGCCACTCGGTCAGGGACCGACCCTGCTTGAGCATCCGCTACTGGCCGAAATCGGAGAGCGCCACGGAGTGACGGGTGCCCAGATCGCGCTCGCCTGGGTCATTCGGCAACCGGGCGTCATCGCGATTCCCAAGGCATCGTCGCGGGAGCACGTGCAGCAGAATGTCGGCGCGGGCGCGGTAGTCCTCGACGCCGAGGATTGCCTGTCTCTGGATAACGCATTTCCGGCGCCGCGCAGCAAGCAACCACTCGATATTCTGTGACGCCGTCCGCTCTTTCTTGAAACGCACTCTGGCCAGGCGGAGTTCTCTGACTTTGGTCCCCGCCCTACCAGCCCGCCCGACGAGATGCACAGTGGCAGGTCATGTCCGATCGTGATAATACTGATACATGCTCATGTTCGGCACAGCCTAGGGCTGTCCGACATTCATCCATTTAATACCTCCGAAAGTGAAGACGGACCTTCCGTCTTACACGGGCAAAAATTCAGGGAGTGAAAAAATGAAGGCAGTCGTGTACAAGGGCCCCAATGAGGTCAACGTTGAAGAAGTTCCGGATGCCACGATCGAACGCCCCACTGACGTTCTGGTGCGCATTACGGCCACGAATATTTGCGGGTCAGATTTGCACATGTACGAGGGACGCACCGATTTCGAGGTTGGACGCACGTTTGGCCACGAAAATATGGGCGAGGTCATAGAGATTGGTAACGGCGTCGACAAGGTAAGAGTCGGCGAACGCGTCGTGCTGCCGTTCAATATTTCCTGCGGTTTTTGCAAGAATTGCGAACGCGGCTTTACCAACTATTGCATGACCACTCAACCAGACCCCGTCGGCGCGGGCGCCGCCTACGGCTTCGCGGGAATGGGTCCGTATCCCGGCGGACAGGCCCAAATGCTGCGTGTGCCCTACGGTGACAGTAACTGCCTGCGCCTGGGTGAAGACGCCATAGAAAAGCAGAACGATTACGTGATGCTTTCGGACATCTTCCCTACCGGCTACCACGCTACTGAGATGGCCGGCGTCATGCCCGGTGACACAGTCGTGATTTACGGTGCAGGTCCGGTCGGGCTGATGGCTGCACTGTCTGCGACGATCAAGGGCGCCAGTAAAGTCTGGGTCGTGGACCGACGCCCGGACCGGCTGGCCCTCGCCGAGCAGATCGGCGCAATAGCCGTTGATGACTCAAAGACGGACCCGGTTCAATTCGTTTTGGACCAAACCCAGGGAATCGGCGCGGACCGGGGGTGTGAATGCGTTGGCTATCAGGCCCACGACCCCCAGGGCACCGAAGATCCCGCCATGACTCTGAATCGGCTGATTCAGTCCGTGCGCATCACCGGGGGCATCGGCGTTGTCGGCGTCTTCCTGCCGGCAGATCCCGGCGGCTTCGACGAGAACGCCCAGCAGGGCAAGATTGCCATTGACTACGGCCTGCAATGGCTCAAAGGCCAGAGCATGGGCAGCGGGCAATGCCCGGTGAAGAAATACAATCGACAATTACGCGACCTGATTGCGATGGGCAAGGCCAAACCTTCATGGATCGTTTCCCACGAGATCCCCCTCAGCGAAGCTGCGGATGCCTACAAGAATTTCGGCGACCGCAACAACGGGTGGACCAAAGTAATCCTCAAGCCCGAATAGGGCACTGTTGAACGACCTCGCCGCGGCGCGATCACCGCTCGGACTCGACCTTTGAGGGCGTGAACTCAAGTTCGTCAGGCTATGGTCGCCCACTCGGAGAAACACCGGCAGCCCGGTGGGCGACCGGTCAAAAATCTATGGGAACCCAAGAGGCCTGTGCGGCAGCCTACGTGGATACAGGCGAGGACGCGGGCGCCAACCCGTCTGGCCCGCCCGCGAGTAAGGTTCGAAACTCGTCGGCGTCGAGGACTCGAATGCCGAGGGTTTCGGCTTTGCCGAGCTTCGACCCGGCACCCGGCCCGGCGGCGACGAAGTCGGTGTTCTTCGACACGCTGGAGGCACTCTTGCCGCCCGCGGCGATGATCGCCTCCTGGGCGCCCTCCCGGGTGAAGCCCTCGAGCGAGCCGGTAGCCACGACGGTCAGCCCGGCGAGCACTCCCCCGGCCGTCTCGGCCGCTCCCGGACCGGGGTGGCCCGGCGTGGCGAATTGCACGCCGGCCGCGGCCCACTGGGTGACGATGTCCACGTGCCAGTCCACCAGGAACCAGGCGAGCACCGCGTCGGCGATAATGCCGCCGACACCGTCGACCTCGGCGAGTTCCTCGCGGGAGGCCGCCCGAATGGCGTCGAGGGAGCCGAAATGGTTAGCCAGGGCGCGGGCGGCGACCGGGCCGACGTGACGAATATTGAGCGAGACCAGGATGCGCCACAGCGGCTTGGTTTTGGCCTTATCGATCTCGACGAGGAGTTTGAGCGCGCTCGAGGACGGTTGCGGGCCCTGCAGCCCCTGCTTCTTCTCGGCGGCCGTGGGATTGCGCTGGAAGGGCATGCGCTGCCGGGCTGTGCCGTCGGCGCCTTCCTTGGGCAGCCCGGTTTCGGCGTCGCGCACGATCACCTGGATCGGCAGCAGGTCGGCCAATTCGAGGTCGAACAGTCCGGCCTCGGTCGGCAGCGGCGGCCGCGAGGGCACGGTCGGCTGGGTGAGAGCGGAGGCAGCGACCTCGCCGAGCACCTCAATGTCGAGGCCGCCACGGCTGCCGATGTGCTCGACGCGGCCGCGCACCTGGGCGGGGCAGCTGCGCGCGTTCGGGCAGCGCAGGTCGATATCGCCCTCCTTGGCCGCGGCCAGCGGGGTGCCGCATTCGGGACAGTTGATCGGCATGACGAATTCGCGTTCGGTGCCGTCGCGCAGCTCCACGACCGGGCCGAGCACCTCGGGAATAACGTCCCCGGCCTTGCGCAGCACGATGGTGTCGCCGATCAGCACGCCCTTGGCCTTCACAACGTCCCGGTTGTGCAGGGTGGCCTGGCGCACTTCGCTGCCGGCCACGAGCACCTTTTCCATCACGGCGAACGGTGTGGCGCGGCCGGTGCGTCCGACGCTGACGACGATGTCGAGCAGCTTGGTGTTGACCTGCTCCGGCGGGTATTTGTAGGCGATGGCCCAGCGCGGCGCGCGGTTGGTGGCGCCGAGTTCGGCGTGCAGGGCGAGCTCGTCGATTTTGATGACGATACCGTCGAGTTCGTGCACGACGCTGCCGCGGTGGGCTCCGTAGTACTCGATGAACTCGGCCGCTTCGGCGACAGACTCGACCACGCGAAAGTAGTTGCTGGTCGGCAGACCCCAGCTTTCGAGCAGGCCGTAGACCTCGGACTGGGCCTGCACGGGCGGGTCCTCCCAGGCGCCGATGCCGTGCACGAGCATGCGCAGCCGGCCCAGGCGGGCCTTCATCAGAACCAACTGGTCGGTGTTCTTGCCGGCGGCCTTCTGTCGCAGCGACCCGGCCGCCGCGTTGCGGGCGTTCGCGAACATCCGCTCTCCCGCGGCGGACTGCGCGGCGTTGAGTTCGTCGAACGCAGCCACTGGGAAGAAGACTTCGCCACGTACTTCCATCAAGGACGGATGCCCGCTGCCGGCCAGCCGAGACGGGATGCCGGGGACCAGGTCGATGTTCTCGGTGACGTCTTCGCCGACGACGCCGTCGCCGCGGGTGGCCGCCGAGACGAGCACGCCGTTGGCGTAGCGCAGGTTGATGGCGAGGCCGTCGATCTTGAGTTCGCACAGGTAGTGCACGGCGCGGCCGGAATTCTCCGCGGCCTTGCGAGCCCAGGTCTCGAATTCTTCGATCGAGAAGACGTTGTCGAGGCTGAGCATGCGTTCGGCGTGGGTGACAGGGTCGAACAGGGTCGTTTCGGCGCGCCCGCCGACCGTCTGGGTGGGGCTGTCCTGGCTTTGCAGCTCGGGGTAGAGCCGTTCGAGTTCGGCCAGGCGCTGCACCAGCCGGTCGTAGTCGGCGTCGGAGAAGACGGCCGCGTCCTGCCCGTAGTAGGCGTCGCGGGCAGCGAGCACGCGGGTGGTGATATCAGCAGCCTCGGCTGCCGCTGCGCTCAGCGCGTCAGGGGTGGAATCCGCGACGGACTCAGGCATTGACCGGGACGGGGCTGGCCGAAGCGGTAGGTGCTGAGACGGAACTGTCTGAAGAGATCGGTACGGCGCTGACCGTGCGGTCGATGGTGCACTGGCCGAGCACCCGAGTACCGACGTAGACGACGGCGGTCTGGCCGGGGGCGACGCCATTGAGTGGTTCGTTCGGAATGATGCGCAGTTCGACAGAACCGTCAACGCCGGTCACGGCCGTGGTCGACACAATCTGGGCGACGGCCGGAACCGGGTCGGCGTGAGCGCGGATCTGCACGTGGCAGGCGAATTCCACCTCTGGATGTTCGGGGGCGAGCCCGGCCCAGGTGTACTTGTTGCCGGCGATCTCCTTGATGGCGAGCGCCTCCTTCGGGCCGACGACGACGGTGTTGGTGATCGGGCGCACCTCAAGCACGAAGCGCGGCTTGCCGTCGGCGGCCGGGGTGCCGATCGACAGCCCTTTACGCTGGCCCACGGTGAAGGCAACGGCGCCGTCGTGTTGGCCGAGCGTGTTGCCCTCCCGGTCGAGAATGTCGCCGGTGACCGGGGCGACGCGTTCGCCGAGCCAGCCCTTGGTGTCACCGTCAGGAATGAAGCAGATGTCGTAGGAGTCGGGCTTGTTCGCCACCGAAAAGCCGCGTTCGGCCGCTTCTTTCCGCACCTCGGCCTTGGTCGGCGTGGCTCCGAGCGGGAACATGGAGTGGTTGATCTGGTCGGCGGTGA
The DNA here is from genome assembly GCF_004403155.1 of Cryobacterium sp. Hh7. Lineage (NCBI taxonomy): Bacteria > Bacillati > Actinomycetota > Actinomycetes > Micrococcales > Microbacteriaceae > Cryobacterium > Cryobacterium sp. Hh7. The sequence goes on along the minus strand of NZ_SOHG01000012.1, from coordinate 110,099 downwards.
GCACGCCGAGCACATAGGACTGATCCTTGGCCCAGGCGGCCGCGCGGTGCAGCTCCTTGTTGCCGTCGGCATCCGTCAGAATGCTCGCGTAGTGGCCGGTGCAGACGGCGTCGAAGCCGAGGGCCATGGCCTTTTCGAGCAGGGCGGCAAACTTGATCTTCTCGTTGCAGCGCATGCAGGGGTTCGGGGTGCGGCCGGCCGCGTACTCGGCGATGAAATCGTCAACGACGTCGAGCTTGAACCGTTCGGAGAAATCCCAGACGTAGTAAGGAATGCCCATGATATTGGCGGCGCGCTGGGCATCCATCGAATCTTCGACGGTGCAGCAGCCGCGGCTGCCGGTGCGCAGCGTGCCCGGCATGCGGCTCAGTGCGAGATGCACGCCGACCACCTCGTGCCCCGCTTCGACCGCGCGCGCGGCTGCGACGGCGGAATCAACACCGCCACTCATTGCTGCTAAAACCTTCACCCAACGAGTGTACGCGCCAGTGCTGACCCCGCAAACGTAACGGTCAGTGCCCGGGCACTCGATCGGCCATGCCCGCGGCGAGCGCCAGGGCGTGCGCCGCGGGCAGCGCCGCCAGCAGCGCGTCGACGTCGGCGTCGGTCGACGTGTGCCCGAGCGTGATGCGCAGCGCCCCACGGGATTCGACCTCGCTGCGTCCCATCGCTCGCAGCACGTGCGAGGGCTCAGGCACGCCGGCCTGGCAGGCCGATCCGGTCGACACCGACACGCCGGCAACGTCGAGGGCGAACAGTAACGAGTCGCCCTCGCAGCCCGGAAAACTGAAATGGGCGTTACCGGGCAGCCGGTGGGTCGGGTCGCCGTTGAGCTGCGCCCCCGGCGCGACCAGGGCCACACCAGCGATGACGCGGTCGCGCAGCGCCATCAGACGAGCGTTTACATCGCCGTGCGCGACGAGAGCGGATGCCGCCACCGCGAACGAGACCGCCGCCGCGACATCCTGGGTGCCGCTGCGCACCTTGCGCTGCTGGCCGCCACCGTGAATGAGAGGTTCGACGGTCGTGGCACGACCGAGCACGAGCGCCCCGATACCGACCGGGCCACCGACCTTGTGCGCCGAGACGCTCAGCGCCGACACGCCCGCGGCCGCGAGAATGCGAAAATCGACCGGTATGTAGCCGTAGGCAGCGACCGCATCGACGTGCACCGGAATTCCGTGGGCTGCGGCGAGCGCCGCCACCTCCGCGACAGGTTCGATGGTGCCGACCTCGTTGTTGGCCATGATCACGCTGACCAGGGCGATATCGAGCGGGTCACGCGCAATGGCGGCCTCGAGCGCGCCGAGGTCGATGCGGCCCCGGTCGTCGAGCGGAATCCACTCGACGACGGCGTCTTCGTGCTGAGCCAGCCACTCGACCGTGTCGAGCGTGGCGTGGTGCTCTCCGCCGGGCACCAGAATGCGCCGGCGTGGTGCGCGCGCCCAGTACAAACCCTTGATGCCGAGGTTGATCGCCTCGGTGCCGCTGCCGGTGAAGACGACCTCGATCGGGTCACAGGCGAGGCTCGCGGCCACGATTTCACGCGACTCTTCGAGCATCCGTTTCGCATTTTGACCCTGGCTGTGCACGGACGCGGGGTTACCGACGACCCCCATCGCCTCGGCGTAAGCGACAATAGCGGCGGGAAGCATGGGCGTGGTCGCCGCATGATCCAAATAGACAACCATTCCCCTATTTTACAGATGAGCGGATGCCGGTGCTGATCACGGCTTACTCTTGAACTCATGAGTTCCGCCGACCCCCTGCGCAATCTCGGCGTGCGCCTCACCAGCGCCGGTGGTGAACTGCGCGTTTGGGCCGAACACGCCGATGCCATGGACCTGTGTCTGTTCGACGACACCGACCCCAACTGGATCATCAAGAGCGTGCCGATGACCAAGGACGTGCACGGCGTCTGGTCCGGTAAATCTCGCACCCTGTCACCGGGACGGCGCTACGGCATTCGCGTCTCCGGTCCAGCGAACCCCAATAACTCCTTTCACCCAGAGAAAACCCTGATCGAGCCGTATTCCCGTGGTTTGGTGCGGGTCGGTGCCGGGCTGTGGCAGTCCTCGGTCGTCGATGACGCGTTCGACTGGAACGGTGCCACCAAACCGGCCACGCTGCTCGATCACACCGTCGTCTACGAAGCGCACGTGCGTGGGATCAGCCGGCTCAACCCGCTCGTTCCGGCTGCCCTGCGCGGAACCTACGCCGGTCTGGCCCATGAATCGACCATCCGCTACCTGAAAGATCTCGGCGTGACCGCGATCGAGCTGTTGCCGGTGCAGGCCTTCGTGTCGGAGCAGCGCCTGATCAAGCAGGGCCTGATCAACTATTGGGGCTACAACACCCTCAACTTCTTCTCGCCGCACGCCGATTATGCCACCCAGGCCGCTCAGTCGGCTGGTCCGGAAGCCGTGCTGCGGGAGTTCAAGGGCATGGTCAAGCTGCTGCACGAGGCCGGGCTCGAGGTCATCCTCGATGTGGTCTACAACCACACCGCCGAAGAGGGACGCAACGGCCCGGTGACCAGCCTGCGCGGCATCGACAACGCCGCCTATTACCGCCAGGACGATTCCGGTGCCTACATCGACGTGACCGGCTGCGGCAATACGGTCAACTTCAGCCATGATGTGCCCAAGCGGCTCGTACTCGATTCGCTGCGCTACTGGGCGAACGAGGTGCAGATCGACGGTTTTCGCTTTGACCTGGCCGCGACCCTCGGGCGTGACGCCGGCGTCGTCTACGACCCGGAGCATCCGCTGCTGCGCGATATTCGTGACGACCCGGAGCTGGCCGGGGTGAAGCTCATCGCCGAACCTTGGGATGTCGGCCAGGGCGGCTGGCAGACCGGCAATTTTCCGCCCGGCTGGACCGAATGGAACGACCGCTACCGCGACCGTATGCGCGACTTCTGGCTGTCCGACATGCAGAGCCTGCGCCTGACTGGCTCGGCCGGCAGCGGCATCGGACGCTTCGCGACCCGCGTCGCCGGTTCGTCGAACACCTTCTCCAAAGAGCGCGGCCCACTCGCTTCGCTCAATTTCATCACGGCACACGACGGGTTCACGCTCGCCGACCTGACCGCGTACAACAGCAAGCACAACCTCGGCAACGGCGAGTCGAACCGCGACGGAACCGACAACAACAGCTCGTATAACCACGGCGTCGAGGGCCCGACCCGCGACGTGGCGATTCTGGCCATTAGGCGCAAGGCCATGCGTAATCTGCTCGGCACGCTGCTGTTGTCGGCCGGAATTCCGATGCTCACGGCCGGTGACGAATTCGGTCGCAGCCAGCGCGGCAACAATAACGCCTACTGCCAGGACAGCGAGCTGACCTGGCTCAACTGGGACTTCGACGATTGGCAGCAGGACCTGCACCGAGTCACCCGGCGGCTGCTGCAGCTGCGCCGGGAGAACCCGGCATTACGGCCGGTGCACTTCGGCCGGTTCGGCGAGACCACCCCGAGTGCCAGCCAACTGGACTGGTACAACATCGCCGGTGACGCGCTGCAGGGTGACGCCTGGAATTCCCCCACCGAACGCACCCTGCAGTACATGGCGGCGTCCACACCGGAGCACGAAGCCTTCAACCGCATCCTGCTCGTGGTGAACGCGCGCGAGCAGGATGAGACCGTCACCCTGCCCAAACACGAGGGAGTGGATGCCTACACGCTGCTCTGGGATTCCAGTCACGACGACCTGCGCGATTCGGTCATCGAGCATGCGCCGGGCGCTCGCCTGTTCGTGCCGGGGGCCTCGATGCAGCTGATGCGGGCGCACGGCGCGTTCGTTCCGCGCAGCACCGCGCGCCCCTGAACGACCAGCATGAGCCGGCCAGCGTGAACCGGCCAGCGTGAACCGGTGGGCCGGCCGCAACCGCTAGTTCGCGACGGCGACCAGACCCATCTCGGCCGGGCTAATCAACAGCGCGTTCTTGGGCACGACCCGAACGGTGTAGCCGAAGGTTCCGGCCCGGTCGAGTTCGACCGTTCCGGTGAACAGGGTCGCTCCGCCGGTCGGTGCTTCCTTCAGCGAAGCCGGAGCGAGCGCCTGAATCGCGACATCGCGCAGTTCGTCGGTACCGAGGCTCTTGCCGTAGACGACTTCGACGGTCACATCGTCGGCGGACAGCCCGTTCAGCTGCACGTGCGCCCGCAGGTGAAGGTCGTCGCCGACTTCGGGCACCGAGGAGACCCCGCCGGATTCGACGTGGGTCACGGCAACCTGGGGCCAGGCGGAGACGATCTTGCCCTTCCAGGCAGCCAGTTCGCGGGCGGCCCGGTAGTTGTTGGCCGACATCAGCGTCTCAAAATGACCGGCCGGACGGTACAGGCGCTGCACGTACTCGCTCACCATCCGATCCGCTGACAGCTGCGGTGACAGCGTCGACAGCGTGTGCCGAATGTTGGAGACCCAGCGTTCGGGCACGTCGTCGGCGTTCCGCTCGTAGAACATCGGCGCGACCTGGTGCTCGATCAGTTCGTAGAGCGCTTCGGCCTCGAGCCGGTCACGTTCAGCGGAATCCCCGGCGGAATCGGCCGAGGGAATCGCCCAGCCGTTCTTGCCGTCGTAATATTCCGGCCACCAACCGTCAAGGATCGACAGGTTGAGCGCGCCGTTCAGCGCGGCCTTCATGCCGCTCGTGCCGCAGGCTTCGAGCGGGCGGAGCGGATTGTTGAGCCAGACATCCGTTCCCGGATACATCAACTGGGCCATCGCAATGTTGTAGTCCGGCAGAAATGCGATGCGGCTGCGCAGCGCCGGGTCGGCGGCGAACTGCACGATCTTCTGGATCAGCCGTTTGCCTTCCTCATCGGCGGGGTGCGATTTGCCGGCAATCACGATCTGAATCGGATGCTCCGGGTGCAGTAGCAGGGCACGCAAGCGCTCGGGATCATGCATCATCAGGGTCAGGCGCTTGTAGGTGGGCACGCGGCGGGCGAATCCGATGGTCAGCACGTTCGGGTCGAAGACCCGGCCGATCCAGGCCGGAGCGATGCCCCCCGGGTTCTGGTCGCGCCAGGCGTTCAGCAAGCGCCGGCGGGCATCCTCGACGAACTGTAGGCGCATCTGACCGCGCACCGACCAGAGATCCTGGTCCGAGACCTCGCTTGAGGCCCAGTTGGCCGTTGACGTGTCACTGGTGCCGAGTTTATTCAGCGCGAGGCTCTTGAGCGCCGGGTCAGTCCAGCTCGGAGCGTGCACGCCGTTCGTGATCGACGTGATCGGGACATCCGCTGAATCAAAACCGGGCCAGAGGCCGTTGAACATGCGGCGGCTGACCTCCCCGTGCAGGGTCGACACGCCGTTGGCGTGCTGGCCCAGGCGCAGGCCCATAATGGCCATGTTGAACACGTCGGAGGAACCGCCGGCGTAGCTTTCGGCCCCGAGAGCGAGCAGGTCCTCGACGTCGACGCCGGGCAGCAGGTCGGTGCCGAAATAGCGGCGAACCAGGGAGCGTTCAAACCGATCGATACCAGCGGCGACCGGGGTATGGGTGGTGAAGACGGTTCCGGCGCGGGCCACCTGCAGGGCTTCCTGAAAGCTCAAGCCCTCGCCGATCAGGCTCGAAATGCGCTCCAGACCGAGAAAACCGGCGTGGCCCTCATTGGTGTGGAACACTTCGGGTTCGGGCAGACCGTGCAGCGAGCTCCACAGTTTGACGGCGCGTGCGCCGCCGATACCGAGCAGCAGCTCCTGCAACAGGCGGTGTTCGCCGCCGCCGCCGTAGAGCCGGTCGGTGACCAGGCGCAGGTCGTCGGCGTTTTCGGGAATGTCGGCGTCGAGCAGCAGCAGGCGCACCCGACCGACCTTGGCCTGCCAGACCCGGGCATGCAGGGTTCGGTCATCCGGCAGGGCGAGCGAGACCTGCACTGCAGAGCCGTCGGCTCGGCGCAACACGGAGAGCGGCAGCCCGTCGGGGTCGAGCAGCGGGTAGCTTTCCATCTGCCAGCCGTCCGGCGAGATGGACTGACTGAAGTAGCCGGCGCGGTAGAACAAGCCAACGCCGACGAGTGGCAGGCCGAGGTCGGAGGCGCTCTTGAGGTGGTCGCCGGCCAGAATGCCCAGGCCGCCGGAGTACTGCGGCAGCGCGGCGGCGATACCGAATTCCGGTGAGAAATACGCTATCGCGGCGGGCTTCTCGCCGTCGAGGCTCTGATACCAGCGCGGCTGCTCCAGATAGTCGCGCAGGGCGTCTCGGGCGGAGTTGACCTCGGCCACATAATCGTGGTCCTGGGCGAGATCGTCGAGACGGTGCGGGTCGACGGCGCCGAGCAGGGCGACCGGGTCGGTGCCGATCTCGCGCCAGAGCTCGGGGGCGATGCGCTCGAACAGCTGGCGGGTGGGCTCGTGCCACGACCAGCGAAGATTGCCGGCAAGCTCCTCCAGCGCCGCGAGGGGCTGAGGCAGGACGGCACGGACGGTAAATTTGCGGATGGCCTTCACGAGGTCAACCTTAGGGGTGCCAGATGGCGAACACGTAACGCCGAATGTTCGCGTCTCGCGGGCGAGGGTGGCGCGAGGCGAGCATGATTGCCACGCTTTCACGCTACGGTCATTCTGTGGCCAAGACAGCAGCAAAAAAGACGACCCTGCCGACAGCATCGAGCAGCGCCCCGGCCGGTGCGTCTCCACAAGAGGCTAGCGGTGCCTCCGGCGCAGCCATTGGCCGTATCCCCGTTCTCGATCTCTCGCCTCAGCTGAACGACAACCAATGGCCGGCCCGCGCCTTCGCCGGCGAGGTCGTCCCATTTGGCGCGACCGCTTTTCGTGAGGGCCACGACCTGATCGGCGTCGACCTGCAGCTCACGGCGCCCGACGGCAGCGAAACCCGGCATCCCATGCTGCTGCAGGGCGAGGGGACCGACCGCTACGGCGTGCAGGTGCTCCTCGGCGTCGCCGGCCACTGGAGGTATCGGGTGCGTGCTTATGCCGACGAGTTCGCCACCTGGGAACACAATGCGCAGATCAAGGTTCCGGCCGGCATCGACGTGGAACTCATGTTCAGCATCGGCGGCGCGCTGCTGCAGCAGGCCGGCATCGACCAGAATCGCCCGATGGCGGCCCGCCGCCTGTTTCAGGCCGCAGCGACCGCCCTCGCCGACACCAGCAAGCCGGCCGCAGCACGACTACTCGCGGTCGCGGATGCTGCGCTGCGGCAAGCCATCGCCGCTCACCCCCTCGCCGGGCTGGCTTCGCTCTCGGCCGAACGCACCATCATCGTCGAACGTGCCAGGGCTGGGGTGGGCTCGTGGTACGAGTTCTTCCCGCGCTCGGAGGGCGCCGTTCGGCAAAAAGATGGCAGCTGGAAGAGCGGAACGTTCCCCACCGCCGCGAAACGCCTGCCCGCCGTCGCGGCGATGGGGTTCAACGTGCTGTATCTGCCGCCGATCCACCCGATCGGGCAGGCCTTCCGCAAGGGTCCAAACAACTCACTCACAGTCGCCCCCGGTGATCCTGGCTCGCCGTGGGCGATCGGCTCGGCCGACGGGGGCCACGATGCCATCCACCCCGATCTCGGCACCGTCGCCGACTTCAAGTCCTTTCTGAAAAAAGCGGCGGACCTCGGCATTGAGATCGCCCTCGATTTTGCCCTGCAGGCCTCCCCCGACCATCCCTGGGTGCAGCAGCACCCTGAGTGGTTCACGACCCTGCCCGACGGCTCCATCGCCTACGCCGAGAACCCGCCGAAAAAATACCAGGACATCTACCCGATCAATTTTGACAACGATCCGGCCGGCATCCGGCTCGAGGCGCTGCGCCTGCTCCGCTACTGGATCAGCCTCGGCGTGCGCATCTTTCGGGTCGATAACCCCCACACCAAGCCGCTGGACTTCTGGGAGTGGCTGATCGCCGAAGTCAATCAGACCGACCCCGACGTGGTTTTCCTGGCCGAGGCGTTCACCCGCCCGGCGCTCATGCAGGCGCTCGGCAAGGTCGGCTTCCAGCAGTCGTACACCTACTTCACCTGGCGCAACACGAAGACTGAGCTCGAGGAATTCTTCGACGGCCTCGCCAATGACACGGCCGATTTTCTGCGCCCCAACCTGTTCGTGAACACGCCGGATATTCTCACCGAGTACCTGCAGTTCGGCGGCCCGGCCGCGTTCAAGATTCGCGCGGCCCTCGCCGCTACGGCAGCGCCTAGCTGGGGCGTCTACGCGGGTTTTGACCTGTTCGAGAACGTCGCCCGGCCCGGCGCCGAAGAGAGCATCGACAACGAGAAGTACGAGTATCGGCCGCGCGACTGGAGCAAGGCCGAGGAACTCGGCAAGTCCCTCGCGCCCTACCTCACCCTGCTCAACCGCATTCGGGCCGAGCATCCGGCGCTCGCGCAACTGCGCAACCTCGACATCCACGCCAGTGACGACGACTCGATTCTGGTCTACAGCAAGTACCTCGACGCCGCGTTCACCGGCACCGGCCAAGCGGATGCTCTCATCATCGTCGCCAACGTCGACCCGCACTCGGTGCGCGAAACGATCGTGCACCTCGACGTCACCCGGTTCGGCATTGTCCGCGGTGACAACTTCGACGTGCACGATCTAGTCTCCGGAGCCACCTGGACCTGGGCGGCCGACAACTTCGTGCGACTCGACGCCTTCACAGAGCCGGTGCATATTCTGCACGTCACACCGCACACTTCGGCCCCAGCATGAGCGGTCACAAAGAAAAAGACAAGAAACACAAGAAACACCAGAAGCACGAGTCCACGGATACGAAGGGTCAGGCAAAGAAAATCGACGGCAAGAAGGCACAGTCCCCGAAATCCGGGCCCAGCACAGTCCAGAAGAACTCGGGCCCGATCGAACCCGCGACCATACCCGAGCACGTGCTCGAGGCCGTCGCCGCCGGCCGGTACTACAACCCGCACGAAATCCTCGGCCAGCACCTCGCCCACCAGACCGGTGTGTCCGACCCGCGCGTCTCCATCCGGGCGCTACGTCCGCTCGCCACCGAGGTGTTCGCGATTCTCGCCAACGGGTCGCACGTTGAGCTGGCCCACCTCGCGCACGGCATCTGGCAGGGCGAAAGCACCGACGGGCTCAGCGACTATACGATCGAAGCCCGCTATGAGTCGGCGCCACCGTGGATCTGCGACGACCCCTACCGCTTCATTCCGACCCTCGGCGAACTCGACCTGCACCTGATCGGCGAGGGCCGCCACGAACGCCTATGGGACGTGCTGGGAGCACACCACCGTCAGCACCAGGGCGTTACGGCCAGTTCGACCGGTACCTCGTTTGCCGTCTGGGCGCCGCACGCGCAGGCCGCGCGGGTCATCGGTGACTTCAACGGGTGGAGCGGCTCTACCCACGCCATGCGCAACATGGGCAGCACCGGCGTGTGGGAACTGTTCATTCCGGGCCTGGCGCTCGGCACCAACTACAAGTTCCAGCTGCTCGCGCAGTCCGGCGCCTGGATCGATAAGGCCGACCCGATGGCCCGCCTCGCCGAAGTTCCACCGCAGACGGCGTCGGTCGTTACCGCGTCGAACTACGAATGGGCGGATACCGAATGGCTCGCCAACCGTAGCGCCACCGATCCGCACAACCAGGCCATGAGCATCTACGAGATGCACGTGGGCTCCTGGCGACCCGGGCTCGGTTACCGGGAACTCGCCGACGAGCTGGTCGGGTACCTGAACGAACTCAGCTTCACGCACGTGGAATTTATGCCCCTGGCTGAGCATCCGTTTGGCGGATCGTGGGGCTATCAGGTCAGCGGCTATTACGCGCCGACCAGCCGGTTCGGCTCGCCAGACGACCTGCGCTACCTGATCGACCGGCTGCACCAGGCCGGCATCGGCGTGATCATGGACTGGGTGCCCGGCCACTTTCCCAAAGACGACTTCGCCCTCGCCCGCTTTGACGGTCAGGCCCTGTATGAGCACCCGGACCCGCGCCGCGGTGAACAGCTGGACTGGGGAACGTACATCTTCGACTTCGGTCAGATGCAGGTGCGCAACTTCCTCGTCGCCAATGCCCTGTACTGGCTCGAGGAATTCCATATTGATGCCCTGCGCGTCGACGCGGTCGCCTCGATGCTCTACCTCGACTATTCGCGCGAAGACGGCCAGTGGGAGCCGAACCAGTATGGCGGCAACGAGAACCTCGAGGCGATCAGCCTGCTGCAGGAGATCACCGCGACCGCCTACAAACGCAACCCCGGCACCATCATGATCGCTGAGGAATCCACCAACTGGGGCGGGGTCACGGCGCCGACCAGCGGCGGCGGGCTCGGCTTCGGGTTCAAGTGGAACATGGGCTGGATGCACGACTCGCTCGAGTACATGCAGGTCGACCCGATGTACCGCTCGTACCACCACAACGACATCACGTTCTCGTTCATCTACGCGTTCAGCGAGAATTTTCTGCTGCCGATCAGCCACGACGAGGTCGTGCACGGCAAGGGCGCCCTGGTGTCGAAGATGCCCGGCGACTCCTGGCAGCAGCTTGCCAACGTGCGCGCCTACCTCTCGTTCATGTGGGCGCACCCGGGCAAGCAGCTGTTGTTCATGGGCAGCGAGTTCGGACAGCGGTCGGAGTGGAGCGAGGAGCGCGGCCTGGACTGGTGGATGCTCGACCAGCCGGCGCACCGCGGCCTGTTCAACCTGGTCGGTCAGCTCAACCGGGTCTACCGCGACAACGCGAGTCTGTGGAGCCGCGACAACGACCCGGGTGGTTTTGAGCTGCTCGACGGCGGTGCCGCGAGCCAAAACATCGTGTCGTTCCTGCGTTGGGACAACCACGGCATTCCGGTCGCGTGCTTCTTCAACTTCGCCGGGCAGCCGCACACGGACTACCGGGTGGGGCTGCCATTCGCCGGAGCGTGGGAGGAGATTCTCAACACGGATGCCGGCGACTTCGGTGGTTCCGGGGTGGGTAACCAGGGCAGCGTCGAGGCCTACAACGAGCCCTGGGCCGGTCGCCCCGCCTCCGCGACCCTGACCCTGCCTCCCCTGGCCGGTCTTTGGCTGCGCCTCCGCCGCTAACTCCCCGACCCTCCATTGCTGGGGGCTGCGCCCAACGACAGCAATCTGGCGACGCAGCATTCATTGAGAATCGGTGGTGTTCAGCCTGTCCGTCGACCCTAGAACGGTGGGGGCTCGGTGGGGTCGGTGTCCCGCGCGGTGTTCCAGCTGCCGTTCCAGTCGCTATTCCACGGATCGCTGATCGGTTCGGCTGGCGGCAGCGGTGCGGGCGGGTCGGGCGGTGGTGGGGCTGGTGGTTCGAGTGGGGATGATGCCTGTGGTGCTGCCTGTTGTTGTTGCGGTGGGTTGATGCGGGTGGCGGGGTCGGTGGCGTAGTGCTTGCCGGCGGGGCTGGTCCAGTGGACGGTGCCGTCGGGGTCGGCGACGGCTTTCCAATCGGAGAAGTGCTTCAGGTTGTGGTGGGCGGGCGAGAGGAAGTGGAGGTTGGTGGCGGTGGTGGGGCCGCCGAATTGTTTATCGATGGTGTGGTCGAGGTCGGAGTGGCCGGCGGAGCGGTTGCAGCCGGGGAACCGGCAGGTTCCATCGCGTAGGCGGAGGTATTTCTTCAGCGCGGCGGGCACGCGGAACGGGGTGGAGCTGACGTCGAGGACGATGCCGGTGTGCGGGTGGGTGAGGACGCGCAGGAAACTCGTCGCCGTCCCAGCGAGCTTGCGGGCCGTCTCCGGATCGATCGGGCCGTAGCCTTCGAGGTCGGCGGGTTCCTCGCTCTGACCCATCAGGGTGAGGACGGGGACGGTGATGTTGACGTTGGCGGTGAGGCCGGCGCCGAGGCCGGTGCCGGTGACGCCCTGCTGGAGCAGGTCGATGGCGACGTCGGCGCGGAGTTGGCTGAGGGTGCGGGGCTCGTCGGGGCCCTGCAGACTGATCGCCGCATCGGTGACCCGGGTATAGACGCCTTGCAGGTCGTCGCCGGCCGCGCGCAGCCAGAGGGTGGCCATGCCGTCCTTATCCGGGAAGAACTGCACCCGGCGGTCGGCCAGACACCGGGTGCGGCGAACGGTGATGCTGTCGGGGTGGAACCGCTCGCGGAGCTTGCGAGCCTTGCCATCGAACTGCGCCGGAGTGAGGCGTTTCGCGTGCGGCAGCAACACCGCCTCCAACTCGGCCCGGGCGGGCTCGGAGACGGAATCGAGCTGGTCGAGCACCTGGCGGGCGTGCCGGAGGGAGATCTCCCCGGTGCGGAGGGCGTCGAGGGTCTGCGGGCGGGATTCGACCAGCACCCGCCTCTCCCGCAGCAGGCCGGACGCTGTGCCGGCCGGGATGCGCAGCGCACAGGCCATTTCAGCGACCAGGCCCTGCTGAGCGGCGAAGGTCGCATCCCAGTCGTACTCATGCTGCGGACCGGCCTGCGGACGGCCGGTCTCAGCACTGTTAGTGGTGTAATCCCACGCCTCCGTCAAGACCTCAGCCTTACTCGCCTGCGCCCAAGCGATGACCTTCTCGAGGTAGAGCACCCGGTCGACGAACTGCGCCTGGTGCCGCTGAAACGGACTCAGCACGTCCGCGGGACTACCAGGGTCCAGACCGGGTTGGTCCGGGTCAGCGTCAGCCGGGTCAGCGTCAGCCGGGTCAGCGTCAGCCGGGTCAGCCTCAGCCGGGTCAGCCTCGCCACGGTCAGCGTCGGCAGGGTCAGTGTGACGCTCGTCAGCGGTGCATCCGTCAGTGGTGCATTCGTCAGCGGTGCATCCGTCCGGGATGAAATCGACCGGGAGGTAGTTGTCCGCGAGGTAATTGGTATACAGGAACTCCTCGCGGAGGTCCTCATCGAAGAGGTGCTCGGGCGGCACCGCAGCGAATACCTCGGTCAGATCGAGGTCGGCCGGAATGGGCGGGCCGTCAATCAACTCCGGGCGGTCAGCCGCCAGACTCACCGGTGCCGGGCTCACTGGTGTCGGGCTCACTGGTGTCGGGCTCACCGATGCCGGGTTGACCAGTTCCAGGTCGAGGTCTTCATATGGGGCGCAGTCTCCGAGCCCCTCGGCCAGTTGGAGCCGCCAATCATCCTGACACTGCGCCCAGAACACCTCGAACTCGGCGCGCTCTTCGAGTGTGGACGGCGGGTAGCCGTGAGCCGCGAAGAACGGATCGACACGGCCCGGCTGTGGAGTCTCGCCGCTCTGGCTCATAGAACAAGTGTACCAAAACCATGCGCCAGAGTCGAGGGTTTCTCAGATATATTTGGATGTCTGTGCGAATATGCATTCGGGCAGACCGCGCGTTCTCGAGACGGCTCGCGCTGGTCGATGGCGGTCTCGGCAAGCTCGACCAACGACAAATGGCCGGGTTCTCCAGACCACTCCGGCCAGTCCACAGCGGTCTCGGCAAGCTCGACCAACGACAAATGGCCGGGATCTCCAGACCACTCCGGTCAGTCCACAGCGGTCTCGTCGGGATCGACCAACGGAAGTCGCCGGGTTTCGCAAGATGCCATCGTTGATCCCTGGGGGTCTCGGTAGGCTCGACCAACGGGGGATGGCCAGGTTTCGCAAGCCACCCGCGTTGGTGTCAAAGGCGGTTTCGACGCGTCCGACCGGCAGCCGGTCACCTGCTTCGCGCAGCAGGTGACCGGTGCCTTCGACTCAGACGTCGGCGGCGGCCGAGGCTGCGGCATCCGTTCGTGCAGCAGTCGCCGCGATCGTCAGGTCCTTAATCTGAAACAGGTCCCCGAATCCGTGAAACGACAGGCTTCCGCCGCAGGACGCTAGTAGAGCAGGGCGGTCAGCCGAGAGCGAGTCGGCGGGACCCGGGGGTCGTCCTGGCCGATGACCTCGAACAGTTCGAGGATGCGCTCGCGAATAGCGTTGCGGCCGGGGGCTGGCTGGGCCGGAAACAGGCTCAGCAGTCGGTCAAAGGCGTCCTCGATGTGCCCACCGGACAGGTCGAGGTCGGCGACCAGCAGCTGCGCGTCGAGATCGTCGGGAGAAGAAGCGGCACCGTTCCGAATCTGGTCGATCGTTTTGCCCTGCAGGCGGGCCAGCAGGCTGACCTGGGCAAGGCCGGCGACGGCCATGGTGTCATTCGGGTTCTGGGCGATCGCCGTGCGGTATTCGCTCTGCGCGGTCGCATAATCGCCGGCCTCGATCGCGGCATAGGCCTCGAGGTGGTGCGGCGGCAGGGGCTCTTCGACGACCTCGGCCGGTTCTCCGTCTGCGGCGGCGGCGGCGGCCGGCGCCTCGGCCGTGCCGGTCACGCCCTGCTGGGCAGCGAGTTCGAGCACGCGGCCGAGCACGTCGCTGATCTGCTCCTCGGCCAGCGGGCCGTTGAACAGCTGTACCGGCTGGCCGGTGATGACGGCGGCGACCGTGGGCACCGACTGGGCCTGAAACGCCTGGGCGAGTTGGGGGTTGGCGTCGATGTCGACGCGGGCCAGTACGAACCGGCCGGCCAGATCGGTGATCAGCTTCTCCAGCACGGTCATCAGCGCCGTGGACGGTTCGCTCCGCGAGGCCCAAAGACCGACGATAACCGGAACGCGCGAGGACAGCTCGAGCAGCTCACCGAAGTTCGCGTCGGTGCCGTCGAGCACGAGGCTCGGCACCGGCACGACACCGGCGGGCGCGCCAGCAGCCGCTGGTGCCGCCGCGGCACCGGGTGTCGCGGGCGCTGCCGCCTGGCCACGGTTGACGAGAGAGGAAAGGTCAACCGCTCCGCGCAGGTTGGATCCGGACGGGGGCAGGTTGGTCATGGAAGCTCCGCAGATTGGGTGAGGCCCTGGGCAAAGCCCAGGAGGATGATTTTTTCGCTCGATCCGGCCGTCGGCACGTAGAACAACAGCTGGTCACTGTAGGTGTTGAGAATGCCCTTCGACGACGACGAGATTCCCGACAGTGCTTTGCTGGCGGCCCCGCTCGGGCTGACCGTGGCACCGTCATTGATCGGTTTGACGATCTCGGTCTCGTTGACGCTGACCGCCACGATGCTGCCCGAGTCGTTGGTGGCCAGGGCGACAGTGCTGCCGTCCCCCGCCGCCGTGCCGAATTCGATCGATGCGGTGGCGGGCAGGGTCGCCTGCCGGTCGGCGCGACTGGCGTCAAACTGGGCGCGGAAGGCATCCACTTCGTCTTCGAACAGGTCGACGGACGGGCTCGCAGCGCCCTGCAGCAGCACATCGGCGTAGGCCGCGGCCAATTCGTTCGGCGGCAAGAGCAGGAGTTTGTTGTCGGGCGCGATCGCCGGCGCCCCGATCAGGGCCGGAGCAACTTCGGGCACTCGCGCAGCCGGCTCAAGCTGGAAGGCGTACTCGATGAGGTAATTCGCCCGCGGTGATTCCTGCTGCAGAATAATTGCGGTCGGTGGAATCTCGGCATCCGTTTCGTTCTGAATCACCGTCATCACCACTCGCGGCCAGGAATTCGTCTGCTGCGGCAGCGTGAAGGTGAGTGGGGCTCCCGGCAAGGCCAGCAGTGGCGGCACTGTCGCGTCGACCGCCCGAATCGCGTAGTTGGCCAAGCGCTGTTCCAGCGCGGGTCCGGTGAACCGGGTCGCGAGAGTGTCCGCGTTGAGGGTCGCATCGGCATCCGCTGTCAGGAGCGAAATCTCGCCCATGATGATTTCAAGCTGCGGGACTGTGACGGCCGGCGGTGCCAGCTCGGCGGCCGCTTCAACCGAGTCGGTAGACACCGGAGTCGGGGTCGGGGTCGCCGTTTCCGTCGTCGTTGCGCTGAAATCCGGCCAAAGATCGGCCGAGCATCCGCTCAGAGCGAGACCGGACACCAAAATCATCGGCAGGATCGCTGTGCGACGGGCGATACCGCGGCGCGACGAGGTGATCTGACTGGCCTTGATGGCCTTCGGCCGGGGTGCGCGCGGCAGCCGCGGCAGGCGCGGTCCGCGCGGAACGTTGCGGCGCGGTCGCCGGGACCGGCGCAGGTGCAACAGGGCCAGCAGGTACAACACGAGTCCGAACAGCAGCAACAGAGCGCCGCCGGCAAGCAGCGGGCCGGCCCACGGGGTGGAATTATCCGATGCCCACGACAAACGGATGTTCGCGGGCGCCGGTTCGACCCCGTCCGAAGCAACGAGCACCGAGATGCCCTCCGGGAGGGTCTGCGTGGTCGTCAACGAATCCGTGTCGCTGATCTCCTCGAGCCACAGGTCGGAACCGGCCGGATTGACGATCAGGGGCTCGGCAGCATCGGCGGCAACCGGCTCATCCGAGCTGTCGTCGTCCGTGTCGGGTTCTACGGCAGCAGTGACAGTTGAGGTCAGTTCGCCCGTTTTTTCGCTCAGTGCCACGGTGGCATAGGCATCATCACCGATCCAGGCGGCCACGTCTTCGGATCGCCCGTAGGCCAAAAAGATGGGTCCCTCGCCGCGTACGTTGATCGTCTGGCTCCCCGGGGAGGCCGCGAGGGCGCTCGGGTCGATCACGGTGTACAAAGTCTCGCCGGTGGCGGTCGAGGTTAGTGAGCTGAAGGCCGGTTCGAGCAGGATAGTTCGCTGCGCGATGCCGAGCACGATCATCACGGCGGCAAGCACGAATGCCACGATGGCTAGAACAAAACGCACGTATCACCCTTCAGCAATTCAGCTGGTTGGTACTGTTCAGTCACTTTGGCTGAACCACGTGACTGAAAGTCCTCAGACACGATTTTCAACGTTACTCCGTTCGCCTGAAAGGAACCTAACAGCCGTCCAGCCTCCATTTGTCAGCCGGCGCGTACCGTACGGGGCACCAACACACTAAAATTAGTAGGGTGCCCCGTAATGCACGATCCATTGAGGGGCCGGGCCCCGCGTGTAAGGAGTACAAGTGTCTGACGACGACGCCGATTTCACCCAGGTCTTTCGTGGCTACGACAAGGATGAGGTCGCCAAGGCTGTTCAATCCCTGCGCCGACAACTCATCCAGGCCAATACCCAAAATGCTGAGGCCGGCCGCGAGGTCAAACGATTGGCCGCCCGCATCGATGACCTCACCGCCGAGATCGAAGAGGTCGGCAGTCCCACGTTCTCCGGTCTGGGCACGAAGTTGGAAAACACCCTTCGCGTCGCGGAGGAACAGTCCACCCGCGTCATCGCCCAGGCCGATATCGACGCGGAGAAACTGCGCGCCACGACCAGCGACGAGGTCGAGCAGCTGCGACGGAATTCCACTGAACAGGCCGAGCGCACCCTTTCCGACGCCGCCGTCAAAGCTCGCCGACTGCTCGACGATGCTCGCATTGAAACGGATGATTTACGCGCACGCACCCAGGACGAGCAGGCCAGGGTCATGCAGGACGCTGCCCGGGACGCCTCTCTGATTCGCGGCTCTGTCGCCACCGAGGCGGCCGAGGCCCGAGCCACAGTGAAACGTGAGGTGTCAGCCATCCGTTCTGAAGCGGATCGCGAAGCCGCCGAGGTGCGCGTCGTCGCGCAGCGTGAGGCCACCGAGGCTCGCGAAGAAGCGGCCGGCCTGACGCGCGAAACAGAACTTATTCGCGCCGAAGTAGCGCTGGAACTCGACCAGCAGCGCGCGACCCTCAAACAGGAAACCGACCAGGCCCGCGTAACACTGGCTGCCGAAACCGACCAAGCTCGTGTGGATCTCGCGCGCGACACCGAAGAAGCCCGCCTGCGCCGCGCACACGAAGCCGAGCAGGCACGCACCCTGCTCGCCGCCGAGGTGGAACAGGGCCGCATCGACGTGGCCCGCGAGATCGAGCAGGCCCGCGCAGTCGCCGAGGTCGAAAGCGCGCAGGCCCAGACTGACCTCGCCCGCGACCTCGAGCGCAAGCGCGTCACGGCCGATCGCGAGATCGAGCAGGCACGTGCCGCCCTGACCGCCGACGTGGAACAGGCCGGCGCCGACCTGACCAGGGACAACCAGCAAGCCCGCCTCGAGGCCGAGGCCGAGGCCGAGCAGGCCCGCATCGACGTACAAACCGAGCTCGCCGCGACCCGGAAGACCGGCCAGCACGAGGCCGCCCAGCTGGCCAGAGAAATCGACCAGGCCCGAGCCGACTTCGATGTCGAGCTGAAAGCCCGCCGCGACGAAGCAGAGCAGGAACACCTCACCTCGCACCAGGAGGCGGTGGCACTGGCGCAGAAATTCCAGACGGATGCCGCCGGGCAGCTCGCCGAGACCACTGAGCGTACGCTTGAACTGCGTGCGCTCAACGAGCAGCTGGACACGGGAGCCCGGGCGGAAGCCAAGGCCAACAAGGACCACGCCAACGAGACTGCCGCGCGCATTCTGCACGACGCCCAGACCAGCGCTTCGGCCCTCGTCGAGGACGCGACGACACGGTCGCGTGCCCTGGTCGCTGACGCCGAAGATCGCATGGCGCAGATTAGAATTGAGCGCGATGCCGTAGCGGGGTACTTTGAAAGCCTGCGCAGCGTTTTGACCCAGGCCGAACGGGTCGCAGCCGAGTAATTCCCTACTCCTGGAGACGACCCGTGAAAATTCAGAATGCGTTTCGGTTCGGACTCGTCGGCACCTTGGGCGTAGGCCTCGGCTTGTTGATCATCACTTCGGTGATCACCCTGCAGACGATCATCATCTACGTGGGAGCCGCGCTGTTCATTGCGCTCGGCCTCGACCCGGCCGTCTCCTGGTTGGAGAAGAAGCGGTTTCCCCGCTGGGCGGCCATTCTGACCGTGGTCGCCGCCGTGCTCGGTGTGCTCACCGGTGTCGTGTTCGCAATCGCTCCGATCATCGTCGACCAGGTCTCCAAGCTGTCCCAGCTCATTCCGGATCTGGTCAAGGCGGTGAACAGTTCAACGTTTCTGAGTGATCTGCAAGAGCAGTTTCCCGGCCTCGACATCACTGGGATCACCAAGACCGTCACCGATTCTCTGGGCGGCAACCTCACCAACATCACGACCACGATCGTTCAGTCGGGCCTCGCGTTTGTCGGTGGCCTGTTCGGTGCCCTCATCATTCTCATTCTCACGCTGTACTTCACCGCCTCCCTCAACAGCATGAAGCGTGCCACCTACCAGCTGGTTCCCGCGTCAAAGCGGGAGCGGTTCACCGATATCAGTGAGCAGATCACCACGGCCGTCGGCCGCTACATCGTTGGACAGGCCGCGCTCGCCTCGGTGAACGGCGTGCTGAGCTTCATCTTTCTCTCGATCATCGGCGCACCGTTCCCGGCGTTGCTCGCCTTCATCGCTTTTCTGCTCTCGCTCGTTCCGCTCGTCGGTACCATCTCGGGTTCGGTCATCATCGTGCTGACCTGTTTGATTCCCGAGATCGGCAGCTCACCCCAGACCGCGCTGGCCGCCGCCATCTACTACCTCATCTATATGCAGGTGGAAGCATACGTTCTCAGCCCAAACATCATGAGCCGCGCTGTGTCGGTTCCGGGCGCTGTCGTGGTGATTGCGGCCCTGGCCGGCGGCAACCTGCTCGGCATTCTCGGCGCGCTGATCGCCATCCCGGTCGCCGCGTCGGTCATCATGATCGTCAAGCAGGTCGTCATCCCCCGCCAGAACGAGCTCTAGCTGCTACAACCGGCTTAGGACGGGTCGCGCAGGCCGTCCGTCCATTCGATGGGTAGAGGCAGCGCGGCGGGGTTGACGGTGGCGACGATCTCGGTGAGAACCCGCCGGGTCAGTTTTTCACCGACCCAGAGGTGTTTGCCGCCCTCGACGGCGACGAACCGAAGGCTGGGCACACTCGCGAACCGCAAGCGAGCAGCATCCGGTCGCAGGTAATCGTCGAATTCGGGAATGACTGCGACCAGCTGCCGCTCATTCCCGGCCCACGCGGCCAGTTCGGCCTTCGTCGTGCGGTGCAGCGGCGGTGACAGCAGAATGGCGCCGCGGATCGGGTGCTCCAGCCCATACTTGAGGGCGAGCTCAGTGCCGAAGGACCAGCCGACCAGCCACGGATTGGGCAGCTGGCGTTCGGCGACGAAGGCCATCGCCGCGGCCACGTCGGCGCGTTCGGTGATGCCCTCCCCGAAGTCACCGCCACTGGTGCCGCGCGGCGACGAGGTCCCGCGGGTGTTGAAGCGCAGTACGGCCAGATCGGCCATCGCCGGCAGGCGGTTGGCCGCCTTGCGCAGAATGTGCGAGTCCATGAATCCACCGGCCGTGGGCAGCGGATGCAGCGTCACGAGCGTCGCCACCGGCGTGCGCCCGATCGGGGTCGCCAACTCCCCCACCAGGGTGAGGCCATCGCTGGTTTTCAGTTCAATGTGCTCGATGCTGGCGGGCAGTTCGATGCCGCCACGAATGTCGACCGGTAGGGTCACGGACGTCTCCTCGGTCATTTGATTCTCCAACAGTGAGTGTGCCAGTGCCGCCGGTTGGCCAGGTCGGCCGCATCGCCGAGCACTCCGTCTCCGCGCCAGGCGACCATGTGCGCCGTACCGGGCACGATGTCGAGGGTGCAGCCGGGACACAGATAGGTCTTCGCAGCGTGCTTGGCCGGCACCGGTTGAACGTGCCACAGTCCGTCGCGGCGCACCTCGCTGCGGCGCCAGCCCGCCAGCAGGTCGTTCAGGTCAGCGCCTTCGCCATCGTCTCGCGGAGCGCTCTTGCGGCCTCGGGGTCGATTGCTGCGCGCCATCACAACAGTCTAGGTTGCTGCCCGACGACGCCATAAATCAGAAGGGTTGGGGCTAATACCAGCCGGAAGCCTGAGACTTGCCCCACGCACCGCACGGGGTGCCGTAGCGGCCGGTTATATAGCTGAGGCCCCATTCGATCTGTGTTCCGGCGTTGGTCGCCCAGTCGTCACCGGCCGTGGCCATTTTGGAGCCGGGAAGCGCCTGCGGGATGCCGTAGGCGCCGCTCGAACTGTTCTCGGCGTTCACGCGCCAGCCTGATTCCTTCTGCCACAGCGAGACCAGGCAGTTGTACTGGTCTTCGCCCCAGCCGCGACCCGCGACAGCGTCGTAGGCGTAAGCCTGAGCCGAGCCGCGATCCGGCACAGCGGCGGACGGGGCGGTGACGCTTCGCTTCTTTTCCACGGCGACGACCACCGGAACCGGTTTGGGCTTCTCGGTGACGGTAAAGCCGTCGCGAGTGATGGTATTGGTGTAGCTGCCGGCCACGAGCACGGCCTGGGCCGGCCCCTCGTCGGTGGTGCTGCCGGCGAGTTGAAAGTAGGGGGATGCAGTGGCACCCGAGTAGGGATCGACGACGGTCACGAGCACGAACGCGAAGGCGGCGGTGAATCCGAACAGAAAGTGAGTCGGCTTGGCCCGACGCCGAGTTCGACGAACCGGCGGCCGCGCCTTGGCCGGGACGGACTCGATTAGTTGCAGATGCCTACCCATTACTAGATGACCCTAGCCCACATCTTTGGTAACGGCCAGATAACGTTCACCAAATCAACGTACCGCCAGCATCACGTCGACGACGCTGTCGAGCACCAGATCGACCTGGCCTTCGCGGTATCCGCCCCGTTCAGGGCGAAAAACGGCGGTTCGTACTTCGTCGACGGTAAGCTCACTACCGTCCAGAAAATACTTCACCAGTTTGTTTGCGAACCGATCGACATCGACCCGTTTGTAGCCGACTGCGAGCACACTGGTACGGGTGAACCGGTGCCCGGGCGCACGGCTGAGTCGGGCAACAAGCACCGTGGCCGCATTCTCGGCGTCGACCATCCAGGCCTGCTCTCCCCCGGTGCGCGTGGCGTGATCGCGTTCCCGGGCGGCAAAGGCGTCCTCGAGCCGCTCCAGTGCCGCGTCCACATGTTCCGGCGAATATCCGCCCTTGTGCATGGCGAAGGCGGTGTGTCGAATGGCTTCGGCTGTCAAGGTCGCGCCGGTTCGCTCGGCTTCAGCGGCTCCCTTGTCCGCGACGATGGAGTGGATGGCCTCGGTCCCCTTCGGGCCGGTGCCCGATGCCGGGCTCCCGTGGCGGTCAGCGCCATTGCGGACGGCGATCTCGTCCACTGATTCGAAGCCGGACTCGACGACGCCGGTGTCGACATCCGTTTCATTGTCGGTCAGGTCGTGCCGATCGTAGGCGCGTCGGGCCGCGGCCAGAAAAGTATCGACCTGGCTCACGTTGTAGCCGAGAGTTTTCTTCGCCACTCGGGGAAATATGGTGCTCATAGCCTCATTGTCTCGGTTGTGCTGACGGGGGGCGAATCGGTTCGGCTCACGCAAAGACCAGGTAGAGGGCGTAGGCCGCGGCGGCCGACGGGAGGATCGAGTCCAGCCGGTCCAGAAAACCGCCGTGCCCGGGCAGCCAGGAGCTCATGTCCTTAATACCGAGGTCACGTTTGATCAGCGATTCGGCCAGATCGCCGAACGTCGCCGTGAGCAGAATCACGACGCCGAAGACCAGCCCGAACCACCACTCCTGATCCAGCATGAAGATGGACAGCAGAACGCCGGCGATCATGCAGATCAGGCCGGCACCGATAAAGCCCTCCCAGGTTTTCTTGGGGCTGATCGAGGGCGCCATCGGATGCTTGCCAAAATTGAGCCCGCTGACGTAGGCCCCGGTATCGGCGGAAATGACCAGGATCAGGAAGGCGAGCGCCCACCACTGCCCCTCGGGCTGGGCGACGAGCAGCACGGCGAAGCTCGCCAGGAACACGACATAGACCTGAATCAGGATGCCGCCGCCCACGTCGCCGACAATGGACCGGGCCGGCGCGCGATGGGACGGAATCACGAGAAGCGCCAGCCGCCACAGGGCGATCAGCACGATCCCGCCGAGCATCACGAGCCACTGGCCGGTCGCCTCGCCGTAGAACGCGGCCGGGACGATCGCGACAGCAGAGATGATGACCGGGATGCGCGGAACATTACGTCCCGCGTGCCGCAGCGCCTGGGCCAGCTCGAAGGCACAGAAGGCGACGATCACGACCGCGAAGATCATGAACAGTTGCTTGACGATGATGAGGCTGACCAGCATCGAACCGCCGAGCACGAGCCCGATCAGTATCGCGAGAATGAGGTTTCGCCCGGTACGGGCTTCGATGCGCTCGTTGGTGGCATCGAGCTGGGCACGCGTCGCCTGCACCTGCCGCTCGAAATCAGCCTTGGTAGTTTGCACCTGACGTTCAAAATCGGCCCGCGTCGTCTTCACTTGCGCCCGAAACTCGGCACGACTGACACCGTGACCGCGCTTGGGCGGCTGGTCGTTCCCGGGTTTCTCGGTCATCTGAAGGCTCCCTAGATCTCGAGGAGTTCGGCTTCCTTGCGCTTGAACGCGTCATCGATGCCGTCCACGTGGCTCTTGGTGATCAGCTCCAGCTCTTTCTCGGCCCGACCGACCTCGTCATCGCCGACCTCGCTCTTGAGCGCGTCGAGCTCATCCTTGGCCTTGCGACGGATGTTTCGCACCGAGATGCGGGCATCCTCTGCCTTGGCCTTGACGATTTTCACGAATTCCTTGCGGCGTTCCGTGGTGAGCTCTGGGAGGGTCGCGCGAATGGTGGTGCCGTCGTTGCCGACGTTGGCGCCCAGGTTCGGAGTGTCGCGAATGGCGATCTCGATGTCGCGCAGGGCCGCCTTGTCGTACGGGCCGATCAGCATGGTGCGGGCTTCCTGGTTCTGCAGGGAAGCTAGCTGCTCCAGCGGGGTCATGGTGCCGTAGTAGCTCACCAGGATTTTCGCGAACATCTGCGGGTTGGCGCGCCCAGTGCGCACGGTTCCAAAATCATCTTTGGCGGCCTCGAGGGCCCGGTTCATGCGCGCAGTGGCGTCGGAAAGAACATCCGCGATCACGGTGACTCCTTTATTGGTGGTGGAATAATTCTAGTTGGAGACGCGCGTGCCCAGATCGGTGCCCAGAATGGCGGCAGTGACGTTGCCTTCCGGGGCCATGCCGAAGACCTGCATCGGCATGTGGTTGTCCATGCACAGGCTGAAAGCGGTGGAGTCGACCACCTTGAGCCCGCGCTGCAGCGCCTCGAGGTAGGTGATGTGGTGGATCTTCTGCGCGTCGGGGTTGGTGCGTGGGTCGTCGGAATAGACGCCGTCGACACCGTTTTTTGCTACGAGCACGACGTCAGCATCGATTTCGAGGGCGCGCTGGGCAGCGACGGTGTCGGTGGAAAAGTAGGGCAGTCCGGCGCCGGCGCCGAAGATGACGACGCGGCCCTTCTCGAGGTGACGCTCGGCGCGGCGCGGAATGTACTGCTCAGCGACCTGGGTCATCGAGATGGCGGACTGCACCCGGGTTTCAGCGCCGGCCTGCTCCAGGAAGTCCTGCAGGGCCAGCGCGTTCATGACGGTGCCGAGCATGCCCATATAGTCGGCGCGGCCACGGTCCATGCCGCGCTGGGAGAGCTCTGCGCCGCGGAAGAAGTTGCCGCCGCCGACGACGATGGCGACCTCGACCTGCTTGGCGCCCTCGGCGATTTCACGGGCCAGCGAGCTGACAACATCCGGGTTCACTCCGACGGCGCCGCCGCCAAAAGCCTCACCCGACAATTTCAGAAGCACTCGTCGTTTCTTGACGATGGCGGTGGGCCTGACCGGTCCAGAAAAAGTACTGGCTGGGCTGTTATGGGTGTGCGTGCTGGCCGTGTCAGTCATGTCGTGCGGGGCCTTCCGAAGTGGGGTGTTACCAAACTACCAAGAGCGTGCGCGTACCCCAGGGGGCACACACAAAAACGGAGGCCGGATCGCTTTCGCAATCCGACCTCCGTCATTTGTTGTTAGGCGCCGACCTTGAACCGGGCAAAGCCCGACACGGTCAGTTTTGCATCGTCGAGGACCTTCGCAACGGACAACTTGTTGTCCTTGGCGTAGTCCTGTTCGAGCAGGGCGACCTGCTTGAGGTACGCCTTGACGCGTCCCTCAACGATCTTGGGCAGTGCCGCCTCCGGCTTGCCCTCGTTCTTCGAGATCTCGGTGACGATCTTGCGCTCGGTCTCCACCAGGTCAGCAGGAACATCGCTGGCCGCGAGGTACTCGGGGTTGGCGAACGAGATGTGCTGGGCGACGCTGCGAGCGGTCTCCACGTCGGCTCCAGAGAAGCCGAGAACAACGCCGACCTGCGGGGGCAGGTCCTTGCTGGTCTTGTGCAGGTAGATCGAGAACGATTCGCCGGTGACGGCGGCAACACGGCGAAGTTCGAACTTCTCGCCGATGATGGCCGCTTCGCCGTCGATGAGCTCGGCAACGGTCTGGGTGCCGGCCGTTGCGGCCAGTCCAGCCTCAACCGTCGTCGCGCCAGCGGCGGCGATCGCGTCGAGCACCTTGTCGGCCAGAACGACGAACTTGTCACCCTTGGCGACGAAGTCGGTCTCGCAGGCGAGTTCGATCATGTAAGCGGTCGTGCCGATTTCCTTGGCAGCGACGAGTCCCTCAGAGGTGGAACGGTCAGCGCGCTTGGCGTTGCCCTTTGCACCCTTGAGACGCAGGATCTCGATGGCCTTGTCCATGTCGCCGTCGGCTTCAACGAGGGCGTTCTTGGTGTCGACCATTCCGGTGCCGAGGTTCTCGCGGAGAGCCTTGACGTTTTCGAGTGTGAAGTTTGCCATACCGGGTTCCTTACTTGGTCTCTTCGGCGGCAACGGTCGGCTCATCGGCGACGGCAGCCAGTACGGCGGAAACGTCGGAGTCGGCGACAGCGTCGGCGATGGTGACGGAGGGCTCTGAAACGACGGCCTCGTCGGCGGCGACGGTAGCGTCGGCAACCTTCTCGGTCTCGGCAGAGGACTGCGCGGGGGTGGTTTCGGCGTCGGAGGACTGAAGCAGTTCAGCTTCCCACGCGGCGAGGGGCTCAACTTCGGCCTCCGGCTTGGCGTGGCGCTGGATCAGGCCCTCGGCTGCTGCGTCCGCGATGATGCGGGTCAGCAGGCCAACGGAGCGGATGGCGTCGTCGTTGCCCGGGATCGGGTACTGCACGTCGTCGGGGTCGCAGTTGGTGTCGAGGATGGCGATGACGGGGATGCCGAGCTTGCGCGCCTCGTCAATAGCGAGGTGCTCCTTGTTGGTGTCAACAACCCACAGCGCAGACGGGGTCTTCGTGAGGTTGCGGATACCGCCGAGGCTCTTGTGCAGCTTGACCAGTTCGCGCTTCTTGATGAGCATTTCCTTCTTCGTGAAACCGCTCTTGGCGGTGTCTTCGAAGTCGAGCTCTTCGAGTTCTTTCATGCGGGCCAGACGCTTGGAAACGGTCTGGAAGTTGGTGAGGAGTCCACCGAGCCAGCGCTGGTTGACGTAGGGCTGGCCTACGCGCTGCGCCTGCTCTGAAATGGATTCCTGGGCCTGCTTCTTGGTGCCAACGAAGAGGATGGTGCCGCCGTGGGCGACCGTCTCCTTGACGAAGTCATAGGCCTTGTCAACGAACCCGAGCGACTGCTGCAGGTCGATGATGTAGATGCCGGAACGCTCCGTGAAGATGAAGCGCTTCATCTTCGGGTTCCAACGGCGGGTCTGGTGCCCGAAGTGCACGCCGCTGTCAAGCAGCTGGCGAATGGTTACGACGGCCATGTGCCGTACTCCTGTTCTGATGCGCGCTTGCACGCACACCAATCGGTTTGTGCGATGATCGGTCGATCATCACTCCTGGTACCCGGCACATGTCCGCCCTGTACCTGCAAGATTCGCTGTGCGTGAATCTGGCTGTACGGGACCGATTGGACATGGCGGCCAAATGGGCACGCGTAGTCAGCGCACAAAGCGCTGCTGGTGATAGCGTACCATCGTCGGCCGGGTGGTCGAGACCGGACCGCAGGAGAACAGCTCCTCCACCGCAGCGGTCCTTATGTCCTCTGCACGAATGCGCCCACGAGCTGTTCGCCCGAGGCGCCACCCGGCCAGGCTGGCCCCATGCATACGGTACGCAATCTCGGGATTCGCCGCCTGGCGGCATCCGCTGTGATGCTGCTCATTCTTCTCGGGAGTCCGTTTGCCACGGCGAGAGCGGTTCCCCCGGCGGTCGTGACGCCGGCAGCGGATGGCTGGCGCTGGCCGCTCCCGGAGCCGCACCGGGTAATCGCCCCGTTCATTGCGCCGGTCACGCCCTATGCTGCCGGTCATCGCGGCATCGACCTGACGGCGCAAACCGGCGATACCGTGCTGGCTCCGCACGACGGCGTCGTATCATTCGCCGGCGTGGTCGTTGATCGACCGGTGCTCTCCATCACCCAGGTCGGTGATCTGATCACAACGGTGGAGCCGGTGCTGGCGCTCGTGGCCGAGGGCGACCGGGTGCAGGCCGGGCAGCAGATCGGAACTGTGGCGACGGGCGGTCATTGCCCGCCGGGCTGCCTGCACCTGGGGGTACGCCTGCACGGGAACTACGTGTCGCCGCTGCTCTATCTCGGCGGCTTGCAGCGGGCCGTGTTACTTCCGGCCGGCCCGTGACGGTGCGCCGTACTGGCAGGTCAGCGCGACGTCGAAACGAGGAACCAACGCTGGCGGTCAGGCGCGGGGGTGGGCCAGTCCGTAGCTGGCCTTGAGACGTTCGGCGGAGACGTGCGTGTAGATCTGGGTGGTGCCGAGGCTGACGTGTCCGAGCAGCTCCTGCACGGCCCGCAGGTCGGCGCCGCCGTCGAGAAGGTGGGTGGCCGCGGTGTGTCGCAAGGCGTGGGGACCCGCCGGACCGGTTCCGGGAACCTCAGCGAGCAGGGTGGCAACCAGTCGGTAGACCCCGCGTGTGCCCAGACGCTGACCCTGGCGGCCAAGAAACAACGCGGTGGTGCCGGATGCTGTGGTGCCGGGTGCTGTGGTGCCGACCGCTGACGTCGGGCCCGAGCTCGACGCGTGTTCCACGAGCGAGCGGCGGGCCTGGCCGAGGTAGCGCACGATCGCACGCTGCGCCGGCACGCCGAACGGCACCACGCGCTCCTTGGAGCCCTTGCCCGTGACCCGCACGGTCAGCCGGTCGAGGTCGACGTCGGCGACGTCGAGTCCGACGAGTTCGGAAACACGCAGGGCCGAGGCGTAGAGAAGTTCGACGATCGCCAGATCACGCACAGCCAGGTCGCGCACGGCCAGATCACGCGCGGCAGGTTCACGATCGATGCGGGCCCCAGATTCGGCGCCACCTGACCCGCCGCCGGCCTCCACTCCCCCGTGCGCGCGGGCCGTGAGCAGTTCGAGCAACTCGTTCATCTGGGTGTGGGTGATCACGCGGGGAAGGGTGTGGCCAGGCTTCGGCGAGCGCAGGCGAGCGGCCGGATCCACGCTGTCGTCGCGGGCCCGCGCCAGCCAGGCGGTGAAGCTGCGCGCCGACGCCGACCGACGGGCGAGCGTCGCGCGGGCGAGGCCGGCCTGGGTACCCACCCACAACCATTCCCGGAGCAGCTCCAGGGTCAGATCAGCGGATGCCGCGCCACCACGTTCCGCAGCAAACGCGGCCAGCTGCGCCAGATCGGTGCGGTACGCCCGAACAGTGTGCGCCGAGTAGCCACGCTCCGCGCTCAGGTAGCGCAGAAACGCGTCGATATCGTCGGTCAGGGGCACGGGTTCAGTTTCGTCTCGGCAGCGAGCGTGCCGCGCGCGACCCGCGGCACGGGGGCAGTATTGGCGGGCCGAACGACATCCGTTCGTGGTCGAGTTGGTCTGCTGGCGCTGGGACACTTCGCGTGATCATTGTTGGCGGGAAAAGGCTTCGAGTCGGGCTTCGGGTGACAGGGCGGCCAGTCGATCGACATAGTCGGCCGGAAAATGCGTGGCCGTATCGAAGGCGCCGATCGGTACCTGCGAGTGCGTGATCTGGTCGGCGTAGACGTGCACCAGGTTGAGGGTCCGGCCGCCGTTGACGCCGGTCAGCTCACGCTCGGGGGCGCTGAGATCCATCGTGTAGCAGGTGGCCCCGGCCACGGAGACTGGAATTCCGGCGAACAGGCCCTGGGTCGCATAGTGCAGGTGACCACCGAGAATCGCGCGTACGTCGCTGCCGGCCAGCACCGCCGCCAAGCGCGGCTGTTCCTGCAGTTCGAGCACGCTCATCAACGGCAGCGGGGTGGGAATCGGCGGGTGGTGCAGCGCCAGAATGGAGCCGTGACGGGCGGGCGTGCTGAGCACCGTGCGCAGCCACTCCAGCTGCGCGTCGGTCACCTCACCGTGGTGATAGCCCGGCACGCTGGTGTCGAGGGCAATGATTCGCAGGCCGTCGAGGTCGTGCACCTGGTCGACGGGGTCCTGATCGACAGGGTCCTGGTCGACGCGGTCCTGGTCGACGCGGCCTTGGTCGACAGTGCCTTGATCAGCTGCGCGCGCCGCTTCGCCCGGCTGATCCTGCCCGAGTAGGACGCTCCGAAATGCGGCGCGCTGGTCGTGGTTGCCCATCACCCAGATGACCTTCGCTTGCCACTGGGCCGCGGCGGATTCGACGATGCCGCGAATACGTCGGTAGGCATCCGCTTCGCCACGATCAGCGACATCACCGGTGATTATGACGGCATCGGGGCGGATGCCCGACCGGTGCAGCTGTTCGAGGGCACGATGCACCGTGGTATCGGTGTCGACGGTGCCGTACAGCGCCGCGGCATCCGCTAGAAAATGGGTGTCGCTGAGGTGAACCAGAATCTTGTCGGCGGGCGCATACTGGCCCCACTGCATGCTCGCCATTTCCCGTCCCGTCGTTGGGATCCACCCTACGGGCTGCCACCGACAGGCCGTTCACCCGGGGCTATCGTGGCGGCATGTCTGCCCAGCCGGACTCCTACACCCAGGCTTTGGACCGTGCATTGCTGCACGCCCAAGCCTGGCTTACGTCACTCCCTTCGCGGAACCCGGACTGATGGCACTGCCGTCCGGCCGCTTCTTCGGCTGGGTGATTGGGGGGACCCTGCCCGCAGACCTCGCCGCCGACTGGCTGGTGACCGCGTGGGACCAGAACGCGGGAATGCGCTTCGCCACTCCCGCAACTGCCGTACTTGAGGAGAACGCTGCGGGCTGGATCCTCGATCTGCTCCGGCTTCCTCCCGGAACGGATGTCGGATTCACGACGGGCGCGACGATGGCCAATTTCGTCGGTCTTGCCGCCGGTCGGCAGTGGGTTCTGGAGCATCCGACCCTATAGGTGCAGCGAGCGACGTGGCGAAGCGGCAGGGAGCCTGGGTGCACGTGGACGGGGCTTGCGGCCTGTGGGTAGCGGCCGATGGCACGCCGGCAACATTGGCCCGGGCAACCCGTTCGAGAAGGTGCCGGAGCTGTCCCGTCGGGCGCGAGGCGTTCCAGTCTGGGTGGCGCTCCGATCCCTCGGTCGTGATGGCACGATCGCGCTGGTCGACCGTCTCGCGGCCGATGCGCGTGCCCTGGCCGATGGACTGCGGTCGATGCCGAGGGTCGAGGTGTTCAACGAGGTGGTGTTCACGCAGGTGTGCGTGAGTTTCGGCAGCGACGCTCGCACCCGGCGGGTGACGTAACAGCTCATTGCCGACGGCTCACCGTGGATGTCAGGGTCGCTCTGGCACGACCTTGACATTCTGCGCATCTCGGTGAGGAACTGGTCGACGGATGCCGCGGACGTCGCGTTCTCCCTCGCCGCTGTGAAGCGAGCCTGCGCGACCATGGACGGGGCCGAGGACATAGCAGTTGTCCCGGACTTGGCGGCAGCGATGGGCACAGTTATGGACGCAGCCAACGACATAGTGAAGCGCCGGCCGGACGCCACGTGCTCAGCTCCGCACCCGCACGCGCACGCGATCCATAGCCCCGCAACGGACGATCGAAATTGACCGTGCGGATCTGGCGGCCGCATCCGACCACCATCCAGTGACGCCGCACGCCCTGCCACGGGAGCGCCGCTCCAGCTGGCTCCTGGTAGCCCCGTACGCGCCTTACGCGCGGCGCACCCAGCCAGCCTCGCGTTCCTGGGCTGCGCCGTCGAGGTCGAGGCCGCCCAGGGCGCCGCGCACGGCCGCACTCGACAGCCCGGCTCGGCGTGACAGGTCGGCGACCGTGCGCGGGGAGCGACCGCTGAGGGCATCAAACACGCGCACCTGGTCGCTCGTGCGGGGAATCGGACCGGGGCCCGCATCGGTGTTGGGCCCCGCTTCCAGGTGGAAATTGGCCAAGGGCACCGGAATCGACCGATCGCCGACCAGCTCGGCCATTTCGGTCGGGTTGGTCACGCACACCGCGGCGAACTCCCGGATGAGGCGGTGGCAGCCAGCCGAGGTCGGGCTCGTGATCGGGCCGGGCACCGCGCCAAGCGGGCGACCGAGCGCGGAGGCGTGGCCGGCTGTGTTGAGCGAGCCGGACCGCCAGCCGGCCTCAAGCACGACCGTCGCCGCACTGGACGCGGCGATGAGCCGGTTTCGTTGCAGAAACCTCCATTTCGTGGGTGCTGCGCCGCAGGGAAGCTCGGAGACGACCGCGCCGGAGGCCACGATGCGGGTGAGCAGGGAGTCGTGGCCACTCGGGTAGAACCGGTCGACTCCCCCGGCGAGAAAGGCCACGGTCAGACCGTCACTGGCCAGGGCGGCCCGGTGGGCCATCCCGTCGATGCCGTACGCGGCACCGGAAACGATGGCGAAGCCACGGTCGACCAACCCCGCCGAAGCTTCCATTGCGATGTGCTCGCCGTATCCGGTGGCGGCCCGCGCCCCGACCAGTGCGATGGAGTTGGGCAGCGCGGCGAGGGCACCGGGTACGCCCCGCCACCACAGGGCAAGCGGGGCGTGCTTCTCGAGGTCATTGAGAGCCGCCGGCCAGAGGGAATCCGTGGCCAGCAGCAAACGAGCCTCGACGCGGGCCGCTTGTTGCAGCGAGCGGATGACCTCGGTCGAGTTGAGCCGCGGGCGCCAGCGCTGCAGCCCCTGGTCTAACGCGGTCTCGAGTTCGGCGCTGGTGTCGGCATCCGCTTCGCTGAAATCGATGGACGGACTCACGGCGAACAGCACACTCGGGCCGACGGTCGTGTCGCCGGAGAGCGCGTCGCGCACCAGGGCACCGAGGCGCACCGGGCTCCACGCCTCGAGAATAGCGGTCAGGGCGACGCTGGCACCGAGGCTCGCCACGAGCACTCCCGCCATGCCGTCGCCCGGCTCGGCGATGCCCGACCACGCGGCGCGGGCGAACACCTCGGCGACCATTGCGGTCTCGATTTCGATGGCGGCGCCGTTGGTCGTGCCGCTCCCGTCTGCACCGTCGGCCCGATCTGCACCGTCGGCCCGATCCGTGCCGACGGCCCGATCTGTGCCGTCGGCTACGCCTGCGCTGCCGGCCAGACCTGGGGTCCTGGCGCTCGAAATCGGGACCAGGTTCGGACCTGCAGCCGCGGTGCCGTCGCAGGTCTGCGGCCCGTCACCGGCCGTCGGCATCCCACCGCGCACCCCGGAGGCGAGTGCCCTGACCCGGGATTCGTCGAGACCAAACAGCTTCATGATGTCATTCCTTTGCGTAGGTAAAGGGCTTGACCGACCTGGTCGGCGCCGGGACTGGTGAGACCGTCGTAGTCGGCGAGGGTCCAGGCGATGCGCAGCACCCGGTCGTAGCCGCGCATGGTGATTCCGCCACGTTCGAGGGCGCGATCCAGGCCCGCCGTGCATGCCGGGGCCAGCCGCACCGGGGCACCGCGCAGCCACGGGCCGGGCACCTGGGAGTTCACGGTCCACGGCGTGCTGCCCAGCCGTTCGGCTGCTGCAGCCCGAGCGGCCACCACCCGATCCCGGGCGCTAATGCTCGTGACGCGCTGGGTGCCGGCGGCGAGGCGCAGCTGGGCGGCGGTAATGCGCTTGACGTTGAGTTGGATGTCGATGCGGTCGAGCAGCGGACCGGAGATGCGCGCGAGATAGCGGCGGCGCGCGTTCGGCGGGCAGGTGCAGCTCAGGTCGCCGGCCCCGTACTGCCCGCAGGGGCACGGATTGGCCGCCATCACCAGTTGGAAACTGGCCGGGAAGTGCGCGACGGCATTGGCCCGGTGGATGCTGATCCAGCCGGATTCCAACGGTTGGCGCAGCGCGTCAAGCACCGGCGAAGCGAATTCGGGGGCTTCATCGAGAAACAGCACTCCGTGCGAGGCTTGCGAGGCAGCACCGGGACGAATCTGCCCGTTGCCGCCGCCGACCATGGCTGCGGCCGTTGCGGTGTGATGGGGCGCTTCCCACGGCGGCCGGGTGATCAGGGCATCGCCGAGTCCGAGACCGCTGAGCGAGCGCAGGGAGCTGACTTCGAGCGAGCTGGCCGGGTCGAGATCGGGCAACAGCCCGGGCAGTCGGGCCGCGAGCATGGTCTTGCCGGCGCCGGGCGGGCCGAGCAGAAAAACGTGGTGCCCACCGGCGGCGGCGATCTGCAGCGCCAGGATGGCGTCGTCGTTGCCGATCACGTCGGCCAGGTCGGGTTCGGCAGCCAGACTGCTCGGTACAGTCGCCGCCAGGATCGGCTCGACCGGAATCGGCGGGAGGTCTGCCCCATGCCAGATCGCCGCCTCGCGCAGCGATGCGACGCCGATCACTCGAATATCGGGAACGAGTCGAGCCTCTGCCTCATTGCCGATGGGTACCATCACCGTCGTGTGACCGAGGCGGGCGGCGGTCATCACGCCCGGCAGGATTCCCGGGGTCGGTCGCAGCCGCCCGTCGAGGGCAAGCTCGCCGAAGTGCACGACCTTGCCCACCGACACCTGCGAAATGGTGCTGTCGGCGGCGAGGCAAGCCAGGGCGATCGCGAGGTCGAACCCGGCACCGTGTTTGGGCAGCGCGGCCGGCGACAGATTGATGGTGAGGCGGTGAACAGTGAGGGGACATCCACTGTTCGCAGCCGCAGCACGCACCCGCTGGGTCGCCTGAGACAGGGCAGCGTCGGGCAGGCCGATCAGAATCATGCCGGGCAGTTGCGCCGAGATATCGGCCTCGACCTCGACGAGCGCCCCGGTCAGGCCGAGCAACGCCACGGCATGGGTGCGGGCGATGCCCATCAGAACACGCCCTCGAGGTGTTCGATGACCGGTTCGCGGCCCCGCGGGGCGATCACGGCGATGACGTCAAGCCTAATCTGGCGCGGCCACCGCTCGGCCTGCACACACCAGGCCGCGGCGAGGCGGCGCATGCGGGCAAGTTTTTTCACGGTGATGGCTTCAAACGGATGCCCAAAGCCCAGGCTGCTGCGCGTCTTCACCTCGACAAAAACCACCGCAGAACCGCGTTGGACGACGAGGTCGATCTCTCCCTCGGCGCACCGCCAGTTGCGGGTCAGAATTGTGTAGCCGGCACCCTCGAGAAAGAGCGCGGCCTGCTGCTCGCCGAGTTTGCCGACTTCGTCTTTGCGCGCCACGAGTGCCTCCGAGAACCAGAGTGACCGCTCACGGATCGCCGTGGCCGGGCCGCCACCGCATTGGTACAGAAGGCGGCGATCCGGGCGCTGTGGAGGAGGCTACCCGCAGCAGGAGCAGGCTGCGTCGGAGTGCAGAACAGACCGGGGCGGCTACTCGTCCTGCAGCACGAACAAGCGGCGCACGACCTCGCCGGCGACGAGCGCATCCAGGCTCTCGTTGAGGTCGGCGAGCGGACGCGTATCGGTGTGCAGCAGCTCGACCGGCAGCTTGCCGTCGCGCCAGAGCTGCAGGTAGGTCGGAATGTCCCGGCTCGGCACGGAGTCGCCCATATAGGAGCCGAGCAGTCGGCGACCGAGCCCCGCGAACTGCAGCGCGGGCGTTGTGATGGTCTGCTCGGGGTGCGGCAGGCCGACCGAGACGAGCGCGCCGCCGCGGGTGAGTAGGGCGAGGCTCGCCTCCATGACCCGGGCGCTGCCGACCGCCTCGATGGCGAGATCAACGCCGTCGCCGGCATGCGTGTTCACGAGCTCCGCTGCTTGCTCGGGCGATCCGGCGTGGTCGGCGCCGCACCGCACGGCGAGGGCTTGTTTTTCGGGCAACGGATCGATGGCGATCACGGTCGTGCCGTCGACCTGCGCGGCGGCCATGACCGCCATCAGGCCGACCGCGCCGAGACCGAACACGATCACCGACTGGCCGGGCGCGAGGGCGCCGGTGCCCAGCACGGCGCCGATGCCGGTCAGGGCCGCGCAGCCGAACATTGCAGCAACCTCGAACGGAACGTCCTGGTCGATCACCACGACGGATTCGCGGGCGACGACGGCGTACTGGGAGAACGCCGAGACGCCCAGGTGGTGGTTGATACGCTCCCCCGATCCGCCCACCAGCACGGCCGAGCCGTGCAGCAGGTCGCCGGTTCCATTGGCCTCGGCGCCGCGGTGGCAGAGTGCTGGCCGCCCGGCCCGGCAGGCACGGCAGTCGCCGCAGCTCGGCACGAACACGAGAACGACCCGGTCGCCGAGCTTGAGATCATCGACGCCGTCGCCGAGGCCGGCAACGGTTCCCGCGGCTTCGTGACCGAGCGCCATCGGGAGGGGGCGCTGGCGCGAACCGTCAATGACCGACAGGTCCGAGTGGCAGAGGCTGGCCCGTTCGATGCGCACGAGCACCTCGCCAGCGCGCGGGACCGGCACCGGAATCTGCTCAAACGTCAGCGGGCGGCTGTCGGCGTAGGGGCGCGCCGAGCCCGCTTCGCGAAGAATCGTGCTGAGCATCATTGTTGGAGTCATTCCTCCAACCTATCGCCAGCGGCCACGTACGCTGGGCTTATGACCACGCTGCGCAACCGGGTGACCGATCTCACAATGCGCGCCATGAATGGTGTGCACCGGATGCTGCTGGCCCTCTCGGGCGGACGCCTCGGCTGGACCATCGGCACCATGCAGACCGTTGAACTGCACACGATCGGCCGCAGCAGCGGGCTTCCTCGGTCGACGATGCTCACGGCGCCGATTCATGAGAACGGGCGGTACGTGCTGGTGGCGTCCAAGGGCGGCGACGACCGGCATCCGTTCTGGTACAGCAACCTCGTGGCGCAGCCGGACGTAGACCTGACCATTCGCGGAGTGACGCGGCCTTTTCGGGCGCGCACCGCGACATCCGCTGAGAAAGCCGCGCTGTGGCCGCGCATCGTGGCCGCCTACCCCGGCTATGGCGCCTACCAAGGCCGCACGGAACGCGACATCCCCGTGGTCATCTGCGAGCCGCGCTAACCCGGTGTTGAGGTTACGCTACGCAAAAGCGGCGGCGGCGGGCCGCCTGCGGAACGCGAGCACATCCCCGGGCCCACCTTAGGAAGCTGGGCCCGTGATAGATCATGGGCCCACTTTCCGGGCCCGGGCCCGGTGCAAATCACACTGCTAGGCGACGGGCTCGAGGGCCTCAGCGGCGAGGATGGCCGGGAAGATGGGCGCGTGCACGCCGGCCATCTCCTCGAGTACCCGAATGACCTGGCAGCTGTAGCCGAATTCGTTGTCGTACCAGACGTACAGCACGGCCTTCTGCTCGGTGACGATGGTGGCCAGCCCGTCGACGATACCGGCGCGACGCGAGCCGAGAAAGTCGCTGGAGACGACCTCGGGCGAGTCGATGTAGTCGATCTGCCGGTGCAGCGAAGAGTGCAGCGACATGGTGCGCAGGTAGGTGTTGAGTTCGTCCTTATCGGTGGCTCCGGCCAGGTTGAGGTTGAGGATGGCCATCGACACGTCGGGCGTGGGCACGCGAATCGCGTTGCCGGTGAGTTTGCCGGCGAGCTCGGGCAGAGCCTTGGCGACGGCCTTCGCCGCACCGGTCTCGGTGATCACCATGTTGAGCGCGGCCGAGCGACCACGGCGGTCGCCGGAGTGGAAGTTGTCGATCAGGTTCTGGTCGTTGGTGAAGGAGTGCACCGTTTCGACGTGGCCGTCGATGATGCCGTAGCGGTCATTGACCGCCTTGAGCACCGGGGTGATCGCGTTCGTGGTGCAGGACGCCGCGGTGATGATGCGGTCGCTCGCCAGGATGTCGCCGTGGTTGATGCCGTGCACGATGTTCTTGAGCGCGCCCTTGCCCGGCGCGGTCAACAGCACTCGGGACACTCCGGGGCATTTCAGGTGCTGCGAGAGGCCTTCTTCGTCGCGCCATTTGCCGGTGTTGTCGACGACGATGGCGTCGTGGATGCCATATTGCGTGTAGTCGACGCTGGCCGGGTCGCCGGAGTAGATCACCTGGATGAGCGTGCCGTTGGCGAGGATGGTGTTGTTCTCTTCGTCGATCGTGATCGTGCCCTCGAAGGGGCCGTGTACGGAGTCGCGGCGCAGCAGGCTCGCGCGCTTCACCAGGTCATTGGCGGATCCGCGCCGCACGACGATCGCCCGCAGACGCAGCCCCTGGCCACCACCGGCGTGCTCGATCAGGATGCGCGCGAGCAGTCGGCCGATCCGGCCGAACCCGTAGAGCACCACGTCGGTGCTGGAGCGTCCGTCCCGTCCGTGCTGGCCGACCACATCGGCGAGTTCGCCGCGCAGGTATTCCTCGAGGGTGACCCGGTCGTTCTGCTCGCGAAA
The DNA here is from genome assembly GCF_004403155.1 of Cryobacterium sp. Hh7. NCBI lineage: Bacteria > Bacillati > Actinomycetota > Actinomycetes > Micrococcales > Microbacteriaceae > Cryobacterium > Cryobacterium sp. Hh7. The sequence goes on along the minus strand of NZ_SOHG01000012.1, from coordinate 72,903 downwards.
GCCGAGGGCCAGGCGGGCCAGGTCGACCGAGGCAGCACCGAGACCCAACCCGTCGAGGGCCTGCAGAATCGGCAGCGTCTCGTCGAGCGGCAACTCGACATCCGCTATATGACGCGCGAAGCGGTGCGCCTTGAGCAGGCCAATGACCGACCGGTTGACCAGGCCGCGCCCGTAGACGCTCGTCACCACATTGTTATCGCGGTAGAGGCGCCCGATCAGGGGAATCATCGCCTCGGCGAGAGCCTCGCGGTTGCTCCACGTTGCACGGGCACGATCAGCGTCCTGAATCACAGGGTTGCCTTCCTAAACCATCTTTAGTCAGTTAGACGGAGCATGTCCGGCCACCCACGGCCCCGGAGTCATTCCTTACTCGTCGAGCGCAAGTTCCTTGGGGAGTTCGAAGTCTTTCGAAGCGAGCTCTTCCACGTTGACGTCCTTGAAGGTGAGCACGCGCACCGACTTCACGAACCGGTCGGAGCGGTAAACGTCCCAGACCCAGACGTCCTTCATGGTCAGTTCGAAATAAAAGTCGTGCTCAGTGTCACGGCGCACCAATTCGACCTCGTTTGCGAGGTAGAAGCGTCGTTCAGTTTCGACAACGTACTGGAACTGGCCAACGACGTCTCGATATTCCCGGTACAGGGCCAACTCGACCTCTCGGTCGTAGTCCTCGATTTCGTCTTCTTCCATGGTGACCTCATCTTACAATGAGATTTTCAGCCACGATTTTCGATGTAAAGGGCTCGGTCCGAGCAGGTCGATCGCGCTCATGTGCGCCGCGCTGCCATAGCCCTTATTCGACGCCCAGCCGTAGCCAGGTTCGTCATCGTGCGCCGCGATCATCAGACGGTCGCGGTGTACCTTCGCAATCACGGATGCCGCCGCGACCGACCCGCAATCCCGGTCGGCTTTGATGCGGGTCACGACGTTGAGCGGGGTGGCCAGCGCCTTATTCAACCAGTCGTCACTGCCGTCGAGCAGCACGATGCTGCCGGCCACGTCGACGCCCTGCGCATACAGGTCGGACAGGGCACGCTTGCCGGCCAGGCCGAGGCAGGCGATGATGCCGAGTTCGTCGACCTCCGCGGCCGAGGCGAGTCCGACAGCCGAGAACGTCGCCCAGGCCGCGGCGAGCGGCGCAAGACGTTCGCGGCGCGACTCGCTGAGCATCTTCGAATCGCGCAGTCCAACCGGCATGGTCAGAACGGATGCGTTCACCGCGGCGAATCCGACGGCGACCGGCCCGGCGAGGGCACCGCGGCCGACCTCGTCGCACCCGATGACGAAGCTCGCGCCGGTGCGCAGGAGGTCGAACTCCACCTCGAGGGTGGGATCAGATACTGCCACTACTCGGTGCCCTGCTCGGCCTGCTCAACCTCGCGGAACACGTCGGGGTAGTCGTCGAGCCAGGCCCAGTGGGCCAGCGGCCAGCTCACGACCAGAGCCCGCCCGACGACGTTCTCGACGGGCACATAGCCCTGACCGGCGGTCTCGCCGTTGAACCGGGAATCCTTGGAGTTGTAGCGGTTGTCCCCCATCATCCAGAGCGAGTCGTCCGGGATGGTCACGTCGAAGTCGATGTCGGAGACCTTGGCCTCGCCGGCCGGCAGCAGCACGTAGGCGGATTCGTCGAGCGGAACGTCGTTCACACTCATCTGGCCGAGGGCGTTGCAGCAGACGACGTGATCGCCGGGCAGGCCGATGACCCGTTTGATCAGGTGGTCGTTACTGTCGGGGGCAGACAGGCCCACGACCGAGAGCAGCCAGTCGGCGCCGGCAACAACAGGATTTTGCACGATCTCGGCCTGCGGCAGCAGCCATCCGCCCGGATCTTTGAATACGACGACATCGCCGCGCGTAATCGGGATGAGCTCGGGTTCGAGCTGGTTCACGATGATGCGATCGTCCACCTGCAGGGTGTTCTCCATCGACCCGGACGGGATGTAGAACGACCGAATCAGAAAGGTCTTGATCAAAAACGAAATCAGCAGAGCCACCACGAAGATGATCAACAGGTCGCGAATGAACAGCAAGACGCTGCGCTTCTTGCTGGGCGCCTTCGTACTTCGTGCCATTTTGCTTCGGGACCTCTTCGACTCTGACACCCGATGATCGGACCTGGAGGCGAGCACTTCATCTGTCATTTAACCGCCTGAGCTCCCCATCAGTTTAGGTGATGGGGAGCTCAGTAAGAATCCGGTTGAACCGTGGGTCAGCGCGAAAGTTAGCGCTTTTCCTTGATCTTGGCCTTCTTGCCACGCAGGTCGCGCAGGTAGTACAGCTTCGCGCGACGAACGTCGCCGCGGGTCACGATCTCGATGTGGTCGATGACCGGGGAGTGCACCGGGAAGGTACGCTCGACGCCGATCTGAAAGCTGACCTTGCGAACGCAGAACGTTTCGCGCACGCCTTCGCCGGAGCGGCCGATGACGACTCCCTGGAAGACCTGGATACGAGAGCGGGTTCCCTCAATGATGTTGACGTGAACCTTGACGGTGTCGCCGGCACGGAAGTCAGGAAGATCCTTCTTCAGTGATGGGGCGTCTACCGCGTCGAGAATATGCATGTTGTTTCGCTCTCTGTACCCGCCACAGGTCGACTACGCTAGGTGCTTCATTCGAAGCAATCAGTATGAGTTGTGCGCCGCACAAAGCAGGTTCCCCTGTGGCAGAGTCCTGCAGCGGCACAGTCGCCTATTCTGCCATGAACGAGGCCCGGCTGCAAAGTCGGGCTCGTTTGAGTTAGATGCGGTCGCGCTTTTCTTCGATGACGATGACCTCGGGGGTGCCCGTACGGCCAAAGCCGGGCGTTGGCCTGGTCGTCTTCGGCGACGCATAGGGCAGTGGATGTCCCGGCGCGGCCGGTGCAGACTGCCCGCGTGCCGTCTGCTCCACCAGGTCGACCATCGCGCGCATTCGACGCTTGGCGGAGTCGAACAGCTCCCAGAGCGCGAACCAGAACACGGCCAGTCCGCCGACGATGACCAACACGCTGAGCCAGCCGGCGGCATCCGTGGAAAAGGGGATGGCGATGATGAGGGTGTGCCAGAGGCTGAGGACGCCGACGTCGGCGTAGGAGACGGCGCGGGTTTCGCGCACCTCTTTGCGCGCATAGAAGAGGAGGGCGACGAGGAGAAGCCCGAGGCCGATGAGCACGGCTCCGAAGAAGATGCCCAGAACGGCCCAGGCGCCCGATCCAAAGATCGAGGACCCGACGAGGAGCCAGAGCGGCAGGGCTCCGGCGGCAATGAATTGCCAGTGGTAGAAGGCGCGGCGGATGATCACCGCGTCAGTTTATCGACGGCGGCTGGGGCTTTGCTTGGCGTTCGCTGGGGGCAGAAGATCGGGTGACATCAGGTCGGGGCGCACCCGTTCGGTGCGTTCGATCTGCTGCTGCCGGCGCCAGGTGCTGATGGCGCCGTGGTTGCCGCTGAGCAGCACGGGCGGTACGTCGAGGCCGCGCCAGCTGGACGGTTTGGTGTAGCTCGGGTATTCGAGCAGGCCGTCTTCGTGGGATTCCTCGACGAGGCTTTCCGGGTTGCCGACGACGCCGGGGATGAGGCGTCCGATGGCTTCGATCATGGCCATCACGGCAACCTCTCCCCCGTTGAGCACGTAGTCGCCGAGGCTGACCAGGCGCACCCGGCCGCGCTGTGAGTAGTGGTCGACGACGCGCTGGTCGATGCCCTCGTACCGGCCGCAGCCGAAAACGAGGTGCTGCTCGAGCGAGAGTTCGCGGGCCATCGCCTGGGTGAACTGATCGCCGGCCGGGGAGGGAAAGATGAGGATCGGGCCGTCGTCGGCGGCGTTGACGGCGGTCGGCGCTTCGGTTTCGGCCTGGTCGGCGGTCGGCGTTTCAGTTGCGGCAGCCTCGGTCGCTACGGCCGCGGCGTCGGTTGCGGCGGCGTCGGTCGCTACAGCTTCGGTCGCTACGGCCTCGGGAGCGGCGCCGAGGATGACGTCGAGGGCTGCGCCCCACGGTTCGGCCTTCATGACCATGCCGGCACCGCCGCCATAGGGCGTGTCGTCGACCGAGTGGTGCCGGTCATGGGTGTGGTCGCGCAGGTTATGCACGCCGAGTTCGATCAGTCCGCTCTGGCGAGCCTTGCCGAGCAGCGACAGATCGAGCACATCGAAGAATTCGGGAAAAATGGTGACAATGTCGATGCGCATGGTCAAATTCTAGAAGAGTCCGGCGTGCGCTTTCGCCTCAAGGTACCGGTCGACGACCAAATCGACCAGCGGAGCGGGGGCTGGTTCGCCCGGCACCAGCAGTGGAGCGGTGACCGACTCGGCACCGGCGCTCTGCGCGCGGGTCAGGTCGAAGAAAAATCCCGGTGCCATCAAGTAGGTACTCACGGTGACGCTGTCGCTGCGGAGGCGGGCCTCGGTGACGGCGCACGCCAGTCGGGGCGAGGCTGCGGACAAAAACCCGACCGTGACGCGCACGCCGAGGCGCTGCGCCAGCATCTCGCCGATTCGGCGGCAGTCCTCGACCGCGCGCGTGTCGCTGGAACCAGCAGCGGCGAGGACCACCTCGCGGCCGGGCTGGGCGGTGATTCCGGCGGCGGCGAGCCGGTGCTCGAGCACATCGATGAGGCGATCATCGGGGCCGAGGGCCCGGGAGACGGTGGTCACGCGGCCGGGCACGCGGGACTCGCGTTTCAGATCAACGTGCACGTGGTAGCCGGCGGAAAGCAGCAGGGGTACCACCACTGCGGCGCGATTCGGGCGCAGCGCGCCGAGGCTGGCCGCGACATCCGGCTGTTGCACGTCAACGAAACCGCCGGTCACGCCCAGATCGGGGCGCGCGAGCGCGACGGCATCGACGAGGGCGGCGATGGCGGCCTGCCCGTCAGCGGAACTCGTGCCGTGCGAGATGGCGACGAGCGCGGCGGGTAGCGCCGTCTGGGGCGCGGCATCCGCTTGATTGCTGCGGGGTCGACCGGCTCGCACCTGATCGGTGCGAGTCTGTGGGGTACGAGCCGGAATGGTTCGCACCTGGTCGGTTCTGAGTCGTTCGCCGAGCAGGGTCATGCGGCACTGAGTAGTTCAGGGGCGTGCCGTTCAGTCTCGACGGCGACCTCGATGAAACCGCCGACCACGCGGGTTTCGTAGGTGTTCAGCACCAGCGTCGGGTTGGTGAAGCATTCTCCGGTGCCGAGGTCATAGACCTCTTTGTGCAGCGGGGAGGCGATGGTGGGGCGGTCGCCCTTGGAGCCGACGATGCCGCGGGCCATGACGTGTGCCTCGGTGTGCGGGTCGCGGTGGTCGACGGCGTAGATCTCGGTGGGCGAGAGCAGAAACAGGGCGATCTGGTTTTCGCGGATGAGGGCCGCTTCGCCCCAGCTGGGTTCCAGATCGGCCACGGCGCAGGCGCGCTCCCAGACCAGGGTGGGGCGGGTCAGTGCAGCGGTAGGGCGGGACTCGGCGGTTGTCATCGTCATGGTGCGCTCCCTGGGTTGTCGCGTTTGTGCGTTGGTCCCACGGTAGGCGGGCCATATTTCGACCAGACGCCCCCTATGTTTCCTCGCCGTGAAACTCGCCTCACAGCGGGGGTGCGCCGCTGTGGGGCTTTCGACCAGCACGGGACACACGAGCGACACGAGGGGGAAACTGCCCCGAACTACGCTCACAATTGCCCCGCTTCGAAAGGATGCTGATGCCAGCTTCGAATGAAACCGCTTCCGCGTATTCTGCCCCAGACCCTGCAACAACCGCTGGGACTGCGACACACGCCGTCACATCGACGAGCAAAGCGGATGCCGCCATTCCCGCTGCCGAGACGCCGCGCCGGGTCATCGTGATCGGCGGCGGACCCGCTGCCCACCGCCTCACCGACGCCCTGCACTCCCGCGACACCGAGCACACCCTGTCGATCGTCGTGCTGGCCGAGGAGAACCACCGCCCCTACGATCGGGTCGCGCTGAGCCAGCGGCTCGCCGGAATGATCGACCTCACCCTGGAACCCACCGCACCGTGGGACAGCGAACGGATCGCCCTGCGCATCAACGAACGCGCCACCCGCATCGACCGGGTCCACCAGACCGTCACGACGTCCACCGGAGCCGTGCTCGAGTATGACGACCTCGTGCTCGCCACCGGGTCAAGCGCGCCCGTTCCGGAGATGCCCGGTCGCGAGCACATTCGGGTGTACCGCACCGTCGACGACGTCGACGCCCTCGTCGACGAACTCGCCGCACTCACGGCCTCACTCGGCCGCACCCCCAAGGTCGTCGTGGCCGGCGGCGGATTGCTCGGCCTCGAAGCGGCGGGCGGACTGCACAAGCTCGGCGCCGAATCCGCCATCGTACACTCCGGCGGCTGGCTGATGTCGGCCCAGCTCGACGAGAGCGGCGGACAGGCCCTCGGCCGGCTCATCGTGGCCCAGGGCATCGAACTGCACCTCGGCACTCGGGCCCGCACCATTCTCACGAACGATGACAACACCGCAGTGACCGGCCTGCAACTCGGCAACGGCCATACGATCGCCGCCGATATGGTCGTCTACGCGATCGGCATCTCCCCGCGCGACGAGCTCGCCCGGGACGCCGGACTCGCCGTCGGCACCCGCGGCGGCGTCACGATCGGCAACGACTGCCGCACGAGCGATGCGAATATTTGGGCCATCGGCGAGGTTGCCAGCTGGAACGACCGCTGCGTCGGCCTCGTCGCCCCGGCGAACGCCATGGCCGAGGTCGTGGCCGACCGGCTGCTCGGTGGCAGCGCCGAGTTCACAACCGTCGACGATGCCACCAAGCTCAAGCTCTCCGGCGTCGACGTCGCGAGTTTCGGCGACGCGCTTGCCACCACGGCGGGGTCGCTCGAAATCGTCTACGCCGACCCGGCCCGCGGCCTGTACCAAAAGCTCGTCATGACCGACGACGCCAAGACCCTGCTCGGCGGCATCTTCGTCGGCGACGCCACGCCCTACTCGGCCCTGCGCCCCATGGTCGGCCGCGAGCTCAGCAGCGAACCCGCCGCCTACCTCTCGGCCGCCGGCGCCGAGGCTCCGGCCGGCGACGAACTGCCCGACGACGCGCTGGTCTGTTCCTGCAACATGGTCTCGGCCGGAACGGTGCGGAGCGCCGTGCGCGGCGACGATGTGAACAATGAACACCAAACCGAAGCCTGCACCGAACTCGGCGCGCTCAAGGTGTGCACCCGGGCCGGCACCCAGTGCGGGTCGTGCGTGCCGCTGGTCAAGAAGATCCTCGAGGCCGAGCTGACGGCATCCGGTCAAACCGTGTCGCACGCGCTGTGCGAACACTTCGAGTTGAGCCGGCAGGAACTGTTCGAATCGGTGCGGGTGCTCGGCCTCACGTCAAGCGATGAGATCTTCTCCCGCTTTGGAACCGGCCGCGGCTGCGATGTCTGCAAGCCCGCCATCGGCTCGATTCTGGCCAGTCAGAACACCGCCTACATTTTGGATGCCGGCCGCGGCACCCTGCAGGACACCAACGACCGCGCCATGGCCAATATGCAAAAGGACGGCACCTACTCCGTCGTTCCGCGCATTCCGGGCGGCGAGATCACTCCGACCAAACTCGCCGTGATCGCGCAGGTCGCTCTCGATTTCGACCTCTACACCAAGATCACCGGAGGCCAGCGAATCGACCTGTTCGGTGCCCGGCTGGAGCAGCTGCCGGACATCTGGCGAATCCTGGTCGACGCCGGATTCGAATCCGGGCAGGCCTACGGCAAGGCGCTGCGCAACGTGAAATCGTGCGTCGGGTCAACCTGGTGCCGATTCGGAGTACAGGATGCCGTCGGCCTCGCGATCCGCCTTGAACTGCGTTACCGCGGGCTGCGCGCGCCGCACAAGTTCAAGTTCGGGGTCTCGGGCTGCGCCCGCGAGTGTGCAGAGGCCCGCGCCAAGGATGTCGGCATCATCGCGAGCGACAACGGCTGGAACATGTATGTCGGCGGCAATGGCGGCTTTCAGCCGGCCCACGGGCAGCTGCTCGCGACCGACCTCGACGAAGAAACCCTGATCAAGTACATCGACCGCTACATGATGTATTACATTCGCACGGCCGATCGGATGCAGCGCACCGCCCGTTGGATGGAAGACCTCGAGGGCGGCCTGGAGCACGTACGCGACGTCGTCATCAACGACTCGCTTGGACTGGCCGAGGACCTCGAACAGGCCATGCTCGCCCACGTCGACAACTATGAGGACGAGTGGGCGGCGACGCTCGCTGATCCGGAGCGATTGCGCCGGTTCCGTTCCTTCGTGAACGCGCCGACCGAACCCGACCCGAGCATCGCGCTCGTTACGGAGCGTGACCAAATCCGACCGGCGACCCCGGCCGAGCGAGCCTCGTCGGGTACTGTTCTCCTAAGCGGAAGCCGCATTCCTGTACGAAAAGAGTAAGCAAATGACAGCCCAGAATTCCCGAACGGCTGGGTCAGTCAGCACCGGATCAGTCACACTCGTGGGCGGGGGCCCCGGCGCCGCCGGACTGCTGACCGTCGGAGCAGTGACGGCCATCGCTCAAGCGGATGTCGTGTTGTTCGACCGCCTCGCCCCGAACGACGAACTCGCCCTGCTCGCGCCCCACGCGGTCCTCATCGACGTCGGCAAGCGCGCCGGCAGCCATCCGGTCTCGCAGACCGGCATCGAAGAACTCATTGTCGAACATGCCCTGGCCGGCAAGCGCGTGGTGCGGCTCAAGGGAGGCGACCCCTATGTCTTCGGGCGCGGCAGCGAAGAAGTTCTGGCTTGCCACCGCAACGGCATTCCAGTGACCGTGATTTCCGGCGTCACCAGTGCGATCGCGGTGCCGGCGGCGGCGGGAATCCCGCTCACCCACCGCGGCATCAGCCACGCGTTCACCGTGATCAGCGGCCACGCGCCGCTCACCGACAACGAGCTCGAGGGTCTCACTCTGCTCGGCAGCACCATCGTCGTGCTGATGGGAGTCGGCACGTTGCCGACCCTGAGCCAGGGCCTGCTCCGCCACGGCATGCCAGCTGGTATGCCGGTGGCGATTATCGAGCGCGGCTTCAGTGCCACCCAGCGCACGACCGTGAGCACGCTCGCGACGGTGCTGGCCGATGCAGCCGCGGCCGGCGTACGCAGCCCCGCCGTGCTGGTCGTCGGCGAGGTCGTACGCCTCGCGTTCAGCGGTGACGCGGCCGCGAACGACCTCGTCGCCCGCGCCGCCGAATTTTCGGTGACCGACTGATGGCGGCGACGAACGACGGGGCCGAGGCTGCTTCGGGCGGCGAGCCGGCGGCATCCGCTTCACAGCTGCCGGCACCGGACCGGCAGGCGCACCACGTACGCCTGCCGGGAGCGACGGAGCCCATTGAGGTCGCTGCCCCGTTTCTGCAGCCAAACCAGCTCGAGGGATTTCGCATCGGCGTGACCAGTGATCGCCGCTCGAGCGACCTGATCGACGCCTTCGAACGACGCGGCGCGCGGGTCGTGCACGCACCGACGCTGCGCATCGCCCACTCGCAGCAGGATGGCCCGCTGCTCGACGATACCCGCACCATGATCGCCGCGCGGCCCGATCTACTGCTCGCGACGACCGGCTACGGCGTACGGCGCTGGTTCGAGGTGGCCGAGGCCGACGGAATCGGCTCCGAACTGACCGATGCGCTCGCCGACACCACGATTCTGGTGCGGGGGCCCAAGGCCCGCGGCGGCATTCGCGCAACCGGGCTCAATGACTCTGGAATGAGCGATTCAGAGACGACCGCCTCGCTCGTTGACAAGGTTTTGGCCGAGTATCCGCCGGGGCTGACCATCGGCATTCAGGTGCACGGGGCCACCGATGAGGTGCAACTCGACCGGCTGCGCGCCGTGCATCAGCGTGTGCTCGTCGTGGCGCCGTACCGCTGGATTGCCATGGACGACAGCGACGCGCGCGTCTACAAGCTTGTCGAGGCCATCTGCTCCCGTCAGCTGGACTGCGTCACCTTCACGAGCGCCCCGGCCGTGCACGCCCTGTTCACCGCGGCAGAGGGAATGGATGTCTACCCCGAGCTGATTGCAGCGTTACAGACTCAGGTCTGCGCGGCCGCCGTCGGACCGGTGACCAGTGCGCCGCTGATTGCCGCGGGGATCGCGCCGATTCAACCGACCCGGTTTCGCATGGGCGCGCTGATTCGCCTGGTTTGCGAACACCTGGAACAGAACATGGTCGAGCGCATCGAAACCCAGAACGGACTCGTGCAGTTGCGTGGTTCGATCGTGCAGATCGGCGAGGAACGCGTGCAGCTTCCCCCGACTGCACTCGCCATTCTGCGCGCTCTCGTGCGGGCGCGCGGAGCGGTCGTCTCCCGCGAAGACCTCGCGCTGGCCGGCTACTCCGACGATCACGCCATGGAGGTATCGCTCAGCCGCCTGCGGCAGACGCTCGCCGTGCCCGGGCTGGTTGCGACCGTGGTCAAGCGAGGCTACCGGCTGAACGTGTAGGCCGGGCGGTACCACTCGTGACCGGCGCCTCGCCCTGCGCGGCAACTGCGCCAGTACGCGGGAGCTGCAGCCGCAGACATCCACTCGGTGAGGTTACGCTGCGCGGGAGTTGCGCCTCCCGCGCAGCGGCGCAAGTCCCGCGTGCCGTGAATGGAGTGCGTTACGGGCGGTCGGTCTCGAGAGCGGATGCCGCGGCATCCGTTTCAGAGAGCGGTTCGGCCACGGCGTCGGCTACAGCATCGGCCGGGTCCTCGGGCAGCTCTTCGAGCAGTCCGGGCGGCGGGGTGATGGTGACGATGCCGGCCTTCACATCGACGCTCGGCACGATGGCCTTCACGAAGGGGATCATGACGTCGCCGGTGGGCGTCTTCACGATCAGCAGATCTTGCGCGGGCATGTGCTCGAGGCGACCGATGGTGCCGATGCGCACACCGTCACGCATGACGGCGAGCCCGACGAGCTGGTGGTCGTACCAGGCGTCTTCTTCATCCGACTGCTCGGCGACGTCCGCGTCGATCCAGAGGATCGCCTTGGCGAGCGTTTCTGCCGTGGAGCGGTCGGGAACATCCTTAAAAAAACCGACCGCGTGCTGGTTGTACCAGCGCAGCTCGACGAGTTCAATCGTCTTGCCGTGCCAGGCCGACCCGGTCGGAACCTGCAGGGTGAACACGGCGCCCGGGACGAAACGTCGTCCCGGGTCATCCGTGAACAGTTCGAGCTTGATTGCTCCCTTGAGGCCGTGAGCCTTAGTCAGGCGCCCCACCCGTAATTGCTGGGTGCGGTCCTTCTCGCTATCGTTCACCGTCGTGTCGTTCACTGAACTAGAAATCGGTGTCGACGACGTCGACGCGTACGCGTCGACCATCGGCCAGAGCCGCAACGAGGGTGCGCAGGGCCTTGGCTGTGCGACCGGCACGACCAATGACCCGGCCGAGATCCTCGGGGTTCACACGAACCTCGAGCACCTCGCCTCGGGGCGAGTTCTTTTCTGCAACGTGCACATCATCGGGGTGATCAACGATCCCCTTGACGAGGTGTTCGAGCGCGGGAGCAAGCAACAGTTACGCCTCTTCGGTTGCTTCGGCAGCAACCTCGGGGGCCTTGGCGACCGGCTTCTCGGCCTTGGGCTTGAGAACCGGCTTCTTCTTCTCGTCAGCGACGAAAGCGACCTTCGGTTCCTTCACCTTGACGGTGTTCTTAGCGTTCTTGTCGCCCTTGAAGATGCCCCAGTCGCCCGTGAGCTTGAGGAGTGCAGCAACCTGCTCGGTCGGCTGAGCGCCGACGCTCAGCCAGTACTGCGCACGCTCGGACTTGACCTCGATGACCGAGGGCTCCTCCGTGGGGTGGTAGATGCCGATTTCTTCGATGACACGACCGTCGCGCTTGGTGCGCGCGTCGGCGACGACAATGCGGTAGTACGGTGCACGGATCTTGCCCATGCGCTTCAGACGGATTTTGACAGCCACAATTCTCCAGTGTTAATTCGTTGTTTGGCGAACCTTGGGCCGTGAGCGTGGGGGCACACTCGGCATAAGCTCTATAGGATCACGTTGCACCGAGATAGAGGGTCGGGCACAACGGATCGCGACTAATCATTCTGTCAGAGATTGCGGGCATTGTGATAATCGAACCTCAACGACTTTTACCGGCCCACCCAAGGAGCCCCCCCGTGCCACTGGAATTCGCCCGATCTGCCCGATCCACCGTGGGCATCGAGTGGGAGGTCGCCCTCGTCGACCGCTCGACCGGCGATTTGGTCAATATCGCCGACGAAGTGCTCGACGCCCTGCGCGGCCCCGACGGCTCGGCCCACCCAACGATCACCGGCGAGCTGCTGCTCAATACGGTCGAGCTGGTTTCGGGCGTGCACACCACCGTAGGCGGTGCGGTAGCGGATGTCGCCGGCCAGCTCGGCGAGGTGCGCCGCGTGCTTTCGGGACGCGAGGTCGACCTGATCTGCAGCGGATCGCATCCGTTTGCGCAGTGGTTCGACCAGACCGTCACCGACAAAGCCCGCTATCACAAGCTCATCGACCGCACCCAGTGGTGGGGCCGCAATATGATGATCTGGGGAATCCACGTGCACGTCGGCATCGAGGACAAGGCCAAGGTCATTCCGATCATGAACGGCCTGCTCACCTACGTGCCACACCTGCAGGCGCTGAGCGCGTCGAGCCCGTTCTGGGCCGGCGTCGACACCGGCTATGCCAGCAACCGTTCGCTCATGTTCCAGCAGCTGCCGACCGCCGGACTGCCCTGGGACCTGCCCGATTGGGAAGCCTGGGAGCGCTACGTCGACGACATGGCCGTGACCGGCATCATCGAGGACGTCACCGAGGTGCGCTGGGATATTCGCCCGTCGCCGCGCTGGGGCACGATCGAGATTCGAGTCTGCGACGGCGTCTCGACGGCCGTGGAGCTCGGCGCGATCGCCGCGTTCATCCAGTGCCTGGTCGAGTGGATGTCCACCAGCCTCGACGCGGGGGAAGACGTTCCGCGCATGCAGCCGTGGTTCGTGCGCGAGAACAAGTGGCGGGCCGCCCGCTACGGGCTCGACGCCGAGATCATCCTCGATGCTGCGGGCGCCGAATGCCTGGTAACGGATGATGTGCGTCGCCTCATCGAGATCCTCTCCCCCGTCGCCGAGCGGCTCGGCTGTCTGCCGGAGCTGCTCGGACTGCACCGCATCATCGATGAGGGCGGCAGCTACCAGCGGCAGCTCGCCGTCGCGGCCGCGCATGACGGCAGCCTGCCGGCGGTGGTGGCGGCGCTCAGCCACGAGCTCGCGGAGGGGCTCGGGAGCTAGCGCGTTGGCTGCACGCGCGCCCAAGCCGTGCGGTCGCCACGCCCCGGTTCGCTGCACGGGCGCCCCTTCGTGGCTCGCGCGCAGCGCACACCAGCAGCGCGAGCCGCACCAGCCGCACCAGCAGCGCGAGCAACGCGAGCCGCACGAGCAGCGCGGGGCCGCGCCAGCAGCATCCGCTCGGGTCAGGCGTTCTTGCTGTCGCGCCAGGCCAGCCAGTCGGCGGCCTGGCCGAGGTCGTAGTCGGGGCCGGAGATTCCTACGGTGAACAGGCGCGTGCCGAGGTCGTAGAGCGCATCGGCGTCGTCCACCGTGCGGCCGCGCAGCTCGGTGGAGATCTCGATCTCACTCAGGTCGCGGCCGACCTCGTCGCACCAGGCGCCGAGCACGCCGAGCTTGTGCTCGAGCACCTCGGGGTTGGAGAACGAGTGCCAGATATCGGCGTGCTGGGCGACGATGCGCAGGGTTTTCTTTTCGCCGCCACCGCCGATGAGCACCGGGATGTCGCGGGTGGGCGGCGGGTTGAGCCTGGCCCAGCGGGCCTCGATGCGGCCGAGGCTGGTATCGAGGGCGTTCAGCCGAGTGCCGGGAGTGCCGAACTCGTAGCCGTATTCCTGATAGTCGCGCTCGAACCAGCCCGCGCCGGTGCCGAAGATGAAGCGACCGCCGCTGATGTGGTCGATCGTGCGCGCCATGTCAGCCTGCAGGTCGGCGTTCCGGTAGCTGTTGCAGTTGACCAGGGCGCCGAACTGAATGGTCGTGGTCTGCTCGGCCCAGGCGGCGAGGATGGTCCACGACTCGAAGTGCAGACCATCGGGCTCGCCCGTGAGCGGAAAGAAGTGGTCCCAGTTGAAGGCGATGTCGGCGCCGAGCGCCTCCACTTCGGTGAGGGTGTCGCGAATCTTGGAGTACTGGGCGTGCTGCGGGGCAATCTGCACACCGATGCGCACGTTGTGGTTCGTCGTCGAAGTCATGCGTCCAGCCTAGGACTGCCCACGGTTCGTGCCCCGGCGCCCAGGCCCCCAGGCCCCCAGCGCCGACCGAAGGCCACTGCACGCGCACAACTCCTGCAATTTTTTCGGCGAGCACCGCGGATCCCAGTAATTTGCCGGGAACGGCCTTCTGGCACTCACGATTTGCAGGAGTTGCGCGCGGTCCACGGGCTCAGCGAGAAGATTGGGCCCACGTTCTGCGACCGGGCCCGGGCCCGGAAACTGGGCCCATGATCCATCAAGGGCCCGCTTCCGTAAGGTGGGCCCGGCCCACCAAAGGCTTTCCCCAAACGGATGCTACCGGCCGAGCATTTTCTGCAGCGCGGCCATTTCCTCTTCGGTGGGACCGCCGGCCTTGCCCTTGCCTGGCTGGGCGCCGGAGCCGAGGCCGAAACCGGAGCCGGCGGCATCCGCTTTGGAAGACTCCCCGGCAGGCTTGACGCCCGAGGCAATCGCGGCGTTCTCGGCAGCGCGCTTGGCTGGGTTGCCCGACTTGGAGCCCTTCTTCTTGGCCACCTGCTTGGGCTTGCCGCCGTAGCCGGCACCGGGAATGGGGCCCATGCCGGGGATATTGGGCATGCCACCCTTGGCGACCGTCTTCATCATCTTGGCGGCCTGTTCGAAGCGCTGCACAAGCTGGTTCACCTCGGTGACGGTCATGCCCGAACCCTTCGCGATGCGCATGCGGCGCGATCCGTTGAGCAGTTTCGGGGTGGTGCGTTCAAGCTTGGTCATCGACTGGATGATGGCCTCGGTGCGCACGATCTCGCGCTCGTCGAAGTTCTCGAGCTGCGCCTTCATGGCGCCGGCGCCGGGCAGCATGCTCATCATCTTCTTGATCGAACCCATGTTGCGCAGCTGCTGCATCTGGCCGAGGAAGTCGTCGAGGGTGAAGGAGTCGGTCGCGAACTTCTCGGCGACCTTGCGGGCCTCGTCTTCGTCGAACGCACCCTGCGCCTGCTCGATCAGGGTGAGGATGTCACCAAGGTCGAGGATGCGGCCGGCCATGCGGTCCGGGTGGAACGGTTCGAAGTCGTCGAGTCCTTCACCGGTCGAGGCGAACATGATCGGGCGTCCGGTGAGCGAAGCGACCGACAGGGCGGCGCCACCGCGGGCGTCACCGTCGAGCTTGGTGAGCACGACGCCGGTGAAGTCGACGCCGTCCTGGAAGGCCTTCGCCGTGGCGACGGCATCCTGGCCGATCATGGCGTCGATGACGAAGAGCACCTCGTCTGGATCGATCGCCTTGCGAATGTTGGCGGCCTGCTTCATGAGCTCAGCGTCGACGCCCAGACGTCCGGCGGTGTCCACGATGACGACGTCGTGAACCTTCTGCAGGGCGTACTTCACGCCGTCGCGGGCGACCTTGACCGGGTCGCCGACACCGTTTCCGGGCTCGGGCGCGTAGACGGCGACACCGGCCTGTTTAGCGACGACCTCGAGCTGGGTGACCGCGTTGGGGCGCTGTAGGTCGGCGGCGACGAGCAGCGGGGTGTGGCCGTCTTTGGCCAGCCACTTCGCGAGCTTGCCGGCGAGGGTGGTCTTACCGGCACCCTGCAGGCCCGCGAGCATGATGATGGTCGGCGGCTTCTTGGCGAATTCCAGCCGGCGCTGCTGGCCGCCGAGAATCGTAATGAGCTCGTCGTTGACGATCTGCACAACCTGCTGGGCCGGGTTCAGCGCCTTGCTGACCTCGTCGCCCAGGGCGCGTTCGCGCACCTTGCCGGTGAAATCCTTGACGACCTCGAGGGCGACGTCGGCGTCGAGCAGGGCGCGACGGATCTCACGAACGGTGCCGTCGACATCCGCTGCGCTGAGCTTGCCCTTGGTGCGGAGGTTTTTGAACGTCTCGGCAAGACGATCTGAGAGGTTTCCAAAAGTTGCCATGATGCGTTTAGTTTAACCGGTGGCCGCTGCTACTTCGAAACGGATGCTGAGGCGCGGTTCCGTCAAATTCGGGCGAGCGTCAGTTCTGCGCCGCCACACTCGGTGCAATCAGCCGCTCGACCGCACGAACGACGTTGGCTCGGCGAACCGCGATTGCCGTCACGTCCGGAGGGCCGCCGTGCGCGAGCGCCGCCCCGGGCTCGTGTACCCAGGCCGAGGCGATGCCGAAGATGAGTGTCATGAGCTGAGCCGGTTGCCAGGAAGCATCGACCCGACCGGCTGTCTGTGCCAGACGGATGCGCCGCACCTGTTCGTCCCGATAGCCCAGCATGACGTCGAGGGCCGGCAGCCAGGTACCGTCGGTCTCGAGGCGGGCCCAGTCGATCATGCGCAGGTGGTCGCCGTGCTCGACGGCGTGGTCGAACAACGCCCCGGCGAAGGCCGGCACATCGTTGTCGGTGAGCACGGCGTCGCTTGCGAACTCGCGCAGGTTGAGCTCCAACACCTCGAGAAATAGCTGCTGCTTGTCGGAGTAGTAGGCGTAGAGGCGTTCCTTGCTCGTCGCGGCGCTCTTGGCGATGCGGTCGATGCGGGCCCCGGCTAGTCCGTAGGCGGCGAATTCGGTGCGCGCCGCCTCGAGAATGCGGGTCTGGGGGTCTGCTCCGTCGCGTGCCATGTTTTGACTCTAGTTCACAAAAACGAACTAGTTCGTTCGGTTTGCACGATAGAGTCACTGTTATGCCCGGTATCAGCACAAATCAGTCCAGTTCTGCCCCGCCCGCGTCGGCGGCGACCGCGCCCCACCCACGAAAGTGGTTGCTGCTGGCCATCGTGGCGCTCGCCCAGCTCACCGTCGTACTCGACGGAACCATCGTGAACATCGCGCTCCCCCAGGCACAGACCGCGCTCGGCATGAGCGACGGCGAGCGCACCTGGGTCGTCACGCTGTACTCGCTTGTCTTCGGCGCGCTGCTACTGCTCGGCGGGCGTATTGCCGACTTCTGGGGCCGCAAACGCTCCTTCATCGTGGGCATGGCCGGGTTCGCCATTGCCTCGGCCCTCGGCGGCGCCGCCCAGAGCACCTGGGAGCTACTCGCCGCCCGCGGCCTGCAGGGCCTGTTCGCCGCGCTCCTCGCGCCGGCCTCGCTCGCCCTGCTCACGGTCAACTTTCCCGGCGGCAAGGACCGCATCAAAGCCTTCGCCGTCTACGGCGCGATCGCCGGCGGCGGCGCGGCGGTCGGCCTCATCCTCGGCGGCGTGCTCACCGAGTATGCGAGCTGGCGGTGGTGCCTCTACGTGAACGTGCCGATCGCCATCGTGGCGATTGCGGCCGCCATCCCGGTGATTCGGGAGAGCAAGGCGCAAGGAAACACCCGATATGACGTGCCGGGGACTATTCTCGTGGCACTCGGCCTCGGATCCCTGGTATTCGGCTTCGCGCAGGCCGAGAATGGCTGGGCCAGCTGGCCCGTGCTCGTCTGCCTCCCACTCGGACTGGTGTTGCTCGTGCTGTTCGTGCTGGTGGAAAAGCGGTCGAATCATCCGCTGCTGCCGTTGCGCATTATGGCCAACAAGGTACGCGGCGGAGCTTTCCTCACGGCGCTGCTGTCGGGCGCTGGACTGCTCGGAGGGCTCCTCTTTCTCACCCTGTACTTTCAAATCGTGCTGGGCTACACCCCGATTCAGTCCGGTCTGGCTTCCCTGCCGATGACCGCGACGATCATGATCGGTGCTGGCGTCCTGTCGAAGTTTCTGGCGCGTACCGGCGTGCAGATTCCGATGACCGTCGGACCGATCGTCGGCGCGGCCGGGCTGCTCTGGATGACTCAGATCACGGTGAGCGGCAACTATGCGCTCGAGGTGCTGCCGGGGCTCATCCTGCTCGGGCTCGGCCTCGCGATGATCTTCGTGCCGCTGCAGAACGTGGCGCTGTCGGGAATCGCCGAGCATGATGCCGGTGCGGCGAGCGCTGCGGTGACGGCGATGCAGCAGATCGGCGGATCGCTTGGAACCGCCCTGTTCACCGCGCTGTACACCGCTGCGGTGAGCTCATACCTGATCGGTAAGGTTCCCGCCGAAGCCGTTCAGTTGGGCGCTCTCGTGAGCGGATACCAGTCCGCCTTCCTGTGGGCGGCCATCATTATCTTCGCGGCGGGGCCCATCGCCTTCTTCCTGGTGCGCCCGCGCAAGGAAGACCTGCTCGGCGCGGGGCAGGCCGCACAACACCTCGGGTAGCCCGGTTCGGGGCTGCCAGCGCTCACCCGGGCCCACCTTAAGGAAGGGGGCCCACGATAGATCATGGGCCCGGTTTCCGGGCCCGGGCCCGGAAAGAAAGAGGGTGCCTGCCTCAGGGCGGTACCCAGGGGCTCCGGACTGCTGCCTGGGCCCACCTTAAGGAAGCGGGCCCACGATACATCATGGGCCCGGTTTCCGGGCCCGGGCCCGGTCGAAGTTAGCTGTCCAGGGCTACCTGGACAGTGTCGCCGTGCACGTCGATTGTCACGACGAGCAGGCCGTCGGTGTCGTCGGGGCTGATGGCGTATTCGAGCACCGCGAAGTGCGCTTCGCTGCCGGCGCGGTGCGGGTGAAAGCCGATGCGCTGCAGGCGCAGCGAACGCAGGAAGTCAATCTGCTGGTCACCGGAATCCCAGATGATGGCGTTTTCGATCGCTTCCTGGTCCATTTCGTCGAGCTGCTCGGCGATGTATTGGCTAGTCACGGAGACCTCGGCCGACAGATCGGCGACGAGGGATTCCCTCACCTGGGAGTCGAGGTCCTCCATCGACCCGATCATGGCCGCGGCGATATCGAGCGCTTCGGCGGTGACCGAATCTTCGTCGGGCGAGCTGAGGTCGATCTCGACGCTCTGGTCTCCGAGCTCAGCCGACTCCGACCAGTACACCTCGCCCTCGTCTTCGTCGCCGAGAATTCCGAAGAAATCGTGTTCGATGCTCATAGTGCTCCTCTTAAATTCTTCATCAGCCGACGAGTTTTTGTGCGAACACGTGCGGGGTGAAACCGGTGAGGTCGTTGATGCCCTCACCCTGCCCAACCAGCTTGATCGGAATGCCGGTCTTTTCCTGCACGGCGAGCACGAAGCCGCCACGCGCTGAGCCGTCAAGTTTGGTCAGCACGAGACCGGTCACCCCGGCGTGCTCGATGAACGCCTCGGCCTGGGCAAGCCCGTTCTGACCAGTCGTGGCGTCGAGCACGAGCAGCACCTCGGCGATCGGTCCCTGCTTTTCGACGACCCGGCGAATCTTGGTCAGCTCGTCCATCAGTCCGCCCTTGGTCTGCAACCGCCCGGCGGTGTCGATGAGCACGATCTCGATGCCCTCGTTCTTCGCCTTCTCCACGGTCTGAAAGGCGACGGAGGCCGGATCCTGGCCGGTCATCTGCGGCTTCACGATCTGCGCCCCGGCTCGTTCGGCCCAGGTCGCCAGCTGCTCGACCGCCCCCGCCCGAAAAGTGTCGGCCGCGCCGATCACGACGCTGCGACCGTAGGTCTGCAGAAACTTGGCGAATTTGCCGATCGTGGTGGTCTTGCCGACGCCATTGACGCCGACGACGAGCACGATGGCGGGCCGTTCGGAGAGGGTCAGGGTGGAGTCGAGAACGGACAGCCGCTCTTCAATTCCTTCGCGCAGCATCCGCTGTAAATCGGCCGGGTCGGTCGTGTTGTACTTGGCGACCTTGGCACGCAGGTCGGCGATGACCGACTCGGTGATATTCGGGCCGAAATCGGCCTGCAGCAGGGCGTCCTCGAGGTCGTCCCAGGTCTGTGCGTCGATGGTCTTCTTCGTGAACATTCCGCGCAGTGCGCCGGAGAGGGACCAGGGGGTGCGTTCAGCCATGTCCCTAGCCTACGGGGGCGCCGCCGCCTTGCGCGCGGCGAGCGGCAACAGCTTGTCCCCGTGGCCGCAACGACCGGTGAGCGGCACCATCCAAGCGGATGTCCGCGACACCACTCAGGCGCCGCCGTCATCCACTGCCCGGAAGGCGCGCCGAGTACCCGGCGGCCTGTGTGACGCTGCGTGACAGTGTGTGACAGCACGTGACCCGCGGCTGCGACATTGCACCGTGGTCGCAGTAGCGTTGGCGGGGTCGCTCCGATCGAAATCATTGGAGCGGCGCCGCAAACCGAGGGAGCCGACGTGCCGAACGAAACCGAGACGGTGCCCACCGTCACGACGGGGGCCGAGAACGCTCCGGCGGCAGCCACCAAGCTGGCAGCAGCCCGCTCGCCGCGGCCATCCACCCGTCCGAACGGCCAGTGGAAGATCGACGGTACCGAACCGCTCAACGGCAACGAGGTCTGGAAGCAGGTCGACAACGGCCTCGCCGTGCGCGGCCGCATCGAGCAGATCTATTCCAAGCAGGGCTTCGACTCGATCGACGGCACCGACCTGCACGGCCGTTTTCGCTGGTGGGGCCTCTACACCCAGCGCAAGCCCGGCATCGACGGCGGCAAGACCGCCACCCTGGAGCCGGAAGAGCTCGAAGACCGCTACTTCATGCTGCGGGTGCGCATCGACGGCGGCCAGCTCACGACCGAACAGGCCCGCGTGATCGGTGAGGTGTCCCGCGACTTCGGCCGCGACACCGCCGACCTGACCGACCGCCAGAACATTCAGCTGCACTGGATCCAGATCGAGGACATGCCCGAAATCTGGCGCCGCCTCGAAGCCGTCGGCCTCGAAACCACCCAGGCCTGCGGCGACGTGCCGCGCGTGTTCCTCGGCTCCCCCGTGGCCGGCATCGCCGCCGACGAACTCATCGACCCGACCGAGTCGATCAACGAGCTTGCCCGCAAATATCTCGGCACCGACGAATTCGCCAACCTGCCGCGCAAGTTCAAGACCGCCATCACCGGTCACCCCAGCCAGGACGTCGTGCACGAGATCAACGACATCGGCCTCGTGGCCGTGGAGCACCCCGAACTCGGCATCGGCTACGACCTCTGGGTCGGCGGCGCGCTCAGCACCACCCCGCGTCTGGCCGAACGGCTCGGAGCCTTCGTCGCTCCCGACCAGGTGTCCGAGGTTTGGCGCGGCGTCGTCTCCATCTTTCGGGACTACGGCTACCGCCGCCTGCGCGGCAAGGCCCGCCTCAAGTTTCTGCTCGCCGAGTGGGGCACCGACAAGTTCCGTCGTATTCTCGAAGACGAATATCTCGGTTACACCCTGCCCGACGGCCCCGCCGCACCGCGCCCGAAGACGCAGGGCGACCACATCGGTGTGCACAAGCAGAAGGACGGCCGCTTCTACATCGGGCTGGCCCCCTTCGTCGGTCGTATCTCCGGTCAGACCCTGACCCGGGTCGCCGACCTGCTCGAAGCCCACGGTTCGAGCCGACTGCGCACCACGCCGCACCAGAAGCTCGTCGTGCTCGACATCGCCGAAGAACACGTCGAACCCCTGATCGCGGCCCTCGACGAGATCGGGCTGTCGGCCCGCCCGAGCCTGTTCCGCCGCTCGACCATCGCCTGCACCGGCATTGAATTCTGCAAGCTCGCCATCGTCGAGACCAAGCAGACGGCAACGGATGCCATCCTCGAGCTGGAGAAACGGCTCGCCGGAATCGATGCCCCGCACCCGATCAGCCTGCACGTGAACGGATGCCCCAACTCCTGCGCCCGCATTCAGACTGCGGACATCGGGCTCAAGGGCCAGCTGCTGCCCGACGGCAACGGCGGGTCCACCCCCGGCTTCCAGGTGCACCTCGGCGGCGGCCTGGTCTCCGCTGACCGTGACGAGGCCGGCCTCGGCCGTACCGTGCGCGGCCTCAAGGTAACCGCCGAGAACCTCGCCGACTATGTCGAGAGCCTCGTGCTGCGTTTTCTGGCCGCCCGCACCGACGACGAAACCTTTGCCCAGTGGGCGCACCGCGCCGACGAGGAGGACCTCAAATGAGCGCCATCAATCTGAACGCGGTCAAACAGGCCGCGGCATCCGTTGCCCGTGACCTGCCACCGCGCCGACCGGCCGCCGAACTGCAGGCCCTCGCCGAAGCTGGCTCAGCCGAATTCGAAGCGGCCGCAGCAGCCAACGGCCGCGAGGCCACCGCTGCGGACGTCGTGGCCTGGGTCGCCCGTAATTTCGGCGCAGATTCCGTGGCCGTCGCCTGCTCCATGGCCGACGCGGTGCTCCCCGAGATCGTGTCGAAGCAACTGCCCGGCGTCGACGTACTCTTTCTCGATACCGGCTACCACTTCGCCGAAACCTACGAGACCCGCGACGCTGTCGCCGCCGCCCTGCCGGTAACGGTGGTCGACGTGCTTCCGCTCACGACAGTTCCGGAGCAGGATGCCGCGCACGGCGCCGAACTGTTCGCCCGCGACCCCAACTCCTGCTGCGCCATGCGCAAGGTGGAACCGCTACAGCGTTCGCTCGGCGGCTATGAACTGTGGTTCACCGGTGTGCGCCGCGACGAAGCCCCTACCCGCGCCAACACGCCCCTGGTCACCTGGGACGAACGCAATGGCCTGGTCAAGGTCAACCCGGTCGCCGCCTGGAGCTACGACGAACTGATGGATTACGCCACCGAGAATCACGTGCCGGTGAACGTACTCCTGTCGCAGGGCTACCCCTCCATCGGCTGTGCCCCGTGCACCCAGCCCGTCGCGGCGGGAGCCGATCCCCGTTCCGGCCGTTGGGCCACCCTCGAGAAGACAGAATGCGGGCTCCACCTATGACTACCACGACGGCACACCGCCTTTCCGAACTCGACGTGCTCGAGAGCGAAGCCATCCACATTATTCGTGAGGTCGTCGCCGAGTTCGAGCGGCCCGTGCTCATGTTCAGCGGCGGCAAGGACTCCGTCGTGGTACTGCACCTCGCCGCGAAGGCCTTTTGGCCGGGCAAGATTCCCTTCTCGCTGCTGCACGTGGACACCGGCCACAACTTCCCCGAGGTGCTGGAGTTTCGCGACAAGACCGTCGCCGCGCACGGGGTACGCCTCACGGTCGCCAAGGTCGAGGATTACGTCGCCGACGGACGTCTCGCCGAACGCGCCGACGGCACCCGCAACCCGCTGCAGACCCTCCCGCTGCTCGACGCGATCGCCGCCGGCCGGCACGACGCTGTCTTCGGTGGCGCCCGCCGCGACGAAGACAAAGCCCGCGCCAAGGAACGCATCCTCTCCCTGCGCGACGAATTCGGCCAGTGGGACCCGCGCAACCAGCGCCCCGAACTGTGGAACCTCTACAACGGCCGCCACACCGTCGGCCAGCACGTGCGCGCCTTCCCGATCAGCAACTGGACCGAACTCAACGTCTGGCGCTACATCGAACGCGAAAACATCGAGCTGCCCCCGCTTTACTACGCCCACGAGCGTGAGGTCTACCGCCGCGACAATATGTGGCGCTCGGTCAGCCCGGTCAGCCTGCCCCGCGCCGACGAAATCGTCGAAACACGCACGGTGCGCTACCGCACGGTGGGTGATATGAGCTGCACCGGTGCGGTCGACTCGACCGCGGCATCCGTCGCCGATGTCGTGCGCGAAGTGGGCGTTTCCACCATCACCGAACGAGGCGCAACCCGCGCCGACGACCGCATTTCAGAGGCCGCCATGGAAGACCGCAAAAAGGAAGGATACTTCTGATGCGCGCCCCCATCTCCGCGGTCGGCGTCGCCCTGGCCGTGACGGTGCTGCTGAGCGGATGCTCCGGCGCGGCCTCCGCCACCGGGCCGGTCCAGGAAATCCGACTCGGCTACTTCGACAACCTCACCCATGCCCCGGCCCTGGTCGGCATCGAGCAGGGATTCTTCGCCGACGCCCTCGGCGAGACGACCCTGACCGCCCAGGCTTTCGGCGCCGGTCCGGCCGCGATCGAGGCGCTCAGCGCCGGTGCTATCGATGCCGCCTACGTCGGTCCGAGCCCGGCCGTCAACACGTTTGTTCAGAGCAAGGGGCAGAGCGCGGTGATCGTGGCGGGTGCCACAATCGGCGGCGCCGCCCTCGTCGTGCGCGACGGCATCGACTCCCCCGCCGACCTCGCCGGCACGACTCTCGCCTCCCCGCAGCTCGGCAACACGCAGGACGTTGCCCTCCGCTCCTGGCTCGAGGACGAGGGTTACGAGACCAGCACGACCGGTGGCGGCGACGTGACGGTCACCCCGACCGACAACGCCCGCGCGCTCACCCTGCTGCAGAGTGGGCAGATCGACGGCGCCTGGCTGCCCGAACCCTGGGTCTCTCGGCTGGTGCTCGAAGCGGATGCTCACGTGCTCGTCGAAGAATCATCCCGGTGGCCGAACGGCGAATTCGCCACGACCGTGCTGCTTGTCGGTGCTGATTTCAATCGCGACCACCCGGAAACGGTGCGGGCGCTGCTCGAGGGACACACGGCATCCATTGCCTGGCTGAACGAGCATCCGGCCGAGGCGGCCGGTGTGATCAACGCGAAGCTGACCGCCGACACCGGCAAGCCGCTCGCCGACGCGGTCATCGAACGCGCATTGGTCGGCCTGCACTTCACCAATGACCCCCTGGCCGGCACTTTTCCGGTCTCGCTGAGACGAGCAGTCTCTGCCGGCCTCGCAAAAGACGGCGAACTCAATGGCTTGTTTGACCTGACCCAGCTCAACGGCGTTCTCGCCGCAGCGCAAGGCGCGCCTGTTTCGGCCGCCGGACTCGGAACGGAGTAATCGCATGACCCTCATCATTGATACCCAGGACCTCACCACGGAAGCCGCCGTCGCCGCCCCCGAAGGCACCCTGTTCCGCTTCGCGACGGCCGGTTCGGTCGACGACGGCAAGTCCACCCTGGTGGGCCGGCTGCTGCACGACTCCAAGGCGATCCTCGCCGACCAGCTCGAAGCCGTCACCCGTACGTCCACCGAGCGTGGCTTCGGCGGCGAGAGCGGTGGCATCGACTTCGCCCTGCTGACCGACGGCCTGCGCGCCGAACGCGAACAGGGCATCACCATCGACGTGGCCTACCGCTACTTCGCGACTCCCGCCCGCTCGTTCATTCTCGCCGACTGCCCCGGCCACGTGCAGTACACCCGCAACATGGTCACCGGCGCCACCACAGCGGATGCCGTCATCATGCTCATCGACGCCCGCAAGGGCGTGCTCGAGCAGACCCGCCGGCACCTCAGCGTTGTCGCCCTGCTGCGCGTGCCGCACGTAATCGTCGCGGTCAACAAGATCGACCTCCTCGATTACAACGAGGCCTCCTTCCGTGAGGTGGAGGCGAGCGTTCGCCTGGTCACCGCCGAACTCGGCCTCGGTTCTGACTCGCGTGCGAAGGTCCATGTCATTCCGGTGTCGGCCCTGGTCGGCGACAACGTCGTCGACCGCTCCGAGCGCACCCCCTGGTATACCGGTCCAAGCCTGCTCGAACTGCTCGAAACCCTCACCGTGATCGACGACCTCGACGACAGTGGGCGCGCCACCGAGGCGTTCCGCCTGCCGGTTCAGCTCGTGCTGCGGCCGCAGGGCGCGGTCGTCGTCTCCCCGGAACTGGCCGATTCCTACCGCGACTACCGGGCCTACGCCGGGCAGGTCGCGAGCGGCAGCATCAAGGTCGGCGACATGGTGAGCGTCGAGCCCGGCGGCGGCACCAGCACCGTCACCGGTATCGACTTCGCCGGAGTGCAGCTCGACGAGGCTTTCGCGCCCCAGTCGATCGCGCTGCGCCTGGCCGACGACCTCGACATCGCCCGCGGCGCCGTCATCGCGGCCGCAGGCACCCTTCCCCCGATCACCCGCGCCCTCGAAGCCGATTTGTTCTGGCTCGACCCGCGTCCGCTCGCACCGGGAGCCCGCGTGCTCCTGAAGTTCGGCACGACCGTCGTGCAGGCCCTGATTCGCGAGGTCACCGGCCGCCTCGACCTCACGACCCTCGGCGTCGAACCCGCCACCAGCCTGGCCGTGAACGATATCGGGCAGGCCAACATCCGTTTGTCGCGCGATTTGCCGGTGGAACGCTATGCGCAGAATCGTCGCTCCGGGGCGTTCCTGGTCATTCACCCGCAGGACGGCGCAACCCTGGCCGCCGGTATCGTCACCGCGCCGGGCGAGCCCACCCGCGCCGGCGACGGCTCGGGTGCCGGGTCGGACGTGTCGCCGTGACCTCCCTGACCAGCGTGTCTGTCGCCCCGGCCCCGACCGCGCTCGAACCCGTCGCGATCACGATCGATGGCCTCGGTAAGCGCTACGGAACCGGTCCGCTCGTGCTCGATGACATCAACCTGTCGATCGAAGCCGGCCAGTTCGTCTGCCTGCTCGGGGCAAGCGGATGCGGAAAGTCCACGCTGCTCAACATCATTGCCGGCCTGGAGAAACCCACCGAGGGCGCCGTCACCGTGGCGAGCGGCAAGGCCGCCGTCATGTTCCAGGACGCAGCGCTGTTTCCGTGGCTGACGGCCGGCCGCAACGTGGAGCTGGCCCTGAAACTGCGCGGGGTTCCGCGCAAGGACCGCCGTGCGGATGCCCTCGAACTGCTCGACCTGGTCAACCTCGCCGATGCCGCCGACAAACGCCCGCACGAACTCTCCGGGGGTATGCGGCAGCGGGTCGCCCTGGCCCGGTCGCTCGCGCAGGACCGCAAGGTGCTGCTGATGGACGAACCCTTCGCCGCGCTCGACGCCATCACCCGCGACCTGCTGCACGAAGAACTCGAACGGGTCTGGCGCCAGACCGGCCGCACGATCGTGTTCGTCACCCACAACGTGCGCGAGGCCGCACGGCTGGGACAGCGCATTCTGCTGATGTCCTCACGCCCAGGCCGCATCGTCAACGAATGGACCATCACCGACACCGGCTCCCGCCGGATCGAGTCCCCCGAGGTCGCCCGCCTCGGGGACGAAATCACTGACCAGCTGCGCGAGGAGATCCGCCGTAATGCCGCTTGATGCTCGCACCGACACCATTCGTGGCGGAGCGACCAACGACCCGAGCCACGACGAACTGCGCCGCCTCGAAGCCGGTTTGGATTCGCTGCAGGCCGTTCCCGAAACGCCCCGCGGCGCCTTTCGCCGCACCCTCGACGGTGTCCTTCCCCCGATTCTGCTGCTCATCGCGCTGGTCGCGGCCTGGCAGGTTTACATTCTCATCGTCAAACCCCGGCCCGACCTCACTCCCGGCCCCTTAGACGTATTCGATTCCCTCGTGAGTGCCTGGTCGAGCGACCGCCTGCAACTCGCGGTATCGACGAGCCTCGAGCGCGGCGGTCTCGGCTTTCTCATCGCCATCGCCATCGGCACCCCGATCGGGCTGCTGCTCGCGGAGTGCCGCCCGGTGCGGCGTGCGCTCGGACCGCTGCTCTCCGGCTTGCAGGTGCTCCCCTCGGTCGCCTGGGTTCCCGCCGCGATCATGTGGTTCGGCCTCACCGACGCCACGGTGTACTTCGTCATTCTGATGGGCGCCGTCCCCTCGATTGCCAATGGGCTCGTCTCGGGCGTCGACCAGATTCCACCGCAGTTGCGCCGCGTCGGCACGGTACTCGGCGCCTCGCACCTGCAGATGGCGACCCTCGTGGTGTTGCCCGCCGCCCTGCCCGGCTATTTCTCCGGCCTCAAGCAGGGCTGGGCCTTCGCCTGGCGCTCACTCATGGCCGCCGAGATCATCACCATGGGCGGCACGATCGGCTTCGGTCTCGGTTCGATGCTGCACCAAAGCCGCGAGCTTGCCGACCTGTCCGGGGTGCTCGCCACGATCCTGGTGATTCTGTTCGTCGGAATCCTGGTGGAACTCGTGATCTTCGCCCCGATCGAGCGTCGCTTGCTGCGCCGCCGCGGACTGATGGCCGCTGGCCTGCGCTGACCCGCCCGCATCCACTCTTCTTCCCGTTGTTTGAAAGGCTCCTTATGACCCCCGCTCCCTCTGCACTGCGCGTTGCCATTATCGGCGCCGGCCCGGCCGGAATCTACGCCGGCAATATTCTCAACCGGCTCGTGCTCGAAACCGGTCACACCGTGGCCATCGACCTATTCGATGCGCTGCCGGCCCCCTACGGCCTGATTCGCTACGGCGTCGCCCCCGACCACCCGCGCATCAAGGGCATCGTCAAGTCGTTGCAGGAGATGCTCGACGCAGGCATCATTCGTTTCATCGGCAACGTCACCTACGGCACCGACCTGACCCTGGCTGATCTGCGCGAGCACTACCACGCGGTCATCTTCGCCACCGGCGCCATTCTCGACGCCCCGCTCGTCATTCCCGGCATCGACCTGCCCGGCTCGTTCGGCGCCGCCGACTTCGTCTCCTGGTACGACGGCCACCCCGATGTGCCGCTGGAATGGCCGCTCGACGCGACCGACGTGGCCGTCATCGGAAACGGCAACGTCGCCCTCGACGTGGCCCGCATCCTGGCCAAGCACGCCGACGATCTGCTCAGCACCGACATTCCCGCCTCGGTCTACGCCGGGCTCGCCGGATCCCCGGTGACCGACGTGCACGTGTTCGGCCGCCGCGGGCCGTCACAGGTGAAATTCACCCCGATCGAACTGCGCGAGCTCGCAGACATTCCCGACGTCGACCTCGTCGTCTACGCCGAAGACTTCACTCCCGATTCGCACAGCGAACAGCTCGTCGCCAGCAACAACCAGGTCAAGATCATGACCCGCACGCTGAACGGATGGCTCACCAAGGCTCCGCTCGGCGCCTCACGTCGCCTGCACCTCCACTTTCTGCACTCGCCGGTCGAGGTCTACGGCGATGGACGAGTGGAAGGCATCCGCTTTGAACGTACCGAACACACCGGAGACGGTGGCGTGCGGTCGACCGGCCAGATCGTCGACTATCCGGTGCAGGCCGTCTATCGCGCGATCGGCTACCGGGGCAGCGCGCTCACCGAGGTGCCGTTCGACGCCGTGCGCGGTGTCATTCCGAACGACGGCGGGCGGGTGCTCGACGCGGCCGGCGACGCGATCGCGGGACTGTACGCCACCGGGTGGATCAAGCGCGGCCCGGTCGGCCTGATCGGCCACACTAAGGGCGACGCCCTCGAGACGGTGACCCGGCTCGTGGCCGACCTGCCCGCGCTCGTCGCCGGCGAAACGGCTGACGAATCAGCGGAGGCGATTCTGGCCCTGCTGGCGGAGCGCGGCGTCGAGTTCACGACCTGGGCGGGCTGGCGCACCCTGGACGCGCACGAGCAGCTGCTCGGCGCGCAGGACCTGGTCACTCCCGGTCGGGAGCGAGTCAAAGTCGTCTCTCGGGCCGAACAGGTTGCGATCTCTCGCACGGAAGCGTTGCTGACACTGTGACCTATGTGATTGCGCTGCCGTGCGTCGATGTGAAAGATCGTGCCTGCATCGATGAATGCCCGGTGGACTGCATTTATGAGGGCGAACGCTCCCTCTATATTCACCCCGATGAGTGCGTCGACTGCGGCGCCTGCGAACCGGTCTGCCCGGTCGAGGCCATCTACTACGAAGACGACCTGCCCGAACAGTGGGCCGACTACTACAAGGCCAACGTCGAATTCTTCGACGACCTCGGCTCCCCGGGCGGCGCGGCCAAGATCGGCGTGCTCGCCAAGGACCACGCGGTGATCAGCGCGCTGCCGCCGCAGGGGTAACGGCGCGACTGCTATTCTGCACGCTATGGATAAGGCTCGGGCTTGAGGCCGGCACTGTGGGTAGCACTGCTCATTGCAGGAGCACTTCTCATCGCGCTGGTGATTCTGTATGCCGCAGGCTTGCTCGGCAACGAAACGGTGGCGAATGCCGCAACAGCATCCGCTTAGGTCGGAACCGCTTCCAGGGTGATGACGGCGAGGAATCCTCGTCCGAGCACTTCCGGGGCTGGATCGTCGCCGCGCACGGTATCGAGGGGTCCCAGTGTGGCCTCCTCGCCGCCGGCGGTCACGACGGCGTTCCCCTTCAGCAGTAGGGCGAATTGGTCGTCGAACACCGGGTGGGCGCGTTTCTTCGACAGCTCGACGATCGACAGAAAGCCCTTGAACGCTCCGCGCCTCGTCATCACATTCAGGTCTCTGGTATCGCCGACCGGCAGGGCGCAGCTCGTCGCGCTGTCACCGGAAAACCGGAATGGCCGGTACTGCTCCATGGCGTGCTCTTCACCATCGACGATCACGACCATAAGCTCGCCCTCGATCACCGTGAGGATGCGGTCGACCCCTGGAAAACTCGAGAAATCACCGGCCGCGGTCACGTCGGCGATGCTGATGCGCCAGTCGAAGTCCACCGCGCCGGCGGGGAAGGACGCCACCTCGCGGGTGGTCCCGCCGCCGTTACGCCAGGGGGCGGGTCGAAGAGAGTCAAATCGAATAATGTGCATGATTTCAGGCTTAGGTTAGCAGACGGCAGACGCCGAGCGGTCAGGACGCCGCCGGTTCCCGGTCGCGCTCCCGTTGGTCAGCACGAGTCCCCACGCGCTGGCCGACGACGGCGCTGACCCCGTCTTGCCGCATACTGACGCCGTAGAGGGCATCCGCTATTTCCATGGTGCGTTTCTGGTGCGTGATCACGATGAGCTGGCTGGTCTCGCGCAGATCTTCGAAGATGGTCAGCAGCCGGCCGAGGTTGGCGTCGTCGAGGGCCGCTTCCACCTCGTCCATAATGTAGAACGGGCTGGGGCGGGCCTTGAAAATCGCGATCAGCAGAGCGACCGCTGCGAGGGAACGTTCACCGCCCGAGAGCAGCGAGAGCCGTTCGATCTTCTTGCCGGCCGGTTTCACCGACACCTCGATGCCGGTCGTCAGCAGATCATCGGGGTCGGTGAGCCA
Source organism: Cryobacterium sp. Hh7 (assembly GCF_004403155.1). Taxonomy (NCBI): domain Bacteria; kingdom Bacillati; phylum Actinomycetota; class Actinomycetes; order Micrococcales; family Microbacteriaceae; genus Cryobacterium; species Cryobacterium sp. Hh7. The sequence goes on along the minus strand of NZ_SOHG01000012.1, from coordinate 42,092 downwards.
GATACTGCCGCTGCCGCCGGGAAACAGCACCGGGAACACCTCGGCGAAGGCCGCCTGGGTGTCGTCGAAGGCGTCGGAGAAGATGGCCTGCATCTTCTCGTCGATGTCGGCGATGATGGTGAGCAGGTCGCTGCGAGTTTCGGTAAGGTCAGTGAGCTGTTCGGTGAGAAATCGGTGCCGCTGCTCGAGCGCGGCGAATTCTTCGAGCGCGAGCGGGTTGACCCTGCCCAACTGACCGAGCTTGCGTTCGGCGGCCGCGAACCGCTTCTGCTGTTCAGCCCGATTAAAACGGATGCCGACGGCCGCGCGGCCCGCGATGTCGCGATCGCTCCCGGTGCGGTCGTCGCTGTCGCGCTCACCGGCAGCGCGTTCACTGGCCCCACTGGCCTGCGGGGTGCTGTCGGCGCCGGAGTCGTCAGAGACGATCATGCCGTCGGGTGGGATCAGCTGGTCGGGCCCGTACTCGGCCACAAGCACGTCTTCGGTCAGGCCCAGTTCGCTGCCGGCCCGTTCGAGCAGAGCCGAGAGGTGCAGCTTCTTCTCGTAGATCTCGAGTTCGAGACCGTGCACGTTCTCGGTGATCGCGGCCAGCCGCTCACGCAAGGCGCTCTCGTCGAGGCGAAGCTGCTGCAGTTCGGTGTTCTGACTGGTGCGTTCGGCTTCAGCGCTGGCCAGACGCAGCCGGGCCTCGGCGACCGAGCGGTCGGCCGCGGCGAGCACGGCCGGGAGCGCCTCGGCGACGCGGGAAGCGGCATCCATTTGGCGGCGGCGAATGACGGCGCGCCGGGCCGCGGCCTCGGCGGCCGTATGCTCGGCCGCGAGCTGCTCGGTCAGGACGACGACGTGTGCCTCACCGGCCCGCACCCGTTCGCGGGCCGTTTCGACCTGGAGGCGAGCTTCCACCTCACGATCCCGGGCGACCTCCAGCTCACGATAGAGCGCATCGCGCACGGTCGCATCGAGGATGGGTCGTGGCCGGGACTGGGCGGTGACCAGCGTGGCGGACGCCTCGGCGACGACGGCTTCGACCTCTTCGACGGCGCGGGTCGCGAGTGTCAGGGCGGCGCTGACCCGGGCGAGGTCGGCGGTCGCGGCCTCGGCCTGCACGGTGAGGCGACCGCGGCGTTCCGTCTGAGTGGCGAGCTGGGTTTCGAGGGCGCGCACGGCCGCCCGCGCGCTGACCGACTGCTCCTTGTGCGCGTGCAGCAGGGTACGCTGCTCGGCGAGGTCGAAGCGCACCCGCTCGATCAGCTCTGTGACCGCCGTCAGCTTTTCGGCGGCGGTGTCGCGTTCGGCGACGAGTTCGAGTTTGCTCGGCCGGGCGCCGGATCCGCCGCGCACGACCCACGGGCCCAGCACCTCACCGACGAGTGTGATGATCGTCACGGTGTCGGTCAGCTGGGCGGCGCGGGCTACGGCGAGATCGTCGGCGATCACGGTCTGGGCGAGCAGAGCACGCACTCCGGCCGGCCCGTCGACGACCGACGTCGCCCAACGGATGCCCGCGCCCAGATCAACGCTGGAATCAACGCCCGGAGCTAGGGTGTCGGCACCGTCCGCGATGAGGAGTTCGACCCGGCCGAGATCGTCGGTGTGGGCGTGGCCGATGGCTTCCAGGGCTGCCTCGCGGTTGTCGGCCAGCACCGCGTCGGCGAGAGACCCGAGCGCGGCGGCGATCGCCGCCTCGAACCCGGGCTGCACGCGCACCCGGTCGGCCACCAGGCCACGGATACCGGGGAGCTGCGCGCCGAGGAGTGCGGAGGAACCGTCTTTCTGGTCGAGTGCAAGGGAAAATGCACCCTGCCGGGCCGCCTGGGCGTCGCGTTCGCGTTCGTGCTGGTGCAGCTCATCGCGCAGTCGCTCCACCTCGGCCTCGACGTGTTGCACTGCGGTCTGCGCCAGTGCGAGTGCCTCGGACAGGTCGTCGGAGTCTGGTTCTTCGGCGGCCTCGGTCACGGCCGTTTCGAGCTCGGCCAGCTGGGCTTGTGCCTTCTCGCTGCGATCGAACGCAGCGTCGAGGGCGTTCTGCTGCCGTAGTTGTTCGCCGCGTACAGCGGCCAGCCGCGACCGGGCCGTCTCGGACTGGCCGGTCAGCTGCGAGATTTCGAGATCATGCCGGGTGACGAGCACAGCCTGAGCGGCGATGTCGTCGTCGACGGCATCCAGCTGCGACCGTGCCGCCGAGCTCTGCTCCCGGGCGGTGCCCCAGGCCGTCTCGGCCGTCCCGATGCTTGCGCGCAGTTGTTCAACCTCGGCAGCAGCATCCGTCAGAATGGCGGGCGTGACGCTGAAGGCCGGACCGGTCGGCTCAGCCTGCGAACCGAGCAGGGCCAGTCGCTGGTTGGCGAGAGTGAACAGGCCGCGCAGGCGTTCCTGCACCGACTCCAGGCCAAAACTGGTGCGGCGGGCCAGATCGACGGCGTCGCCGACCTGGGCCAGTTCGAGCCGCTGCACCCGACCCTGCTTCTGCGCGAGCTGCTCCTGCAGCACGACCCGTTCGGTGTGCCGTTCGCTCTCGGTGTGATTGTGGGCGTCGAGCGCGGTGCGCAGCAGCACAACGTCGTCAGCGAGCAAGCGCGCGCGGGCATCGCGCACCACGGCGGCGATGGTCTGCGCCTCGCGGGCGATGTCGGCCTGACGGCCGAGCGGTTTGAGCTGGCGGCGAATCTCTCCGGCGAGGTCGCTCAGCCGGGTGAGGTTGGTCTGCATGGCGTCGAGCTTGCGCAGCGTTTTCTCTTTGCGACGTCGGTGTTTGAGAATGCCCGCGGCTTCTTCGATGAAGCCGCGACGCTCTTCGGGGGTCGCACGCAGCACGGCGTCGAGCTGACCCTGACCGACGATGACGTGCATCTCCCGGCCGAGACCGGAATCGCTGAGCAGCTCTTGCACATCGAGCAGCCGACAGGTGCGCCCGTTGATGGCGTATTCACTCGCGCCATTGCGAAACAGCGTGCGGGAGATGGTGACCTCGGAGTACTCGATCGGTAGGGCGCCGTCGGAGTTGTCGATGGTGAGGATGACTTCGGCCCGACCGAGCGGCCCGCGCGTCGATGTGCCGGCAAAGATGACGTCTTCCATCTTGCCGCCGCGCAGGGTTTTCACACCCTGCTCCCCCATCACCCACGCGAGCGCGTCGACCACGTTGGACTTGCCCGACCCGTTCGGGCCGACCACGCACGTGACGCCGGGCTCGAAGGCGAACGTCGTCGGCTGCGCGAACGATTTGAACCCCTTGAGGGTGAGGCTCTTCAGATACAACGGGCACCCTTTCGGTCGGTCGGCCGCGAGTCTTGGTCTCGGGGCTGGTTCAACGGTACCCTGCGCCACCGACAGCGGCCGGGACATCCGCTTGTTGGGAAGAGTTGCGTGCAGAACCGCGGAGACGTTTCGGCGGCCTCGGCACTCAGCTAGGGGCTGCGGGCGAAATTATCCGCGGTTCTATACCGGGCTGCGTACCGGACTTGTGCTGCTCGGACTACGCTGGCGCAGCATGAGCGACTTCTCGATCGACGAACTCGTCATTCCCGCTACACCGCACGCGCCCAGCTGGCCCGACTTCGTGGCGGTGGCCGAGCTGCGAAACCTCGTCGAGGCTGAGGGGTTTGGTACGAACGAACTCAACTATTCGGCTGCCGAACTGCTGCCCGGGTGGCTCAACACGAAATACGACCCTAAGCGCATGTTCGTTGCTCGGGTTGAGGGCACGGTGGTGGCCCGCGCCACCTATGAAACCCTGCTCGACGCCAACGACGACCATGCCTGGCTGGGCGTGCAGGTGCTGCCAGCCTGGCGCAGGTGCGGCATCGGCACCGCCCTCGCCGACCGGGTCGAACACCTTGCCGCGACCGAGAATCGGCACGAGCTGATCGTGTACACGGTGTCTGCGGATACCCCCGGAGAACGCCTGACCGCACCGACCGGCTTCGGGTCGGTCCCACAAGACAACCCCGAGGTGCGTTTTCTGCTCGCGCGCGGCTACCGGCTAGAACAGGTCGAGCGCGGCAGCCGCCTCGCACTGCCCGCCGACGCGAGCGTGATCCGCCGCTTTCAAGCGGATGCCGCGGCGCACGCCGGCGGCGACTACACCGTTCACTATTGGAGCGCGGGCACTCCCCCGCGCTGGCGCGACGACCTCGCCGTCCTCTATACCCGGATGAGCACCGACGCCCCGACTGCGGGCCTTACGGAACCCGAAGACGTCTGGACCGCCGATCGGCTGGTCGACGAGGAGACCTCCCGTGGCTCAAGCCCCCGGAGAATGCTCACCGCCGCCGCGCTGCACGAGCCGAGCGGTCACCTGGTCGCCTTCACCCAGCTGTCGGTACCGGCCGAACGCGAGCGGTCCGTCAGCCAGGAGGACACCCTGGTCTTGCGGGAGCACCGCGGGCACCGCCTCGGCATGCTACTGAAGACGGCGAATCTGGAGTATCTTGCGCAGGAAAGCCCGGGGCATCCGTCGGTGACGACCTTCAACGCCGAAGAGAACCGGCACATGCTCGTGGTTAACGAGGCGCTCGGCTTCGTGCCGATGGGCTATGAGGGCGCTTGGAAGCGGGTCCTTCCGGCCGGTGGCCCCGCCGCGTAGTCTCGCCCCGAACGCTTCGGGATCCTGCACGCGCTGCCGAGAATGGTGCGGTACGCGGGTGCTGCGCCACTGCGCGGGTGTTGCGCAACACCCACGCACTGGCGCAGGTCCCGCGCGACGACCAACGCAGCCGACCGCTCACACGCGACCTAGTGCCCGAAGTCCACGGCGTCGAAGCGCAGCGGGGCTCCCACATCGAGGGCGGTAAGGGCCGCGAGCTCGGCTGAAGACAGCTCGAAGTCGAAGATGCTGATGTTCTCGAGCTGGCGCTGGGGATTGCCCGATTTGGGCGTGGGCACGATCCCGTTTTGGGTGTGCCAGCGCAGCACGACCTGCGATGCCGTGCGTCCGTGCTCACGAGCGATGGCCGTGATCACGGGCTCGGCGAGCAATCCGCCGTCGCGACCGAGCGGACTCCAAGCCTCGGTGAGGATGCCCCGTGAGCGGTGCAGCGAACGCAGATCAGAACGGTTGTGCGTTGGGTCGAGCTGGGTCTGGTTGACCTGCGGCGTGAGCCCCTCATCGAAGAGCCGCTGCAGATGCTCCGGCAGAAAGTTCGACACACCGATCGCCCGCACCTGCCCCGACTGCTGCAGCGCGCGCAGACCGCGAAAGGCATCCGGATAGCCGTTCTGCTCCGGGTTCGGCCAGTGAATCAGGTAGAGGTCGATGACCTCCAGACCGAGCCGCGCCGTGCTCGCCTCGAACGCCCGGTGCGCGCCGTCATAGCTGTGCCACTTCTTGTTGAACTTCGAGGTGATGAATATGTCCTCGCGCGGCAATCCGGTACGACGGATGCCCTCCCCCACTCCCACTTCGTTCTCGTAGTTCTCGGCGGTGTCGAACAACCGGTAGCCGGCGTCGGCGGCGGCGGTGACGGCATCCGCTGTTTCAGAATTGTTCATGGGCCAGGTACCGAGGCCGATGGCGGGAATCTGCACGCCGTTGTTGAGGGTCAGGGTGGGAGCTGGAGACATCATCGGTTCCTATCTGCGCGGCCGCGTCGGCCCCACAGTTCGTAGCGTAGGCCCGGTTGGCGCACCCACCCCGCCATGAGTCTGTGCGCATTACGCACACTTGTGCGTAATGAGCACATGGGGTTAGTATCGACAGCAGCGCGGCATCCCCGCCCCCGAGCAGGCCCACTACCCCGGGCACGCCCCACACATCTGTCAACGTCGATGGAAGGAAATTTCTGTGAGCTCCACCGCAGAATCATTTATGGTCGGGCTGATCGGCTCCGGCGTCACGCCCACGCTCTCTGCGGGAATGCACGAGACTGAAGCCGACCACCAGGGCCTGCGCTACATCTACCGCCCGATCGATCTCGACGTGATCGATCGCCCGGCCGAAGCTGTGGGCGAACTGCTGCGCAATGCCCGCGAGCTGGGTTTCAACGCCTTCAACATCACCCACCCGTGCAAGCAGCTCGTGCTCGAACACCTCGACGAGATCAGTGACGATGCCCGCCAACTCGGAGCGGTCAACACCGTACTCATTCGCGACGGCCGCTTCTTCGGCTTCAACACCGACTTCTCGGGGTTCAGCTCCGGCCTGGCCGAAGGACTGCCCGACGTCAACCTCAACTCGGTCGTGCAGCTCGGCGCCGGTGGTGCCGGTTCCGCCGTGGCCTACGCACTGTTGCACTGCGGCGTCAGCACCCTCCGCATCAGCGACGTCGACCACGAACGAGCCGGCGAGCGCGTGAAAGCCCTGCGCGCCCTGTTCCCCGATCGCACCATCGAGGCCATCACCGCCAACGACCTGCCCGCAGCCCTGAACACCGCCGACGGCCTCGTGAACGCGACCCCGATCGGCATGCACATGCACCCCGGCCTGCCGATTGACGCGAACCTGCTCGACGCCCGACTCTGGGTCGCCGACGTCATCTACCGCCCGATCGACACCGCCCTCATCATCGCCGCCCGCGCGGCCGGCTGCCGCGTTCTCGACGGCGGCCACATGGCGGTCGGCCAGGCCGTCGACGCCTTTGAACTCATCACCGGCCAGACAGCGGATGCCCCACGCATGCGCGCACATTTTCTCACGATGATCGCAGCCGGCCTCTAACTCCAGAAGGAACGACATGTCTGAAGACACCCCTCAAGAAGCCGTGCGGCAACCCCGCGTACTGCGGTCGATCTCCGCCGTCGAACACACCATCGGCGCCATACTCATCACCGTCATTGCGCTGCTCGTCTTTGCGCAGGCCCTTCAGCGCTACCTGCCAGTGAGCGGATGGGTGTGGTCGGGTGAACTGGCCCGCTATTCCATGGTCGGCGTGACTTTCATCATGTGCGGCTACCTCATGGGTCAGGGCCAGCACATCACCATCCAAGTGATTGACCGCTATGTCTCCGGCCGCGCCCAACGCTGGATCAAGCGCTTCGCCAACGCGGTCGTGCTTCTGATCTGCCTCGCCTTCATCCGTGAAGGCTGGGCCCTCGTGACCGAGACCAGCGGCCAAGTGTCGGCCGCCCTGCAAATGCCGATGACCTACCTCTACGCCTTCCCGCTGATCGGGTTTGTGCTCGCCGCCCTCCGTGCGGTCTGGGCTCTCATCGTGCCCGGATCAGAGGCCGACAGCACCGAAGCCGACCTCGAAGGAGAACTCGCATGAGCCTATGGATTTTGATTGCCCTCATCGCCATACTGCTGGCGCTGCGGGTACCCGTCGGGTTCGCCTTTCTCGGCCCCTCTGTGGCCTACATGATCATCGAGGGCAACTCCACCGGACTGGCTCTGCGCGTCGCCGCCGACGGCGTCTCCAGTTTTCCACTGCTCGCCGTGCCCCTGTTCATTCTGCTCGGCAGCATCGCCAACCGGGCCGGCATCGCCGACCGCATCTTCGACTTCGCCCTCTCCGCGCTCGGCCGTATCAAGGGCAACCTCGCCTACGTCAACATCGGCACGAGCGTGGGTTTTGCCTGGATGAGCGGATCGGCCCTCGCCGATGCGGCCGCCCTCGGCAAACTGCAGGTGCCAGCCATGGTTCGCGGCGGCTACTCCTTTCGGTTCGCGGCCGGCCTCACCAGCGCCTCCTCGCTGATCGCACCGGTGATGCCACCGAGCATCCCCGCCGTCATCTACGCCTCCGTTGCTACGGTCTCCACCGGAGCACTCTTCGCGGGTTCGGTATTGCCGGCCATGCTGATCGCCCTGGGCCTCGTCATCACCGTGTTTGTCATGGTGCGAAAGAACCCCAACCTGACCACCATCCGGTTCAGCTGGGCCGTTCTCGGCCGGGCCGGCCTCCGCGTACTCGGCCCGCTCGGCGCGCCCATCATCATTCTCGGCGGAATTCTCGGCGGATTCTTCACCCCTACCGAAGCCGCCGCGGTCGGCGTGGCGTACATGATCGTGCTCGGCCTGATCTATCGCACCCTCAACCTCAAAGCCATCGTCGACGCACTCAAGGAGACCGCAGCGGTCACCGGCGCCATCGCCCTGATTCTCGCCGCGGCCGCCCTGCTTGGCTGGATCCTCGCCCGCGAACGTGCCCCGCAGGCGGTCGCCGACGGACTCACCTCCCTCACCGACAACCCCATCGTGTTTTTGCTGCTCGTCAACGTGATCCTGATTTTGCTCGGCATGGTCATCGACGCCACGGCGATCCTCCTCATCACCGTTCCCGTGCTGTTACCCGTCGCTGTGCAATACGGCATCGACCCGATTCACTTCGGCGTGGTCATGATCGTCAACCTCATGATCGGCCTGCTGACCCCTCCGGTCGGCAGCGTGCTCTACGTGATGAGTTCTGTCACCAACCGGCCCGTCGACGAGGTCTTTCGCGGCGTGCTCCCCTTTCTCATTCCACTGCTCGCCGTACTCGGCCTACTCACCTTCTTTCCCCAGATCGTCACGATCGTTCCCACCCTGCTCGGCCTCTAACCAGCACCTACCATCGGAGAAACGCATGCGTAAGACATCCACTCGCACAACGACCACCCGTCGCCTGCTCACCGGCATCGTCGCCGGCCCCCTCGCCATCGGCCTGCTCGCGGCCTGCAGCGGCACCGACGCTGGCGCCGGCGCCAGCGCCTCGGGCGACAACGTCACCCTCTCGTTCGCAAACAGCTACGGTCTCGACCACCCGCACAACCTGTGCGGCACCGATATCGTCGCCGACACGGTAGCGGATGCCGGCATCACCATTGAATTGTTCCCCTCCAGCCAGCTCGGTGCTGACGCAGCCCGATTCACCTCGGTGCTCAGCGGCGACATCGATATCGACCTGCAGGGATCGTCAGGCATCGCCGCCACCTACCCCGCCATCGGCGTGATGGACATGGCCTACGTCTTCAATGACGTCGACCACCTGTTCAACTGGTTCGACAGCCCGGCGGCCGACGCGGTGAAGACCGGCTTCACCGAAGCCACCGGCGCCCACCTGCTCGACGTCTGGTACTTCGGCAACCGCACCTTCTCGGCCAACGTGCCCATTCGCACCCCCGACGACCTCGAGGGCCTGCGCATGCGCTTTCCCGACAGCCCCATTCACCTCGGCAATGCCGCCGCGATGGGCGCCGACCCGGTAGCCGTGGCCTTCGAAGAGATCTACCTCGCGCTGCAGCAGGGCATCGTCGACGGCCAGGAGAACCCCATCGCGAGCATCGACCAGATGAGCTTCAACGAGGTGCAGGAGTACGTGAGCCTGAGCGAGCACTCCGTGGGATCCCAGCTTGTCGTGATGAGCGGCGACGCCTGGGACAGCCTGAGCGCCGACCAGCAGACCGCGCTAGAAACCGCCGTGTCTGATGCCCGCGCGACCGACCTCAAGTGCGCCCTCGACTTGGAAGAAGCCATCGTGGCCGAGTGGAAGGAAGCCGGCACCCCCGAGGTCATCGAAGACGTCGACCGCGACGCCTTCATCGAAAAGGCCGAGGCCTACTTCACCGCCAACCTCGAGGGCGAGCAGCTCGAAATTTACAAGAGCATCCGCGACGCTGCCGGCGAGTAGCCGCATCCGCTTAAACGTCGACAAGGAAGCGACTCATGACCCTCCCCCGCATTCTGGTTCTGAACGGGCCGAACCTCAACATGCTCGGCACCCGCGAACCGGCCCACTACGGCTATGCGACCCTCGCCGACGCCGACGCGCTCGCGGAAGCCACCGCCGCGCGCCTGGGCTATGCGGTCGATACCCTTCAGTCCAACCATGAAGGGGTGTTGATCGACCGATTGCACGCGGCCCGCGGCCACAATGTGGGCCTGGTCATCAACCCGGGCGGGCTCACCCACACCTCGGTCGCGCTGCGCGATGCCATCACCGCATCGGAGCTGCCCACGGTCGAGGTGCACGTGAGCAACGTGCACGCCCGCGAAGAGTTTCGCAATCACTCCTATATATCCGGCGTTGCGGTGGCCGTCATAGCCGGCGCCGGAATCGCCGGGTACGGGGTCGGCATCGAAATTCTGGCGCAGCGGCGAACGGATGCCGCGGCATCCGCTGACAGGGCAATGCCATGAAGCTGCGCGTCGGCATTGTGGGTTGCGGAAAGATCGCCATCAACCACGTCACCGCGCTGAACGATCTGCCCGAGGTAGAGGTCGTCGGGGTGTGCGATCCCGATGCGGAGCGTGCCGCCGAGTTCGCCCGCACATTTGGTGTGCCGCACAGCTACACCGATCTCGACGAGCTCCTGGGCAGCGGTCTCGACGCCGTCACTGTCTGCACTCCGCACCCAGCACACGAACTCGTCGTGCTCGCTGCCGCTCGGCACGGCCTGCACGTATTGTGCGAAAAGCCAATCGCCGTGACGCTCGACGAGGCCGACCGCATGATCGCCGCGACCGATGCCGCCGGCGTGAAGTTTGGCGTGCTGTTTCAGCGACGCTTCTGGCCCGCCGCCCAGCGCATCACGCAGGCGCTGGCCGACGGCCGGCTCGGCCAGCCGATCGTCGGAAGCGTGATCGTGCGGCTCGGCCGCGACGCCGACTACTATGCCGAACCGTGGCGGGGCCGTTGGGACACCGAGGCAGGCGGGGCTCTGATGACGCAGGCCATCCACCACGTCGACCTGCTCTCCTCCTATATGGGACCGGCGGTGGCGGTGCGCGGCCGCATCGCCACGCTCAAGCTCGGCGAGTTCATCGAGGTGGAAGACACAGCGGTGGCGACGATCGAATTCGCGTCGGGCGCGCTGGCCAGCCTGCAGGTGAGCACCACGTTTGCCCCGGGTCTCGGTGCCCAGATTCTGGTGAGCGACCACGCCGGTCACGCCGCTAGTGTGGCCGAATTTCCCGAAGGAACCCCCGGTCAGAACGATATCTGGACGCTGCCCGGCGAGGAACAGTACCGGCAGGTGTATTCGCCCGAGATCAACTCCGACCCCGAGCTGGCCGAGATTCACACCAACCTGGTGCCGTTTCACCGCCTGCAGATCGAAGACTTCGTGCGCGCGGTGCTGGATGACCGCGACCCGCTAGTCACCGGGCGGGAAGCCCGCAAGTCCCTCGAAATCATCCTCGCCATCTACGAATCGTCGCGCACCGGCGACACCGTTCAGCTCGCTGCCTCCTAGGAGAACAACCATGAAGACATCCATTGCCACGGTATGCCTGAGCGGCACCCTCGAAGACAAGCTGCGCGCCTGCGCGTTCGCCGGTTTCGACGGGGTCGAAATCTTCGAGCCCGATCTGGTGGTCTCCCCGTCGAGCCCGGAGGACATCCGCTCGCTGGCAGCGGATTTGGGACTCACCCTCGACCTGTATCAGCCGTTTCGCGACTTTGACGGGGTGACCGAGCCGTTGCTCGCGGCCAACCTGCGCCGGGCCGCGTCGAAGTTCACGATCATGAACCGGCTCGGCATCGATACCATTCTGCTGTGCAGCAACGTGGGCACCGCCACCATCGACAACGACGAGGTCTCGGCTTCGCAGCTGCAACTCCTCGGCACCGTCGCCGCCGACCACGGCGTGAAGGTGGCCTACGAGGCACTGGCCTGGGGCAAATACGTCAACGATTTCGAGCGCGCGCAACGCATCGTGGACCTCGCCGACCACGCAGCCATCGGCACCTGCCTCGACAGCTTTCACATTCTGTCGCGCGCCTGGAGCCCCGCCGCAATCGAGACGATCGCCGCCGAGAAGATCTTCTTCGTGCAGCTGGCGGATGCCCCGCTATTGAGCCTGGACGTGCTCAGCTGGAGCAGACACCACCGGGTGTTCCCGGGCGAGGGCGACTTCGACCTGCCGGCGTTTCTCGCGCACGTCGTGCGCTCCGGGTATCGCGGGCCGGTGTCGCTCGAGGTGTTCAACGACGTATTTCGGCAGGGCGACGAGCGTCGCACGGCCGTCGACGCGATGCGCTCGCTGATCTGGCTGGAGGAACGCACCTCGCTGCTGCTCGCCGAGCAGGGCGTCGAGAGCTATCCCATGCAGCTCACCACCATTCCGCGCGTCGACGACCCGACCGGGTTCGACTTCGCCGAGGTGAAAGCCGAGAACACCCGCGCCGTCGAAGACCTCGCGTTTCAGCTCGGGTTCAGCTTCGACGGCCATCACCGCACCAAACCGGTGCAACTTTGGAGCCAGGGCGAGGCCCGCATCATCATCAACGAACAGCAGGCCCGGCACCTGCAGCCGGGCATCGCTGCGCTCGGTTTCACCGTGACGGATGCCTCCGCTGCCGCCGCGCGCGCTCTCGCGCTCAAGGCGACCGCGGTGCCGCGCCCCAATCAGGCCGGCGAAGAAGTGCTGCAGGGGTTCTATGCGCCGGACGGCACCGAGGTCTTTCTCGTTGACGGCTCGGCGGCGTGGACGCAGGAATTCACCGTGGCCAGGGAGAAGCCGACCGCGCCGACGGTTCAGACGATCACCCACATCGACCACGTGAACCTTGCCCAGGACTGGCAGCACTTCGACGAAGCCGTCTTGTTCTATGAGAGCACCCTGTCGCTCGCCGCGCAGGCGTCAATGGACGTTCCCGGGCCGAGCGGGCTGGTGCGCAGCCAGGTGGTGCGCACCGAAGATGGCCGGGTGCGACTCGCGCTCAACATTGCGCCGCTGGCCGAAGAGCAGGCCGCGGCCTACCCGCAGCACATCGCCTTTGCCTGCACCGACCTGATAGCCGTGGCGCGCCAGGCGCGGCAGCGCGGCCTGAACTTCATGCCGGTTCCACCGAACTACTACGAAGACATCGACGCCCGGTTCGAACTCGACCCGGAGTTTCTGGCCACCCTGCAGGAACTCGATCTGCTATTTGATCGCGACGACCGCGGACACTTTCTGCACTTCTACACCGAAACGGTCGGCAGCCTGTTCTTCGAAGTCGTGCAGCGACTGGGCGACTACGACGGTTACGGAGCGCCGAACGCCCCGGTACGGCTGGCAGCGCAGCATCTGCGCGGCACCCGGCACTGAGAGGCCCCAATGACCGATCATCCCGACTACTTTGTAAAGTCGGTCGAAAAGGCGTTCGCCGTGCTGCTGGCCTTTTCGACCGCGCAGCCCCGGCTGACGATGACGCAGGTGGCGAGCAAAGTTGACGTGAGTCGGGCATCCGCTCGCCGATTTCTGCTGACGTTGACTGACCTGGGCTATCTGCGGGCGGACGGTGGGCAGTTTGAGCTGACCCCGCGGTGTCTCGATCTGGGGGCATCCTTTTTGTCGGCGCTGAGCCTGCCGCAGATCGCCGAGCCACACCTGAAGTCGCTGTCGACGCAGCTGAGCGAGACGACGTCGCTGTGTATTCTCGACGGGCCCGACATTGTATATGTGGCGCGGGTGGCGTCGCCGCGGCTGCTGGCCGTGTCGATTAATGTGGGTACGCGGTTTCCGGCGTGGATCACGTCGATGGGACGCGTGCTGATCGCCGGGCTGGCACCAATGGAGCGGGAGTCCTACTTCGACTCGATCACACTTCAGCACTTCACGGAGCGGTCGATCGCGACGATGGACGAGCTGCGCGCTGAGATCGACCGGGTGGCGCAGAACGGGTGGTCCATCGTGTCGGAGGAGCTCGAAGACGGCCTGCGCGGAGTGGCCGTGCCCGTCTGGCGCTCTGGCCGGGTGGTGGCCGCGGTCAACGTGTCGTTGCAGGCGTATCGGGCCTCGCCCGACATGGTGGTGGCCACGGTCGTTCCGCTGCTGCAGCAGGCCGCTCGTCTGATCGGCGACGACTTCGGCGGCACGGTGCCGGGACGCGGGTAGTTTTCTAACGTCGGATCTGGCGCTCGCGGCAACACGGCAACACGGGCGTTTTGCGACGGATGCCCGTGGCCGGGTTCCCACGGGCATCCGTTTCACCTCGCGCGGGCGCTGCGCCACTGCGCGGGAGGCGCGCGACACCCGCGCACTGGCGCAGATCCCGCGCGAGGCGTCACGCGGGAGTTACGGCCAGACCCGAACTCCCGCGTACTGACGCAGGTCCCGCGCAGCGTGTAGGGCCTCGACTACCTCGGTGCCGGAACTCGGCCAGCGCGAGCCGCCTCGGGCAGCGCCAGCCGCGCAGCGCTACGCAACGGGCTAGCGCAGGCGCTGGCAGCGCGGGCAGAAATGCGAGCCCCGGTTCATGAACTGCTCGCGCACGATCAGGGTGCCGCAACGGGAGCACGGCGTGCCCTGCCGACCGTAGGCCTCGAGGCTGTGCGCGAAGTAGCCGGACTGCCCGTTCACGTTGACGTACTGGGCGTCGAAGCTGGTGCCGCCCTCGGCGAGGGCACGCTGCAGAATGGTGCGCACGGCCGCGAGCAACGTTCTGGCCTTCGCCGCCGACAGCGACGCTGCGGGCTGCTCGTAGTGGATGCGAGCGGCAAAGAGCGCCTCGTCCGCGTAAATATTGCCGATGCCACTGATCAGGTTCTGGTCGAGCAGCGCCCGCTTGATGCCGGTGTTCTTGCGCGCGAGAGCGGCGAAGAAGGCGCTCGAAGCAAACGAGGGGTCGATCGGGTCGCGAGCAATGTGCGCTACCTGCGAGGGAATGCGGTTCTGCCAGGCGGCATCCGCTTGGAGCTGACCCGAATATCCGCCCGGCAGACTGTCACGGGTCGGGCCCATCGCGTCGACGGCCATGCTGCCGAAGATGCGCTGGTCGACGAAATTGACCCACAGCTCGCCGTGGGCCGGGTGTTCCAGCGTCAAGCGGATGCGCAACATGCGATCCTCCGCGGCACCCGGTGTGCGCAGCAGCACCTGGCCGCTCATACCAAGGTGAACGACCAGGGCGCGATCGCTGTCGAGGGGCAACCAGAGGAATTTGCCGCGACGCACGGCGGCGAGAATTCGCCGCCCCGTGAGCTGCTCGGCGAAGGATCCGGCCGCCGGAGCGTGCCGACGCAGGGAGCGCTCGTCGAAGATTTCAACCCCGGTGACGAGAGCGCCGGTGACGGCCGGCTCGAGACCGGCACGCACGACCTCAACCTCGGGGAGCTCCGGCATAGAAGTTAGAGAGCGTTGAGCTGGTCGATTGCGTCACGAGCCGCAGCCATTTCGGCGAACTTCTTGCTGGGGCCAACGCCCTCGGCCGTCACGGCCGAGCCGATGACGACCGTCGCGACGAACACCCTGGAGTGATCGGGGCCACTACCTTCGAGCGTGTAAACCGGGACGCCGACGCCGGCGCTCGCTGCGAGCTCCTGCAAGCTCGTTTTCGGGTCCATTGACACACCGAAGTGGCCAGGTTCAGCGAGCAGTGGCTCGATCAGACGCAGCACGAACGCGGTGGCAACTTCGCCACCGGCATCCAAAAACGTGGCGCCGATGAGCGCCTCAACAGTGTCGGCCAAAATGGACGCCTTGTCGCGGCCGCCGGTGAGGATTTCGCCGCGACCGAGCAGAATGTAGTCGCCCAGGCCGAGGCCGCGGGCAATCTGCGCGAGAGCGGCCGTGGACACCAGGCTGGCCCGACGCTTCGCGAGATGACCCTCGTCGAGGTTCGGGTAGGTGCGGTAGAGCATGACCGTGACGGCTTGCCCCAGAATCGAGTCGCCGAGAAATTCCAGGCGCTCGTTGGTGGGAATGCCGCCGTTTTCGTACGCAAAAGACCGGTGGGTCAGAGCTAGCTCCAGAATCACCGGTTCAATCTGCACGCCGAGGGTCGCCAACAGGGGCGACCGCTCGGTATTAACTCTTTTCATCGACCGAGTTCCGGTCTGGAGAGAAGAGGCGACTTAAATGTCGGCGACTTTACGGCCCTTGTATTCCATGAACAACGGAGTGCCGGTGGAGTCGGTGACAACCTTGGCGCGGTGCGGCAGGCTGTAGACAACCTTGCCGCCTTCCATGGTCTTGACGAGGGTGGGAGGCGTGGCCTTCCACTGCGCGCGACGCGAGTGGGTGTTGGAACGCGACATCTTGCGCTTCGGTACTGCCATGACTACTTCTCTTCTCTGTCTGAAACATGGATGTCCGCATCCATGTCTTTGTCTGTGGAAGCCGTAAACCCCGCAAGCGCTGACCACCGGGGATCGGGCGCATCGTCGGAAACGAGTTCGGGCAGTTCGGCAAGCGGCTGCCCGGTCTCACTGTCAAGACCAGGGCAATCACGCCGACATACCGGCTGGAACGGAAGTGATAACACTACCGCGTCCCGGATCAAAGATTCCAAATCGACATGGTCGTCCAAAATCTCAAACTCGAAGGCTTCCTCCTGAGGATAACCGAAAAGCTCGGCAAAATGAACTCGGACCGGCAGGTCGATGTCTTTCAGGCATCGACCGCACTCACCGAGCGCCCGCGCATAGACCTCGACGCTCACCAGAATTCCCTCGTGCATCGCCTCGAGGCGCAGCTCGGTCGACAGGGTCGACCCGGCTTTCACCGCCACGAGGCCAGCGCCGAGGTCGTCGGGTACGTCAATGTCGAGGTGGCGTTCGTGCATGGTGCCCGGGCGGTTAATGAGGTCACGCACGTCGACCGTGTACGGCGTCTTCTTGAACTTAGTCACGGTCGTAAATTCTACGCTTTCTGCGTGGGTACTCCGTTCAGGGGGCGATCGGGGCGGCTCGACGTTCCCCGCGCAGCACCGCTCCCAGCACGGTGAACAGCGATCGCGGCGCAAACAGGGCTCGCAAACGGATGCCGACACTCGCGCCGACGTGCAGCCCGCGCACCACCAGGGCCAGATCGTCGACGAGGGTCTCCGCTTGGCCCGACGATCGGTCAAACCGGGACCGTTCCACCGCCAGCAGCACTCGTTCGAGCGCTGCCGCCGACGCCGGGTCGAGGGGGCCGAGCCGCTCCAGGCGCACGGCGAACGCGCGCGGAGTCTCGGTGACGCGCGCAGGCACCCCGAGATCGAGACTGGTGTGCTGCACTTCGAGCCAGGCGAGGCTCGCGCCGGCATTTTTGGAGCGGATGCGGCGCACCCGCCAGCGCCGCAGCATCCGTCTCGCCGCACTCGGAACCAGAAGCAGGAGCAGACCCAGTGCGCTGAATCCGACGATGCCGAGCCGGTTACCGGCGTCGGCGGTTTGCGCCGACGCGCCGCGTTCCAGGGCGGAATCGTCGGCGAGCCGATCGGGGCTCAGGCCTGGGGCGTTCGT
This sequence comes from Cryobacterium sp. Hh7, assembly GCF_004403155.1. NCBI lineage: Bacteria > Bacillati > Actinomycetota > Actinomycetes > Micrococcales > Microbacteriaceae > Cryobacterium > Cryobacterium sp. Hh7. Next base: position 25,022 of record NZ_SOHG01000012.1, on the reverse strand, counting down.
GGAGCCGGGCGCACCGGGCGCGGTCGACGGCGTGCCGGCATCCTCGGCCTGCTCGTAGTTGGGCACGATGCCCCGGCCAGGCGTCGGCTCGAATTTCACCCAGCCGATGCCGACGAAGTACAGTTCCGGCCAGGCGTGCAGGTCGTGCGAATCAACGTTGTAGCGGCCCAGCCCCTGTTCGAGATCCTGCGACTTGACGCCGGGCAGATAGCCGAGCGACACCCGCGAGGGAATGCCGAGGGTGCGGGCCATCGCGGCCATGGTGGCGGCGAAGTGCACGCAGTAGCCGCGCTTGGCTTCTAGAAACTGCCCGATCACGTCGACGCCGCCGCCGTCGTAGCCGTCCTCGACCGGGGCATCGGTGTCGTAGGCGAAGACGCTGCTGCGCAGGTACTTTTGCATGGCGACCGCCGCGTCATAGTTCGACGTGGTGTCAGCTGTGACTCGCCGGGCCGTCTCCTCGATGATGGGCGGCGGTTCCACCGGCAGTTGCAGGTTGCCCTGCACGCTCGCCGGAAAGTTCGTGCTCGAACTGCGCAGTTGCACGGCCGTTGGCTTGAGCTCCAACGCCGACACCGTGTATTCCTGGCCGAGGGTGTTCGAGGAACGACTGGTAATCGCCCGGGTGCGGCTATCCCAGTACCATCGGCCGCTCAGCCCGTCGATGCTCGTGGCGCGAGCCGGCGCTGGCAGCCATTGGCTGGTGACGCCGTCGATGACGACCGTGGTCGATGCCGGGGCGGTCTCCACGTTGGCGTCGAGACCGAAGGGTCGGGGAATGCGATCGACGGTGTTTTGCACGTCGGCTGCGTCGATGCGCGCCGTCCAATTCAGGCCGATCACTTCGTCGAGGGTCAGCAGGGTGAAATAGGGCTGCTCGGTGCCGGTCGAGGTGTAATGGAAGGCCGGACCGGCCTTGGGCCGACGCAGGTCCTGCCCCAGGTTGATCATCGGGCTAACCCCGCTGCCGAACAGCAAACCGCCGGACCGGGAGGCGACCAGTCCCCCGACAGTGAAGGCCGGGGCGACCGTGCTCAGAATCAGGGCGCCCACAATGGTCAACGATGCCACCACGATGGAGCCGCCCATCGGTCCGGGCCCGCGTGGCCGATCCGACCGAAAGGCGCGGGGCGCGTGCGGTCCCGCCGGTGAATGCCGGGCTTCGTGCACGCGGCCAACGTAGACGTCCACCCGGAGCAGCAGCAGAAAGGCGGCGGCCGCCGCCACGAGTGCGGCGAGATCGGCACCATCCTCAATGATGAAGCCCGGAAACAGCAGCGGCACGAGCGCCACAGCCGCGCCGACGGCCGGCAGGCGCAGGGTCACGGCGAGCAGGTCCATCAGAATAGCGATCAGTCCCGTTCCACCGGCGAGCAGAAAGAGGATGCCGACGGTCACCGCCGCCGGCGTGCTCTGCTGGGCAACTGACTCTCCCCCTGCGGCAATCAACCCGCTGAACGTGCCCACCGTTTGTGGTGTCGGAATGAGCCAGAACAGGCCGGATCCGCCGCCGAACAGCAGCGTCAGAGCGCCCAGCAACACCGCCGTGTTCGCCAACGGAACGACGGCCCGCGGCAGGCCGAGACGGCGGAATACGGAAGAACCCAGCAGCACGGCGCTGGCGACCACTGCACAGACCCACCACCAGGCGGTACCCCGCAGCAGGGGGCCCAGTGCCGCACAGCACACGAGCACCAGCAACAGCTGGGTCAGGGCCAGCGGCCAGCGGGCGGCACCCCGACCGCCCCGCCGGGCACGCGGTCGGGGTTGGGCCGGGGTGACTCCGCGCAGAGCGACCGGCTTCGTCGCCAGGCTAGTCATGAACGGGGCCTCGCTCCCGATTCACGTCGTTCCACACGGTTTCGAGGTCATCGATGCTCGCGACCTCCAGGCAGCGCCAGCCGGCTTCCTGCAGCCGTTCGCGGGCGACAGCGACGACGGTACGTTGCACGAACGCAATGGCGGGATCGCAGTGACGGGCGAGGGCGACGAGGTCGTCGACATCCGCTTCAGACAGGCTGACCAACAGTGCAAAGGTCGGCAGCGATAACTCTGCGCCGCGCAGGGCCGCACGCACCGGCACTCGTCGTGACGCCGCCAGGCGTGCGCTGCGACTTGGCCACGGCACCGGAACGACGCTCGCTAGGCCCTCCAACAGGGCCCGATCGCCGCCGGGGGCACGATAACTGGCCGGCACGTCGCCGTGCAGCCCACCGAGCGTCTGTTCACCGCCCGGCACCAGCTGGCTCGCGCCGAGTTCGATGACTTCGAGCCGGTAGCCTGCGTCTATCAGGTGCACCCCAACGGATGCCGCCAGCTCGACCTCGAGTTCGAATGCGGCCACAAGATGCGGCGGCACCCGACCGGGCCCCAGGCCAGCTGCACCGGCCAGGGTGGTATCGAGCACAATGCGGGCCTCCGGATTGCTGCGCTGTTCCTCCTGCCGCACCATGATTTCGCCGTGCCGCGCTGTGGCCGGCCAGTTCACGCGGCGCAGAGCATCCCCGGGCCGGTACTCACGAGCGATGAGTTCGTCGGAGGTTTGGATGGCCTGGCGCAGCAGTTCCCGAATCGAACCGTCATTGCTGGTCTGGGCCAGTCCCCCGCCGGGAAGGAGCATGACCCGCGGTGTGACGATCAGGTCATGCGGCTCACCGAACAGACGTAGGCCGTGCGCAAAGCCGAACGGGTCGTGGCGGGACACCCCGAGTGGTCCCACCGCGTAGACACCGCGCTGACGCGGTGAGAGTGCGTATTCCAGCCGCACGCTGTCACCGGGCGCGCCTCGCCGACTCACCAGCGGCAGGATGGCGGCGGGCGGCGTATTGATACCGGGCGATGGGGTATCGGCCCAGCGGGCGCCGCTCAACGGCCGCGCCGAGAGGTTGCGCAGATGCAGCGACACGACGCTCTCGCCGCCGGCCGACAGGATCGACGGCCGGAAGGTGCGGGTCACTTCCACCCGCGCCGGTCGCACGGACACATAGCCGACCGCGATGAGCGGCGCCACGATGAGCATGCTGGCCACGAACAACAGATCCCGGCTGTTCACGACGACCGCGTTGGCGAAGATCACGGCTCCGACCATCAGACAGACACCGCCGCGCAGGGTGAGCCGGGAGGTCAACCCAGCGGTGAGCCGCTGCAGCCAAGCCGACCGCTCCGAACCACCTGCCCCGCGCGCGGCCATGAGCTAGGGCTGTCCGGTGGAGCCGACCGGTCTGGCCGGAATCCCGCGTACGGCCGGCCGCACCGGCCCTGACCGCCCCGATGCCGGCACGGCCGTTTTGGGTACAGCGGATGCCGGGACAGCGAACGCTGCTGCTCCCACCGGAACGGGAGTGTCGCCCAGGATTCGGCGCACGATGTCGTCGATGACGGGGCCGCTGTCCTGGTGGTGGTGGCCGAGGGCGCGGCTGGTCGGAACCAGCCGGTGGCCGAGCACCGCCACGGCCAGGGAGTCGATGTCGTCGGGCAGCACGTAGTCTCGTCCGTTCAGGGCGGCCTGTGCCTTGGCCGCGCGAATGAGCTGCAGGGTCGCCCGAGGGCTGGCCCCGAGGCGCAGGTCCCGATCATCGCGCGTGGCGCGCACCAGATTGACGGCATATTCCTTCACGGCGCCGGAGGCGAATACTGCTCGGGCGGTGTGCATCATGTCGCGCAGGATCTGCCCCGAAACAACGGCGGAGATCAGCGCGAGCGGGCTGTTGGTATCCCGCGAGTCGAGCATGGCGAGCTCGGACCCGATGTCGGGGTACCCCATGGAGATGCGCGCCATGAATCGGTCCCGCTGAGCCTCCGGGAGGGCATAGGTGCCCTCCATCTCGATCGGATTCTGGGTGGCGATCACGGTGAACGGCAGCGCGAGCGGGTAGGTGACGCCGTCGACGGTGACCTGGCGTTCCTCCATCGATTCGAGCAGCGCCGACTGAGTCTTTGGGCTCGCCCGGTTGATTTCATCACCGATGACGATGTTGGCGAACACCGGCCCTGGCTTGAACTCGAAGCGACGTTCGGCCTGGTTGAACACCGAGACGCCGGTCACGTCGGAGGGCAGCAGGTCGGGCGTGAATTGGATTCGCCCGACCGTGCAGTCCACGGAACGAGCCAGCGCCTTGGCGAGCATGGTCTTGCCCACACCGGGAACGTCCTCGATCAGCAGGTGTCCCTCGGCCAGCAGCACGGTCAGGGCAATCTGCACGGCATCGTGCTTGCCGTCGATGACCGTCTCGACGTTGCGCATGATCGCGCGCCCGGCGGCCTGAAGCTCGCTGAGGTCAACGCCCGACTCGGTGGTGAACGGCGCAGTCCGGAGCTGCGCGGTGTCGGCTGGTGGAACCGACGCTAAGTCCTCAGAGGAGCGAGCCGGCTGGCGGTTCATACCCGCGACCGCTCCAGATACTGTGCCACGGCCCGCGGCACATACGGCGAGACGTCGCCGCCGAGGCCGGCCACCTGACGGACCAGCGAGCTGGAGACGTGGGCGTTGGCCGGATCCGGCAAGAGGAAGACCGTCTCCACGGCGGCCAGGTTGCGATTGACAATCGCCATCGGCGTCTCATAAGCCACGTCCACCTGAGAGCGGATGCCTTTCACCAGCACGCTGGCACCGACATCCATGCAGTAGTCGACGAGCAAGCCCATACTCCAGCTGGCGACCACGATGTTGGTGGGGAGTCCGGCTTCTTTGATGGCCTGTTCCAGCAGCGACACGCGCTGACTGATCGGCAACAGGGCCGATTTGTCGGGGTTGTGCACCACAAGCACATGCAGCTCGTCAAACAGGCCGGCCGCGCGATTGATCACGTCCAAGTGGCCCAGTGTGACGGGGTCAAATGATCCAGGGACAACGGCGATCCTGCGCATGCTCACACCCTACTGCCAGAGACTGACGGTGCGCTGCCTGGTCGTGCGCTTCTAGTGGGCATATTCAGCCTTTCACGAGCCAGGTGCGCTCGGATTCGTTCAGTCGACGGGCAATCGCCTCGCGCAGGGCCGGGTAGGTGCGGATGCCCGGATCCCCCGAAACGAGATGGAAGGCGGCTTGTCGCGCCTCGGCAATCAGGTCGCCGTCCTCGGCCACCCGAAGAAAACGCAGGGACGTTCCCTCGCCGGATTGCATATCGCCGAGCACATTACCTTCCCGGCGGAGCGCCAAATCGAGTTCGGCGAGTCGAAAACCGTCGAGGGTCGCGGCGACATCACCGATGCGCTGGCGGGAGGGCGAGCCGGTGCGGGAGTTGGTGACCAACAGGCACAGCCCGGGCACACCGCCACGTCCGACCCGACCGCGCAGCTGGTGCAGTTGGGAGACGCCGAAGCGTTCAGCGTCGAGCACGACCATGGCCGAAGCGTTGGGCACGTCAACGCCCACCTCGATGACGGTCGTCGCGACGAGAACGTCGATCTCACCGGCGGCAAAGGATTGCATGATGCGATCCTTTTCCTCGCTCGTCATGCGCCCGTGCAGGGCCTCGATGCGGTACCCGGCCAGGGGCGCGAATCCACGCAGCCTCTCGTGCACGGTCTCAACGTTGGCGAGCGGAGTCTTCTTGTCGTCCTCAGACGCGGGTGCCAGTTCGGCGTCTTCTTCAACCTCGGCGGGCGAAATTGCCGGGCAGACCACGAATCCCTGTCGCCCTAGAGCGAGCTCTTCGGCGAGCTTGGTCCAGATGCGCTGGAACCAGTCTGGGTGATCGGCCAGCGGCACGACGATGCTCGTGATGCCCTGGCGCCCGGCCGGCAAAATGCGGATGGTACTCACGTCGAGGTCGCCGAACACCGTCATGGCAATGGTGCGGGGAATCGGAGTGGCCGTCATGACGAGAACGTGCGGTGGCTCGGCGCCCTTCAACCGCAGGGTTTCCCGCTGCTCGACGCCGAATCGGTGCTGTTCGTCAATCACGATCAGCCCAAGGTCGAAAAACGTCACGGTGTCGCTGAGTAGCGCGTGGGTGCCGATCACGATGCGGGACTGGCCGGACACTGTGCGCAACAGGGCCTTGCGCTTCTGCGCGACTGGAAGTTTGCCGGTGAGCAGGGTCGGCATGAGTTCGGCCGCGAGATCGGGGCCGAGCAGGGTCGTAATCGACCGCAGATGTTGCCCGGCCAGCACCTCGGTCGGGGCCAACAGAGCCGTTTGGCCACCGCTGTCGGCCACGGCGAGCATTGCCCGAAGCGCGACCACGGTCTTGCCCGAACCGACCTCGCCCTGCAGCAGGCGGTTCATCGGGCCGGACTGGGACATGTCGCCTGCGATCTCGACCGCGCAGATCTCTTGGTCGACCGTGAGCACGAACGGCAGCGCGGCGTCAAAACGTTCGAGGTACCCACCCGGCGTTGGTACCCGCGGGCGGGTGCGACGCTCCCTGGCCAGGCTGTGCCGCTGCATCAGGGCGCACTGCAGCACCCAGGCCTCGGTGAACCGAAGGGTGTTTTGGGCGGCCATCCATTCGGCCGGATTGTCGGGGCTGTGGATCCAGCGGATGGCCTCGGTGTGGGTCAGCAGGCCGTGTTCGGCCCGCAGATCGTCGGGAACAGGGTCCGGCAAAGTGTCCATGCGCCGCAGGACAAGATCGATCATGGTCTGCAGACTCCAGCTGGTCTCCGAGGCCGTTGCCGCGTAGATCGGAATGAGCGGCTTGCGCCTCAGCCGAACGGACGGATCGTCACGGGCCTCTTCTTCTTCACTCTCAAAGGTCTTGTACGCCGGGTTCGCCAGCTGGCTCTGGCCCTGATACCTACCCACCTTGCCCGAGAAACTGCCACGCAGACCGGGACGCAATTGGTCAAGCCGCCACTGTTGGCTCTTCTTACCGAAAAAAGTGAGGGTGAACTCGCCCCCGCCGTCAGAAATTACCACCTCAACGATCGTGCCCGGCTTCGACGACATGCGACGTTCTCGAACCGAAACGATATCGGCGATGACGGTGATGTTGGCTCCGGGCGTGACCTGATTCAGGGGCCGGAGCACCTCGCGGTCGGCGTAGTCGCGCGGGTAATGGCTCAGCAGGTCACCGACGGTCTCCATGGCGAAGGCCTTGCGCAGCGCGGTTGCCCTGGCCGGGCCGAGGGCGATCTTGAGGGTGGTGTCGAGGGTGAGCGGTTCGAGCTCGGGCGCCGGCAGAGAAGCACCATCGAATTCGGGGCCATGGGCAGCACTCGAACCGGTCATGGTTCCATGGTAAACCGGGCCTCCGACATTGCGTCGTGTGCGGCCACCCGGGAGCGGCTGCGGCTAGGCTCGGGAGGGTTATGACGCGAATTATTTCCGGGTTTGCCGGCTCTTTGACCCTGGCCGTTCCCAAGTCGGGCACCCGGCCCACGAGTGATCGCGTACGGGAAGCTATTTTCTCGGCCCTCGACTCGCGGGACGCCGTCGACGGCATGCGTGTGCTGGATTTGTACGCTGGGTCGGGCGCCCTGGGCCTCGAGGCTGCCAGTCGCGGAGCGCGCGTAGTGACGCTGGTCGAGAACAGCTACGGCGCGGCGGCCATGTGTCGCAAAAACGGCGAGGCCGTACAGCGGTCTGCCCCGAAGGGCACCGACCTGAAGATTGCGGTCTCCTCGCAGGCGGTCCAGTCGTTCTTAGCCGCTACGAAAGAGGGCTTCGACGTCGTATTCATCGACCCTCCGTATGACCTCAGTGAGATTGAGCTGGGCCACAATTTGAGCGCGCTCGCCCCGTTGTTGGCCGACGACGCGCTCGTGGTACTCGAGCGCAGCTCACGCTCGCCCGAGCCGGAATGGGGTACGGGACTCAAGCTTGAACGCCGCAAGGACTATGGCGATACGACCGTCTGGTACGCGTCGCCCGTCGAGCAGCCTGCGCCGTAGTTCGAGCGACGGCCAGCACGATTCTCGTACCGGGCGCCGTCACAGTCGCTCTAGCCGGCGGAACCGTCCCAGCCGCGATAAGGGTCCCAGCCACCCTGGTCGTGCGGCGCCCCGTCGACGGTGATCGAGCCGGCCGGGAGTGCAACGGAGGCCGCGGTGACGATTCCGAGGCGGCGAAAACCGCGCGGCAGTGCCGTGTCTGGCCCGAAGGTAGCCAGCAATCCGTGGTCTTCGCCGCCGCCGAGAGCGACCTCGATGCGATCGCCGAGGCAGGCGGAATCGAAGTCGATGGCCACACCACTGGCCCGGGCGATGCGTCCGGCGTCGATGGCGAGGCCGTCAGAGACATCGAGCATGGCGGTGGCGCCAGCCACGGCAGCGACCGGACCGCTCGTAATGGGCGGCACGGGAGTCAGCTGGGCGGCGACCTCGGCCGGGTGCGTGAGCTTGAGCGCATTGGCGCGAGCGAGGTTGGGCACTCCGTCGTCGTCGACGCCGAGGCGGAACAGCAGCTCGAGGCCAATGCCGGCGTCGCCAAGCCGCCCGGAGAGCGCCACGGTGTCGCCGGGGCGCGCGCCCGAGCGCACGACGGGCGCGCGCCCTTCGAGGTCGCCGAACGCCGTCACAGCGAGGGTCAGCGCGTCGGACGCCGACAGGTCGCCGCCGACCACCCCACAGCCGGGGGCGAGCGCCTCGCAGCAGTCTCGCAGCCCGTCAGCGATGCCCTCGAGCACCGACACCGGTGTCGATGGCGGAGCCGCGATCGCAACGACCAGGGCGGTCGGGCGAGCGCCCATGGCGGCAACATCGGAAAGATTGGTCGCTGCAGCTTTCCAACCGAGGTCGTGCGGTGTCGACCAGGCCAGGCGAAAGTCGGGACCCTGAATCATCATGTCGGTGGTGACGACGAATCGTCCGTCGGGCGCCGAGATGACCGCCGCGTCGTCGCCGGGGCCGAGCAGTTCGGCTGCCGCGGTCGGCAGCCGGGGAAAGATTCGTGCGAGCACGGCGCCTTCGCTGAGATCGGCGAGCGTTTCCGAAGCGGATGCCATCGGCTCGGGCCCCCGCGACGGGTTGACCGCTGCAGACGCAGCCGACTCCGGCACGGAAATTTTGGGCCATTGCGAGGCTGAAACTGGCGCTGCCGAGGCCAGTCGGGATGGCGTCGCAGGGGCGGGACGCGGGGCATCCGCAGAAGTCGTCATGTAAGAAACGGTAGCCTTAATGCGATGTCTCACCCATTCCTGCTCCTGCGCTCAGTTCCCGTACGTTCCGTCGCCGTCTTCAGCGTGCTCGCGAGCTCGCTGCTGCTGGCCGGTTGCGCCACTGTCGTGCCGTTGACGCCGGCCCCCGACGCCACCAACGTGGCCTGTGCCGACGTCATCGTGCACCTGCCATCCAGCGTCGCCGATGAGGCGGCCCGCGAAACGAATGCGCAGGCGACCGGCGCCTGGGGTGACCCGGCCGCGGTGCTGCTGCACTGTGGCGTTACGGTGCCGGAACCCACGACGCTGCCGTGCCTGAACATCAACGGCATCGATTGGATCGAAGACGACTCCGACGCCCCGACCTACCGCTACACGACGTATGGTCGCGATCCGGCCATCGAAATCGTGATCGACTCTGAGCGGGTGAGCGGGTCGACGACGCTCATCGACGTGTCCAACGCGGTCGGATACGTGCCGGCGACTGGAGCGTGTGTCGGCGCGGAAGATCTGGATCTCCCGACTGATGGAGCCACGAGCGCACCCTAGGTCGATCGCTCCTTCATCGCGCCTCGATCAGCAATAGGTCAGGAGCCGTGGCGGGCGTGGGCTATGGCCACAGCGATGAGTTCGTCGATCAGCTTGGGATAGGTGTAGCCGCTGGCCAGCCAGCAGCTCGGGAACATCGAGATGCTCGTGAACCCGGGCATGGTATTGATCTCGTTGATCACCCAGCCGGTCGCGGTGAGAAAGAAGTCCACGCGGGCCAGGCCGGCACCGCCGATCGCCTCGAACGCGGCAATGGCCAGCCGCTGCACCTCGGCCAGTTCCTCGGGTGCCAGCGGCGCCGGGCAGACCAGGTCGACGCCGGGCGCGTCGAGATACTTCGCGGCGAAATCGTAGAAGTCCCGGCCGGTCACCACTACTTCACCGGCCATGGAGGTGCGGGTCGGCTCCCCCGGGCGCCCCTGCAGCACCGCAATCTCGAGCTCCCGGCCGACCAGCCCGGATTCAATCAGCACCTTGTTGTCTTCGGCGAGCCCGACCGTCATGGCCTCGGCCAGTTGGTCCGGGGTCGACACCCGGCTGACGCCGACGCTCGATCCGGCCCGCGCCGGCTTCACAAACGCGGGCAGGCCGAGCTGTTCCAGGGCCGCATAGGCCAAACCGGGAGCCGTTACCCACTCATCCGCTTTGATGGTGCGCCACGGCGCAACGGGCAGGGCAGCCTGTTGAAAAACGGTCTTGGCGAAGTGTTTGTCCATGCCCAAAGCGGATGCGAGAACTCCCGACCCGACGTAGGGCAGGCCGAGCAGATCGAGCATGCCCTGGATGGTGCCGTCCTCACCGAACGGTCCATGCAAAATCGGGAATATAAGGTCGACCGGGCCAAGCGTTCGCTCACCGGACGCGTCGACGACGGTCAATTCCCGGCTGGACGCGCTCTCCGGCCACCGCACGCGGGTGCCGTTGTCCGCAACGACCGGCAGTGCTGAGGCGTTGAGGGCAAACTTGGCGGGGTCGTTTTCTTCGAGCACAAAGGCACCGTCCCGGGTGATTCCGACAGGGATGACGGTGTACGCATCAGGGTCGAGGGCTGCCAGCACCCCGCCCGCCGTGGCGCAGCTGATCGAGTGTTCGCTGGAACGCCCCCCAAAGAGAAGCACCACCGTGAGCTTGTCCATCGTCAAGTGTCCTTTCGCCCTGCGGTTCGCCGGAGTCAGTTGTGAGGTGCGGCGCAATGTCGCGGGGATTGAGCGTGCCGTCGAGTACCTGACGTACCTGTTCGACGATGGGCATCTCGACGCCCTTGGCGCGTGCGAGTGCCAGAATCGGCTTGACCGAGGCGAGGCCTTCGGTGGTCTGCTGCATCTGCTTGACGACGTCGTTAATGCTGTACCCCTGGCCGAGCAGCCGGCCCGCTGTGTTGTTGCGCGACAGCGGCGACTGACACGTGGCTATGAGGTCACCGAGGCCGGCCAGTCCGGCCAGAGTCTCGGGCTGAGCGCCGTAGGCGACCGCAAAGTCGGTCATTTCGACCAGACCACGCGTGATGATCGAGGCCTTGGTGTTCTCGCCGTAGCCGACGCCGTCGACGATGCCGATGGCGACCGCGATGAGGTTTTTCAGCACGCCGCCGAACTCGGTGCCGATGACGTCGGTGTTGACGTAGGAGCGGAAGTAGCGGTTGGTCGCCAGTTTGGCCACGGCCTGCGCCGTTTCCAGGCTCGCCGAGGAGACGACCGCGCCGGTCGGCTGTTCCTTGGCGATTTCCAGCGCGAGGTTCGGACCACTGATCGCCGCGATGCGATCGGGGTCGATGCGGAGCACCTCTTCGATCACCGAACTCATGCGCATGCCGGTTGCGCGTTCGACACCCTTCATCAGCGAGATGATGATCGCGTTCTCGGCCAAATACGGTTCAACCTGCTTCAGGTTTTCGCGCAGCGACTGGCTGGGCACCGAGACGAACACCATTTCCGCTCCGGCCAGCGCCAGCTCGAGCCGGCTCGTGGCGCGCAACCCGACGGGCAGGTTTACCCCGGGCAGGTAGTCGCTGTTGCGGCGCGCTTCGGAGATTTCCCGGGCCAACTCGGGGCGGCGAGCCCACAGAACGACATCGGCACCGCTATCCGTCAGAATTTTGGCGAAGGTCGTTCCCCAACTGCCCGCGCCGAGCACGGCCACCCGGGTGCCTGGTTGACTCTTCGGCAGCTGGGGGGTTCTAGGCTTCAAAACGACCGGTCTCTTTCTGGTTGTGCTCCGCCGGATTCCATCGTTTGACCGGGGCTTTCTCGCCGCGCAAGTCTTCCAGCAACGCAGTGATGGCGAGCATCACGACGGCGGTCGCCTCGTTGAGCGTCGCCGTGTCGAGGCTGCGTCCCCGAAACTGCGCGAGGTCGATCGGGTCGCCGATCTTCACTGTGATGGTCTTGCGCGGAAACAGGTGCACCTTCTTGGAATACCGTTCCATCAGGTGCTGCGTGCCCCAGTGCGCGGCCGGCACGATCGGAATCCCCTGTTCCAGCGCGATGCGCACGGCGCCGGTCTTGCCGCGCATCGGCCACAGGTCGGGGTCACGGGTGAGTGACCCTTCCGGGTACACCACGACAATCTGGCCCTTATCGACCAGACGCTGGGCAGCCTTGACCGGCTCACTCCCGCGCACCGATCCGCCGCGCTGCACCGGAATCTGCCCCGACTTGGTCAGCACCCAGCCGATGACCGGGATCTTGAAAACGGATGCCTTCGCCAGAAACCGAGGCAGCCGCCCCAGCTTCCAGGCCACGACCCCCATGACCACGGGGTCGATCTCGCTGTAGTGGTTCGGCGAAAACACGAACGCGCCGCTCCGCGGAAACTTGTGGGCATCGAGAATCTCGTAGCGGGCGGCGAGGTTCATCACCGGCAGAATCAACCCGGCGAGAATCCAGAATGCCGAAGGGCGGCTCTTCTCCGAACGAATTTTGGTAGTCGACTCGGGAGTTGCGGGCACGTCGTTATTTTCAGGCACGCGCCTATTATCCTTCGAGATCGAAGTCCGCCCCCAAAAGCCGCAGCTTGCCGATGAAGTTTTCGTAACCTCGGCTGATGATTCCCACGTTGCTGACCGTGGACGTGCCGTCGGCCGAGAGCGCCGCGATCAGGTGGCTGAAGCCGCCGCGCAGGTCGGGTACGACGATATCGGCGCCGTGCAGCTTGGTCGGGCCGGTGATGACGGCGGAATGGTTGAAATTGCGCTGACCGAACCGGCACGGATGGCCGCCGAGGCATTCGTTGTGAATCTGAATGGTCGCGCCCATTTCGACGAGGGCGTCGACGAAGCCGAAGCGCTGCTCGTACACGGTTTCATGCACGATCGACGTGCCGTGAGCCTTGGTCAGCGCGATGACAAGCGGCTGCTGCCAGTCCGTCATGAAGCCGGGGTGGACATCCGTTTCAATAATGACGGGCTTCAAATCGCCGCCGGGGTGATAGAAACGGATGCCGTCGTCACAGATATCGAAAGCGCCGCCGACCTTGCGGAACACGTTGAGGAAAGTGATCATTTCGGGCTGACGCGCGCCGCCGACGAAGATGTCTCCGTCGGTGGCGAGGGCCGCTGCAGCCCAGCTGGCGGCCTCGTTGCGGTCGAACAGCGCGCGGTGGTTGTAGCCGAGCAGGCGTTCGACGCCCTCGATGCGAATCACCCGGTCGGTGTCGACCGTGATGATGGCGCCCATCTTTTGCAGAATGTTGATGAGATCCATGATCTCGGGCTCGATCGCCGCGCCCTTGAGCTCGGTGATGCCGTCGGCCCGCACCGCGGTGAGCAGCACCTGCTCGGTGGCTCCGACGCTCGGGTAGGGCAGTTCGAGCTTGGCGCCCTTGAGTCCGTTCGGCGCCGACATGCGGATGCCGTTGGGCTGCTTCTCGACGACGGCACCGAACTTACGCAGCACCTCGAGGTGAAAGTCGATCGGGCGGTCGCCGATGCGGCAGCCGCCGAGATCGGGGATGAACGCTTCACCGAGGCGATGCAGCAGCGGGCCGCAGAACAGGATCGGGATGCGCGAGGAACCGGCATGGGCGTCGATCGCGGCGAAGTGCGCGCTCTCCACGTCAACCGGGTCGAGGACCAGGGTTCCGGGTTCGTCGCCCTCGGTGACCTTGACGCCGTGCACCTCGAGCAGCCCGCGAACGATCCGAACATCGCTGATATTCGGAACGTCCTTGAGCACGCTCGGGGTCTCACCGAGGAGGGCGGCGACCATGGCCTTGGTGACGAGGTTCTTCGCCCCCTTCACCTCGATGCGGCCGACCAGGGGAATTCCTCCTCGAATGGTGATCTTGTCAGCGGTCAGGCCGACAGATGCTCCGTGGTTCGCAGCGCTCCCCCGCTCATTCGCGTCGTCGTGGTTTCGAGCGTCGTTCAACTTCTTCGCCTCGTCGGTTTCGCTACGATCTGTTTCGCGCAGAGTGCTCACAAGTTACCTGTCCTGGTGCAAATTAGTGCAAATGCAAATTACATCAAATTAATTCTGGAAGATTCGGGGGAAAGGGCGGGAAGGGTGCGGGGCAACCAGGATTCGCGTTTGGTTTCAAATTCACTGATTCGCGCTTCGTCACGCAGGGTCAGCCCGATGTCATCCAGACCTTCGAGCAGCCGCCATCTAGTGTAATCATCGATTTCAAAATTCACCGTCAGATCGCCGACACGCGCGGTTTTACTGACCAGATCCACGGTCAACTCCACGCCCGGATCGCACTCGACCAGGTTCCACAGGGTTTCAGCATCCGCTTCGCTGATCTGGCCGGCGAGCAAGCCCTGCTTGCCCGAGTTGCCGCGAAAGATGTCGCCGAAGCGGGGGCTGAGGACTACGTCGAAGCCGTAATCGCGCAGCGCCCAGACGGCGTGCTCCCGCGAGGAACCGATGCCGAAGTCGGCGCCGGCGATGAGTATCCGACCGCCCTGGTACTCCTTCTTATTGATCACGAATTCGGGGTCGAGGCGCCAGGCTGCAAACAGGGCGTCTTCGAAGCCGGTGCGCGTGACACGCTTGAGGTGCACGGCCGGGATGATCTGGTCAGTGTCCACGTTGGATCGGCGCAGCGGAACCGCGATGCCGGTGACGGTGGTGAATTTCTGCATGTTACTTAGTCTCCATCCTGAACGAGGTCCCACGGGCTTGAGAGCGTGCCGCGAATGGCCGTGGCGGCCGCGACGAGCGGCGACACCAGGTGGGTACGCCCGCCCTTGCCCTGTCGTCCTTCAAAGTTGCGGTTACTGGTCGACGCGCAGCGTTCGCCAGGTTCGAGCTGATCGGGGTTCATGCCGAGGCACATCGAGCAGCCAGCGAAACGCCATTCGGCGCCGAAATCGAGGAAGATCTGATCAAGCCCCTCGGCTTCGGCCTCGATGCGTACCCGGGCCGAGCCAGGAACGACCATCATGCGCAGTCCCTCCGCCTTGGTCTTGCCCTTGATGACCTCGGCGGCGGCCCGCAGGTCTTCGATCCGGCTGTTGGTGCAGGAGCCGAGGAAGACGGTATCGACCCGAATCTGCTTCATCAGCGTTCCGGCCGTCAGGTCCATGTATTCCAGGGCCCGCTCGGCCGCCGAGCGCTCATTGGCGTCGACGATTTCGGCGGGGTTCGGCACCGATCCGCTCAGCGAGACGCCCTGGCCGGGGTTGGTGCCCCAGGTCACGAAGGGTTCGAGCTCGTTGGCGTCGATGATGACCTCGGCGTCGAAGCTGGCACCCTCGTCGGTGGCCAGGGTCTGCCAGTACGCGACGGCCGCGTCCCAGTCGGCGCCGCGCGGTGCGTGGGCGCGACCCTTGAGGTAGTCATAGGTGACCTGGTCTGGCGCGACCATGCCGGCGCGGGCGCCGGCCTCGATCGACATGTTACAGATGGTCATGCGGCCATCCATGGAGAGAGCGCGAATGGCCTCGCCACGGTATTCGAGCACGTAGCCGGCTCCGCCGCCGGTGCCGATCCTGGCGATCACGGCGAGGATGATGTCCTTCGCGGTGACCCCGGTGCGCAGTGCGCCGTTGACGGTGATCGCCATGGTCTTGAACGGGTTCAGCGGCAGCGTCTGGGTCGCCATGACGTGCTCGACCTCGCTCGTGCCGATGCCGAGCGCCATCGCTCCAAAGGCTCCGTGGGTGGAGGTGTGCGAATCGCCGCAAACCACGGTGATGCCGGGCTGGGTCAGGCCGAGCTGCGGGCCGACGACGTGCACGATGCCCTGCTCGATGTCACCGAGCGAGTGCAGCCGTACCCCGTATTCGGCGCAGTTTCGGCGCAGCGTCTCGATCTGGGTGCGGCTGGTCGGGTCGGCGATGGGCTTGTCGATCGCGAGGGTCGGCGTGTTGTGGTCTTCAGTCGCGATGGTCAGATCCGGCCGGCGCAGCGGCCGGTTGGCCAGGCGCAGTCCGTCGAAGGCCTGCGGGCTGGTCACCTCGTGCAGCAGGTGCAGGTCGATGTAGATCAGGTCGGGGGTGCCGTCTTCACCCTTGGTGACGAGGTGCTTGTCCCAGACCTTCTCAGCGAGCGTGCGCAGGCCGACGTCGGAACTCATGGTCGAAGTGGGTATTACGTTGGTCATTTTGAGCGTCTTCCTCACGAATCGATGGCAGCCACGCCGAACGCCGCGACGAGGGAGGCCTCAGTACAGGGACTCGTCGCGGCAGATAAGAAGTCGGTTCAGCACCACGGATTCAGGGTAACACCTCCCCCGCAGGCCCGGTTCGCGCTGCTCAGCTGACCGTCGACTCCACAAAGACGACGCTCACGTTGTCACGTCCACCGTGTTCGATCGCAGCATCGACGAGAATCTCGGCCCTGCTGCGCCCGTCAACAGCCGAGTGGATGTCCGTGGCCAGCAACCGCGCAATCGTCACGTCGTCGAGTTCCTTGGTCAGCCCGTCGGAGCAGATCAGGAACGCTTGCTCCCCCGAAGCGGGCAGCAGCCAGACATCCGCGTCGACGAATTCGTCGGCGCCGATGGCCCGAGTGATGACATTGCGTTCCGGGTGCTTCTCGGCATCCGCTCGAGAAATCAGGCCGGCATCGACCATCTCCTGCACTGCGGAGTGGTCGATCGACAACTGGGTCAAAACGCCATCGGACCAGGTGTAAACCCGGGAATCCCCGACGTTGAAGGCCATCCAGTGATAACCGACCTCGTCGCCGGCATCGACCAGCGCGATCCCGGCCAGGGTCGTTCCCGACACAGCGGTGCCCGAGTCGCCTTCAGCGCTGAGATCACGCACGGCATCGTTCGACGAGTGGATGGCATCCAGAATGCGCTCCGGGGTGGACGGCAGGTCGCGGGCGATGTGCTCGTCAAACACGCCCAGCACGGTCTGACTGGCGACGTCACCCTGGGCGTGTCCGCCCATGCCGTCGGCCACCAGAAAGACCGGAGACTGCGCGAGAACGCTGTCTTCATTGACCTTGCGTACGTTGCCCACCTCGCTGCGCACGCTGAACACGAGACGGGCGGTGCTGCTGGAAAATTCGATGGTGCTCTGTTGATTCAGAGTCATGAATCCTCCGTTCGCCGCCACCTGGCCTCGTTCAATCATTCCCCAGCGTTGACCGAAATCTCTTCGGCGAGCGTGTGCCCACGCTTGAGGGCATCGTGACGGGCCTTGATCAGGCTCGCTATCGTTGCCACGGCCATGCTACCGATGATCACGCCGAGCGAAGTCCAGGTGTCGATCTCGGGTGCCCACAACATGGGGTCGCCGCCGTTGATGAAGAACACCTCGTTGGTGTGCATCGCGTGCAGCACGAGCTTGACGCCGATGAAGCCGAGGATGACGGCGATACCGTACTTGAGGTATTCGAGGCGTTCGAGCAGTCCGCCGAGCAAAAAGTACAGCTGCCGCAGGCCCATCAGGGCGAAGAGATTGGCCGTGAAGACGATGAACGGGCTTTGGGTGATGCCGAAGATCGCCGGAATGGAGTCGAGCGCGAAGATGAGGTCGGTCGTACCGATCGCGATGAACACGATCAGCATCGGGGTGAAGACCTTCTTGCCGTCGATCAGCGTGCGCACCTTGGAACCGTCGAATTCCGAGGACATGCTAATGCGCCGACGGAGCAAACGGATGACGCCGTTTTCTTTCTCTTCGGTTTCTTCCTCCGACGAGAACGCCTGCTTCACCGCGGTGTAGAACAGGAACGCGCCGAAGATGTAGAAGATCCAGGCGTAACTCTCGATCAGCTGGGCACCGAGCAGAATGAAGATTCCACGCAACACGAGGGCGATGATAATGCCCACCATCAGCACTTCCTGCTGGTACTTTCTCGGCACCGAGAACCGGGCCATGATGATCACGAAGACGAACAGGTTGTCGATCGACAGGCTGTACTCGGTAAGCCAGCCGGCCAGGAATTGGCCGGCGTGTTCGGCGTCGCCGAGCACCAGCATCAGGAGCGCGAAGATCAGCGCGAGTCCCACATAGAAACCGACCCACAGGCCGGCCTCTCGCATGCTCGGAACGTGCGGGCGCTTGTAGACGATGAGCAGGTCGGCGACCAAAATCAGGGTCAGAACGACGAGGGATCCGGCTTCGAACCAGAGAGGGAGAGCGAGTTCCACGGGGGCCTTTCAAGAAATGACGGGAGTCAGGTGTTACAGAACCCGAAAGTCTCTCCCGCACCGAAAGCATCCGTTGGGAGCCCATCGATACCACCGCGACCGGGGCCCCGCCAGTGCGGCCCGTATTGACGATCGCGACATAGGACCCGATCGGGCCCAGAGGGATACTCCCCTTCGCATGCAGAATTCTAACAGTGCGTTGGTCGCGCCCAGCACTCGACCCCGGTCGCCGCGGCGCCACCTATAGTTGGACCTTATGACTATGGACCGGGTTCGATGACGGCCGCTGGCCCCCCGCGCGAGTATCTCGACTGGTCCGAAAACGGAGTGTCGGCCTCCGCGCTCTGGCGATCAGCCAACGGCGCCCCGGCCCCGAAACGTGTCGTGCCGGTTGACGACACCATCACAGCGGATGCCGCCTACCGGCTGGCCTCACAGGGTGTCGCCCTGCTCTGGACCGGCGATTTTCAGAACGCCCGCCAGATTCTGACCGCTCTGGAACACCGCACCCGGCCCCGCCCCGACAAAACCCCGCGCACCACCGCCGAACTGTTCTACCGCTACCGGCAGAACCGGTCGCACCGGGCGCGCATTCTCAGCCTGCTGCTGGTTCCGCTGGAGATCGGCAACATCATCGGACTGCGCCGGGCACCCGACGTGGTCGCCGCCACAGTGGATGCCTATGGGAGCATCGCGGAGGCATCCGTTGTGTCGCTGCACGAGGTGCTCGGCACGATCGGTGCACACCAGTGGCGCACCAAGGGCATTCGCGTCGCCGCGCTGAACGCCTCGATCTACCCGCACTACGGCACCTTCTTTCCGGTGCGCAGCGAATACGTCGATCTCGTGGCGACGGCTCCGCTGGCCGCGCCGCGGGTGGCCTTCGACATCGGCACCGGCACCGGAGTGCTCGCGGCGGTGCTGGCGACGCGGGGCGTACCACGGGTGATCGCGACCGATCTCGAACCGCGCGCCGTGGCATCCGCTCGAGAAACGGTGTCCCGACTGGGGCTCTCCGGGCGCATCGAGGTGCAGCTGACCGACCTGTTTCCCGAGGGGCGTGCCGATCTGATCGTCTGCAACCCGCCGTGGATTCCGGCGACCGCGCATTCCCTGCTCGACGCTGCCGTCTACGACCCCGGCTCGCGCATGCTCAAGGGCTTCCTGGCCGGCGTGATCGACCATCTGGAGCCGAACGGTGAGGTCTGGCTGGTGCTCTCCGACTTTGCCGAACTGGTCGGGCTGCGCACTCGCGCTGACCTCATGACCGTGATCGACACCGCCGGCCTGCGGGTGATCGGTGCGCTCGAAGCGGCCGCAGTGCACTCCCGGGCGACCGACACGAGCGACCCGCTGCACGCCGTGCGCCAGAGCGAGGTCACCTCGCTGTGGCGTCTTCGTACCAAATAGCACCGGTTAAACAGAAACGCCCGGCCCCTTCAAGAGAAGGAAGCCGGGCAATTGTGACCCCAGCGGGATTCGAACCCGCGTTACCGCCGTGAGAGGGCGATGTCCTAGGCCGCTAAACGATGGGGCCGTTTTTGCAACTTACCGAGTATGCCACACGGACCAGCGCAGTTCCAAACTGAGCGCACACGGCGCGTCGCGACAGCGGCAAAACAGCAATCACGACAGCGAATGCTGTTGCGCCACGACTCGAATCGCGGTTAGCTCGGGGACATGAAACTGACCAAGCTGGAGCATGCCGCCCTGATCCTCGAGCTCTCGGGCAAGAAGCTCTACATCGACCCCGGTTCGTTCACCACGGCGCTTACCGGCACGGCGGGCGCCGTAGCCGTCGTTATCACCCACGAACACGCCGACCATTGGACCCCGGAACAGCTGGGCCGGATCGTCGAAATGAACTCCGACCTACGCATCTTCGCGCCGGCCGGAGTCGCTCGGGCGATCGCCGCTTTCAATGCCGATCTCGAGGTGACGACGGTGCAGGCTGGGGACGAGATCGAGGCCGCCCCGTTCAGCCTGCGCTTCTTCGGGGCGACGCACGCGATCATTCACGAGTCGATTCCGGCCATTGACAACGTTGGAGTGCTGGTCAATGACGAGTTCTACTACGCCGGTGACGCCTTCACGGTTCCCGAGGGCGTCACGGTCGGCACACTCGCCGTTCCGGCCGCGGCGCCCTGGATGAAAATCAGTGAGGCGATGGACTACGTTTTGGCCGTCCAGCCGAAGCGCAGCTTCACGACCCATGAGATGCTGCTATCCCGGGCCGGGAAAGACCTGTCCAACGCACGAATCCAAGGTGTCACCGAGCAGGGTGGCGGCGAATTCTTCGCCTTGGAACCGGGAGACAGCCTCGATCTATAGCTGCGACAGCGCACTCCCCCTCAGCAAATTTGCAGCAACTGCAAATTAGAGTGCAGTTACTGCATTTTGTAGTATCTAGCACCGAACTGAGGGACGCCCGATGGACTCCGAGTGGGTAATTGATGCGCAAGGCCTGGAGAAATCCTACGGCTCTGGCACGAGCCGGTTCGACGCGCTGAAGGGCGTGTCCGTGCAGATCGCGCCGGGCGAGACCGTGGCGATCGTCGGCAAAAGCGGGTCGGGCAAGTCCACCCTCATGCACCTGCTCGCGCTGCTCGACGAACCCGACAAGGGAACACTGCAGGTCGCCGGCCAGGACGCCAAGTTGCTGTCCAAGCGCGCCGTCAACGAACTGCGCAATAAGGAATTCGGCTTCGTCTTTCAGCAGTTCTTTCTCACCCCCAACGTGAGCGTGCTCGACAACGTCATCCTCCCGCTCAAGATCGCCGGTATGGGCGGCAAGGAACGCCGCCGCATCGGCATGCAGGTTCTTACGCAGCTCGAGCTCGCCGACAAGGCCGGCAACAAGGCCACGACCCTCTCGGGCGGGCAGAAGCAGCGCGTCGTCATCGGACGAGCCCTGGTCAATTCGCCGCGCGTGATCTTCGCCGACGAACCAACCGGCAACCTCGACACCGCCACCGGCGCCGTCGTCGAAGACATCCTGTTCGAGCTGAACCGCAGCCAGGGCATCACCGTCGTCATCGTCACCCACGACGAGGATCTCGCCGCCCGCTGCGACCGCCAGATCTACATTCGCGACGGACTCATCGTCTCCCAGCTCGCCACCCACGCCCCCGCAGCACACAGCACTGCAGCAATGAACACCGCCGGAGGCGCAGTATGAGAACCAAAGACCTCGTCGCCACCGCGATCTCCAATACCTTTCGCAGCAAGCTCCGCACCACGCTGACCGTGCTGGCCATCTTCGTCGGCGCCTTCACCCTCACCCTGACCAACGCGGTCGGCGCCGGCGTCAGCCAGTACGTCGACGCCCAGGTCGGTGCCCTCGGCTCGCCCGACGTGTTCATCATCACCCAGGCCAGCGATGCGACCGCCGCCGGCGACGGCCCGGTCGAATATGACGCCGAGAGTTCCGCGTCGGTCTCCAGTCGGCAAGGTCCCCCCGGCACCACGACCAAGGCTCTGACGGATGCCGACCTCCGGGCGATCGCCGAAACGTCCGGCATCGAATCGGTCGACCCGATCCGTTCGGTGCAGCCCGACTACGTCGAATACGACTCGGGCACACGGTACGAGTTCAGCATCAACGCCACCTCGGCGGTGACCACGGCCGACCTCACGGCGGGCGCGCAGCTCGACGGCAGTGCCGAGGAGGCGCAGCTGGTGCTGCAGGACACCTTTGTGATTCCGCTCGGCTTCGCCTCCGCGGATGACGCGGTGGGGGCATCCGTTTCTATTGGGATCACCGACATTCTCGGCGAGAAGCACGTGGTCGACGCCACCGTCGTCGGCGTCTCGCTCGAGAGCCTGCTCGCTGCCGGTGCCGGGGCCAACGATGCCCTGATCGCTGAACTGGCCGACGCGCAGTCCGGCGGCATCGACACCGCCGTCACGAGCTACGGCGTGGCCGTCGCCCACTTCGATACCGCGCTCTCCGCCGAGGGCATCAGCGCGCTCAAGGCCGACCTCGCGACCGAGGGCTATTCCGCCAGCACCATCGAGGACCAGCTCGGCGCTGTGCAGACCGTGATCAATGGCATCGTCGGTGTGCTCAACGCCTTCGCCGTGATCGCCCTGATCGCCGCGGCATTCGGCATCATCAATACCCTGCTGATGAGCGTGCAGGAACGCACCCGCGAGATCGGTCTAATGAAGGCCATGGGCATGAGCGGTGGCAAGGTTTACACCCTGTTCAGCCTCGAAGCCATTTTTATCGGGTTCCTCGGCAGCGCCATCGGAGCCGGTGTGGCCATCGGCCTCGGCTCTGCGCTGAGCGCCGTGCTGTCGCAGGGCTTCCTCTCCGGGTTGCCCGGGCTGAATATCCTATTATTCGAACCGATGTCGGTGGCCTTCGTCATTCTGCTGGTCATGCTGATCGCGTTCCTCTCGGGAACCCTTCCGGCCCAGCGAGCCGCCAAGCAGAACCCGATCGAGTCGCTGCGCTACGAGTAGCGCCGGCAATCCGATAAAGGACACCGATGAACCAGGACGAGTCATGATCGACACCCCCACCACCTCCACTCGCCCGCGCTCCCGCGAGGACAAGCACCACGCGACGAGCTTGCGCGTGGAACGGAGCGCGGTCAGCCTCGTCCTGGAACACGGTTTCGACAACGTCACGGTGGATATGATCTGCACCGCGAGCGGCATCTCGCAGCGCACCTTCTTCAACTACTTCAAGACGAAGACGGCCGCCATTATCGGTGCCGAACCGCCGACCATTGACGAGGCAAGCGCTCGCGAGTTCATCGCCGCGCCGGGAGACGACCTGTTGCCGGACGCGCTCGCGCTGATGAGCGCGATGGGGCCGCCGGACGGCATCGACGAGCAGCTCTTCACCGACCGAATTCAGATCTTCGGCCTGCATCCGCAGCTCCTGCAGGAGCAGATGGAACGGATGACCCGGGTCACCGATGAGGTCGCTGAGCTCGTCTACCTGCGACTAGCCCGAGGGGTCGACACAGACACAGAAACCGACGCTGACCGAGTCTTTCGACACGGCCAGGCCGAGCTGATCACGCACGCCTTGCTGGGCGTGCTGCGGTTCATGGCGCTGCAGTGGATTCCCTGCCCCCAGTTCGGAGCGACGGCCGACACGAGCCGGGAGGATGGTCGGGAACGCCCCACCCGGCTAACCCTGGCCGAGGCGCTGGACCGCACGGTCACTCTCCTCCGGCAGACGCTGAGCATCCCGGGTCTATAGGAGCTGACCCTGCTCGGTGTCGGATTCGACCGGTAGCCACTTAACGAGAGCCGCGCGCAATTTGGCCAGGTGCAGCGGCCGCATGAGGTACTTGTTCATGCCGACCAAGCGCGAATGGTCAGCATCGCTGCCGCGCACCGCGCTCGTAGTTATGGCCAGAATCGGCATCCGCGTACCGGGCGGCTCGGCCGCCCGGATGGCCGAGGCCAGCTCGTAACCGTTCATCTCGGGCAGGTGCAGAACGGTGATCACCAGGTCGTAGTCGCCGCTCGTCCACCGCGCGAACGCGAGCGCACCGTTGTCGGTCACATCCGCTTCGTAGCCCAGCAGGTTCAGCTGCCACAGGATGAGCTTCTGATTGCTCAGGTTGTCCTCGGCCACGAGGATGCGGGTCGCGCCCGGTGCGCGAACCGCGGCCCGGCTTACCGGGGAGGGCGAGGCATCCGCTTCTGTGCTGGCCTGCTCGAATTCGTTCCCGCGCTCGAGAACATCCCGGGTGAGCGATCCCGCTTCGTGCGCCGCAACCTCATCGTCTACCCGCGGCATGAGCCAGTTGATCGCGTCCTGAAGCTCCTGATAGTGCAGGGGCTTGGTGATGTAGGCGTCGCAGCCAGCGGTGCGGGCCTTTTCCTGGTCTCGGCTCATGGCCATGGCGGTCAGCGCAATCACCGGGATGTCGGCGGTCACCGGGTCGTTCTTCAACTCGGTGGTGGCGGCGAAGCCATCCATTCCCGGCAACTGGATGTCCATGAGAACCAAGTCGGGAACTTCGACCCGGGCCAGCAACAATCCACTCTCGGCATCGACCGCTTCCAGTGTCGAATGCCCGGCCCGTCGCACCAACAGCTTGGCCAGTTTCATATTGATCGGGTTGTCTTCAATAATCAGAATCCTGGCCACTATTCATCACCCAGATCCAGGCCCGAACTTAGCGCTCGCTTCACCTCGGCTATGAAAGCCGTTCGATTGAAATTCTCGGTTCCCAGCACGCGCACGGGCTGGGTCGGGTCACTGTCGACGGCGGCCAGCTCCTGTTTGGTGAGCTGCTTACCGGTGACCACGAGCACGGGAATGTGTTCGGTAGTCGGGTCACTCTGCAGGGCCAGGACCACCTGATAACCGCTAAACCCTTCCATCATCAGGTTGAGCAGCACCAGGTCAGGATGCAGGCGCTGCGCCATCTCGATCGCATCATTCTTGGTGAACGCGCGTTCCACGGCGTACTCCGGGCGAGTCAGGAATCGGGCAATCACGTCAACGGTTTCGGGATCGTCATCGGCCACCAGAACCCGCCGGGTGCGGAGCGCGTCCGGGCTGAGACCCAGCACGTTCAACGATTTCTGCAGAGCTGCCCGACTGATCGGTTTTTCCAACACGGCCGCCGCGCCGTGAGTCAGGGCCAGGGCCACATCGGTATCCCCGGCAATGATCACGATGGGAACCGCCGCCAGATCCGCGAACTCGTGCAGCCGAATCAAGAATCCCCATCCGTCCATTCCCGGCAAGCGGATGTCCAGGGTGATCAGGCTGAGTTGTTGGTGCGGAGCAGCGGCGAGGCCTTCCTCGCCGCTAGCGGGAGTTTCCTAGCTATTTCCGGAACGCCAGATTGCGCTGAAGTCAATTCCAGTGCTGGTCTGGCGTTCTTCGGCGTGGTGGCGTGACTT